>NZ_JBHVVM010000003.1:0-434264 GCF_042883525.1 Streptomyces sp. NPDC058195
GCCGAGACGGCGGTGGTGGTCTCCTCGTCGGGGACCTGGAAGACACCGAAGCCGAGCTGGGGGATCTCGACGCCGTTGTTCAGCTTCACGGTGGGAACGTTGCTGGTCATGGTGGTTCGCTTCCTTGATGTCGCGGGGGTGGGGGTGCGGGGGGGGTGGTCAGCCGTGGACCGGGACCGGGGCGGGGGCGCCGACGGGCGCGCCCGCGGGGGCGCGGCGTTCCAGGGCGGCGGACCAGAGGGCGAGGCCGAGGGCCGCGGCGGCGAGCAGCGCGCCGACCCGGTTCGGGGCGGTCCAGCCGTATCGGGCGGCGATGACGGTGCCGCCGAGCCAGGCGGCGAGCGCGTTGCCGAGGCTGAACGCTCCGATGTTGACGGCGGAGGCCAGGGTGGGGGCGCCGTGGGCGTGGTCCAGGACGCGCTTCTGGAGCGGCGGGACGGTGGCGAAGCCGAGGGCGCCGACGAGCAGGATCGTGACGGCGGCGGCGGTCTTGTGGTGTGCGGTGAGGGTGAACAGGCCGAGCACGACGGCGAGGCCGCCGAGGGTGGTGCAGAGCATCGGCATCAGCCTGCGGTCGGCGAAGCGGCCGCCGATCAGGTTGCCGAGGAACATGCCGACGCCGAGCAGGGCCAGCAGCCAGGTGACCGCGCCGTCCGGGTAGCCCGCGACGTGGGTCATCATCGGGGCGATGCAGGTGACCGCGGCGAAGACTCCGCCGAAGCCGAGCACGGTCATCGCCATCGCGAGCAGCACCTGCGGGTTGCGGAAGGCGGACAGTTCCCGGCGCAGGCGGGCGCCTTCGGGGCGGGGCAGGGCGGGCACCAGCCGGGCGATGCCGAGCAGGCCGGCGACGCCGAGTGCGGCGACCGCGACGAAGGTGGTCCGCCAGCCCACGGCCTGGCCGATGAAGGTTCCGGCCGGTACGCCGACGATGTTGGCGACGGTGAGTCCGGTGAACATGGCGGCGATCGCGCCGGCCTTCTTGTGCGGGGCGACCAGGCCGGCGGCGGCCACGGAGCCGATACCGAAGAACGCGCCGTGGGCCAGGGAGGCCACGATCCGGCCGATGAGCATGATCCCGAAGCCGGGTGCGACGGCGGAGAGCAGGTTGCCGAGCGTGAGCAGGCCCATGAGCAGCATGAGCATCGTCTTGCGGCTGGTCCTGGTGCCGGGGATCGTCATCAGCGGCGCGCCGATGACGAAGCCTGTCGCGTAGCCGGTGACGAGCAGCCCGGCGGTGGGGATGGATACGCCGTAGTCGGCGGAGATCTCGGGCAGGAGGCCCATCACCACGAACTCGGTGGTGCCGATCCCGAAGGCCCCGATGGCCAGGGCGAAGAGTGCGAGCGGCATGGGAGCAGCCCTCCGTGCTGGTTGCTGGTGCGCCTTGCGGGACACAACAATAGTTGCGCACGCGCCATAAACGCAAACGCGGGCATCCGTCTATGGCTGCGGACCCCGGGCGGGGCACACCTGCGGCAGGCCGCCTCCGGAGCGCTCCGGGGCACGTCCGGAGCCCTCCGGGGCCCCCCGGGGCTCTCCGGGGCTCCCCGGGGCGGCACGGCCTCAGGCGGCGAAGCCGCCTTCCGGCTGGATGATCTCCAGATTGGTGCCGTCCGGGTCGTTGAAGTACGCGACCCTGGTCCCGAGGGCCGCCCCGGGCGTCACCTCGCCCGCGATGAAGGTGTAGTCGTCGCCGAGGAAGCCGTACCCGGCCTCCTTCATCCGCCGGTACACCGCGCCGAAGTCATCGACCCGGAAGCAGAGGTGCATCGAACCCGGGCGGTTGGCCATCCCGTTCGTCCGCTCGCCCGCCGGTTCCTGGAACTGGATGAGGTCGATGCCGAGGCTGTTGTCCAGGTTGATCGTGGCGTAGCGCAGTTCCGCGGTGGGCAGGCCCTGCGACCTGCCGAACGGGTCGCTGCGCATGGTCCCGTCCGCGACGGGCTCCCGCCCGGTGAGAGCCCGGTAGAACGCGACCGAGGCGTCCAGGTCGGAGACCGAGATCCCGACGTGGGCGGCCAGGGTGAGGTTCATCGGAGTGCTGGAAACAGCCACGGTCATTCCCTTCGTCCCGCGCCTTGCGGTCACCTCGCCCCGCGTCTTCCGGACGCCGCGGAGCGTTCCCGGGTGCACGGCGGCCCCGGAAAAGAGCCGGCTGGAATCGATTGTCCTGGCCCCGGCGGATCGCGCATCTCCTCCGCCCCGCCCGGCCCCTCCCCCGCCGCCGCTCCTCTCCCCGTCCCCTTCCGTGCCGCGCTCCTTGCAGGGGCGGCATACCATTCGTCGCGGATATTTTCAGTCAGGGCTTACCCTGGATCACGCCGCACCGGGAAACGGGAAAGGAACCCATCCCCATGACTGCCACGGACCGCTCGCTCACCGCCCTCGCCAACGGATGGGCCGCCCTGTCCTTCCTGCACGGCAGGATCGAGGCGCACATCGAGCGGGCGCTGCAGGCCAAACACGGCCTGAGCGTGCGGGAGTACTCCCTGCTCGACGTGCTCAGCCGCCAGCACGACGGGGAGGGCGGGCATCTGCAGATGAAGCAGGTCGCCGACGCCGTCGTGCTCAGCCAGAGCGCCACCACCCGTCTGGTGACGCGCCTGGAGGACCGCGGCCTGCTGTCCCGCTACCTCTGCCCGACCGACCGCCGCGGCATCTACACCAACGTCACCGAGGACGGCCGAAGGCTCCTGGAGGAAGCCCGGCCGACCAATGACGCCGCCCTGAGCGAGGCGCTGCGCGAAGCCGCCCGGAACCCCGAACTCGCTCCCCTGGTCGAGGTCGTGGAGGCGGTGAGCCCGGCCCCGCACGCGGCCGTGTGATCCGCTTCCCGGTCCGCGGGAGCGGAGTCCGGCGTGTGCGGCCCTCTCACCGGGCGCGAAAAGCGCGGAGGCGTCCCTCCCGGCCGTCCTGGCGCCGGGGCGGCGGGCGGCTTGCCCGGAGGTCCCTCCGGCGGCGGTGCCCGGGGCCGCGGAGAGCGGGGAAGGGCGGGCCACGGCCTGCCCGTGTCCGGCTGTGGCCCGCCGCCTGCCCCTGCGCCGTGTGTCCCGGGACGGGTCCGGCCGGACCGGCTGCGGGGCGGGGTGCGGTGGCGCGAAGCGGGTGCAGGGGTGCCGCGCCGTCTTGCTGACGGGGCGTCCGGTGCCGCTGCGGCCCGGGCGGCGCGGTGGTGTTCACGGCGTACGGGCGTCTGGCCGTGGCGGGACCGGGGCGCCCGCGGCCAGCAGTCTCCGGGCCAGCGTGCGGCAGCGGTCGCCGAGCTCCGGCGGGTCGAGGACCTCGAACGCGTGCCCCAGCAGGAGTACGTGCATGAGCAGGGCGTCCAGACCGGCGGCGCCGGTGACCACCTCGCAGCGGTCCGTGCCGCGCTGCTGTACGACGGCCGCCGACGCGGGGATCTGTCCGCGCACCGTGCCAGCCGGAGCGTGCACGAGGAATCGCGCCTGGTGCGGGTAGACGCGGCTCGCCACGCCCTCCTGCACATAGGCCGCCGCGTCGGGGGCCGGGCGCGGGGTGAAGCGCCAGGTCCGGGCGGACACCCCGGTCATCCGGTCGACGCGGAAGCTGCGCCAGTCGTCACGGCCGAGGTCGTAGGCCAGGAGGTACCAGCGCCGGTCCGAGGCGACGAGGCGGTAGGGCTCGGCCCGCCGTCTGCGCACCTCGCCGTGGGAGGGGTAGCCGAAGCCGGTCTCGACCCCGTCGCGGCAGGCCCGTGCCAGGGTCATGAGCGTCCCGGGATCGACCGGGGTGCGGCCCCGGCCGAAGGACTCCACCGACGCGGTCAGCGCGCGTACCTCGTGCCGCAGCCGGGCGGGCAGGACCTGGTCGAGTTTGGTCAGCGCCCGCAGTGCCGCGTCCCCGGACCCCGTAGCGGCGGTGCTGTCCGTGCCGGAGGCGTTTCCCGCGCCGACGAGCAGGGCGACCGCGGTCGCGATCGCCTCCTCGTCGTCCAGGAGCAGCGGCGGCAGTTCCTGTCCCGGCCCGAGCCGGTAGCCGCCGCCCGTTCCCTGGGCGGCGTGCACGGGGTAGCCGAGCGTGCGCAGCCGTCCGACGTCGCGCCGTACGGTGCGCGGGGTGACCCCGAGCCGCTCGGCGAGTTCCGGGCCGGTCCACACCTGGCGCTGCTGCAGCAGCCCGAGCAGGGTGAGGACTCTTTCCGTCGTACCCCGTCCGGTGCCGGTGGTTGCGTCCATACGGCTCACCCTGTCAGAGACAGCGGACCGGTTCTGTCCGCCTGGGGTGCCAGGGTGTTCCCGTCCCGCCCGCCGTGTGGTCCGTCCGGCGGGCGAAACCCGCTGTGAACGGAGCCTTCTGATGAGCCGTGCTGTCCAGATCACCTTCGATGCCCGCGATCCGCGTGCGCTGTCGTCCTTCTGGCGCGACGTGCTGGGTTACGTCCATCCGGGGCCGCCCGGGGTGGAGCTGCCGGAGGGTGCCGATCCGCTGGCGGCGTGGGACGGTTTCCTGGCCCGGACCGGGGTGCCGGAGGAGCAGCGCAACGCGAAGTCGGCCCTGGAGGATCCGGACGGGCGGGGCCCGCGGGTGTTCTTCCAGCAGGTGCCGGAGGGCAGGACGGCCAAGAACCGTGTCCATCTCGATGTCCGTGCGGCCCCGGGGCTGCACGGGCAGGAGCGGATGGCGGCTCTGGAGGCCGAGTGCGGGCGGCTCGTCGCCCTGGGCGCGAAGCGGGTGCGCCGTGAGGAGCCCGGTCCTGTGCTGAGTGCCGGGTTCATCGTGATGGCTGATCCTGAGGGAAACGAGTTCTGCCTGGACTGACGGCGAACTCGGCCGCGGTGATGCCGAGCAGTACGACGTCGTGGTATTCGCCCGCGATGAACTCGTGCTGGCGCAGCCGTCCTTCCTCGGTGAAGCCCAGTGCGCGGTAGAGGGCGAGGGAGGCGTCGTTGAAGGCGTAGACCTCCACCTCGCATTTGTTGCAGCGCTGTTCGGTGAACATGTGGGTGAGGATGAGTCCGGTCGCTTCCCTCGCGTACCCCTTGCGGCGGTGGCCGCGGGCGACTTCGATGCCTGTCCTGAACCGGCCCGCGCGGCTGTCGGCCTCCGCGACGGTCACTGATCCCGCGAAGGCGCGGTCGGCCAGTGTCTCGATCACCAGGCGGAACGCCTCGCCCCCCGGCGGGCGTCCGGCCCGTTCGGCGGTCCAGGCGCGGAAGCCCTCGGCGGAGCGGGGAGGGCCGGCCAGGCCGGCGTTGCGTACGTCGTGGGTGTGGCGGGCCAGGTCGCAGAAGCCCTCCCAGTCCTCGGGTTCGACCCCGCGCAGGCGTATCTTCCCGCCTGCCCACGCGTCCCCCGTGCCGGCCGTCCCGTTCACTGTTTCTCCGTTCGCCGCGTGGGTGTGTGTCCGTGGACCGTGTGCGGTCCGGTTCAGCGGAGTTCCTGGATGCGGACCAGGTTGCCCGCGGGGTCGCGGACGGCGCAGTCGCGGATGCCGTAGGGCTGTTCGGCCGGTTCCTGGACGATCTCGGCGCCGCCCGCCCGGAGCTGTCCGAAGGTGGCGTCGAGGTCGTGGGTGGCCAGCAGGATCCAGCCGTACGTTCCCTTGGCCATCATCTCGGCGATGGTGCGGCGCTCGTCCTCGGTGACCCCGGGGTCGGCGGCGGGCGGGGCCAGGAGGATCGACGTGCCGGGCTGCCCGGCGGGGCCCACCGTGATCCAGCGCATCCGGCCCTGGCCGACGTCGTTGCGGACCTCGAAGCCGAGGACATCGCGGTAGAAGGCGAGCGACTCCTCCGGGTCGTCGTGCGGGAGGGAACTCGTGTGGATGGTGAGGTCCATGACGATCATGCTAAGGGCTGTCCCGTCATCCCTGGTGGATCGGCGTGCGGCGTCAGACGCGGTGCGTCGCACGGCGGAGGGCCGCCCGAATACCGGATGTATCCGGGCGTTCCGACAACCCGGCGAGGTGCCGTGGCTGTCGTCGCACGCCCGCCAGTGATCACGGGACAGCCCTTATAGGTACTGCCGTGCGCGCGGCGCATGCCGAATGCCGCGGGCAGCGTAGCGGCTCTCTCCTGTCCGGGGGCGGAGGCGGTGGGGCCGTGGCGCGTCAGGCGGTGCGTTCCGCATACGTGACGGGGCACCGGCGGGGCTGTTCCGCACTCCGGACCGGGGCGCGGCTCCGCAAAGTCCCGTCGCCGCCTGACCCGCAATCCCGCAGGTCCGTAAGTCCGTAAGTCCGTAAGTCCGGGAAGGGGTGGGGGTGTTCCGTGCGGGCCGGAGCGTCCCCGCCGGCGGGAGAGGAGATCCAGATCACATCCAGGTGTGTCACAGGGGGCCGGGCTGTCTCGTCACAGAGATGAACGCACGGACGGTCACCCATGAAGGAGCAGGACGATGGACGCTCGAATCGACTACTTCAGCGACCCGACCATCGGCAAGGCCATCAAGCACATCACCGCGGTGGGCAGGGCGGTCAAGGAGTCGCCGCTGCCGGCCGCGACGCAGGAACTGGTCGCGCTGCGGGTGAGCCAGATCAACGGCTGCGCCTTCTGTATCGACATGCACACCAAGGACGCCGCCGCGTCCGGCGAGTCCCCGGTGCGGCTGCATCTGGTGGCGGCGTGGCGGGAGGCCACGGTCTTCACCGAGGCCGAACGCGCCGCGCTGGAGCTGGCGGAGCAGGGCACCAGGCTCACGGACGGGAGCGGGGTCTCCGACGCGGTCTGGGCGAAGGCGGCCGAGCACTACGGCCAGGAGCAGCTGGCCGCCCTGGTGCTCCTGGTCTCCTTCATGGGTGTGGTGAACCGGCTGAACGTCATCTCCCGGCAGCCGGCCGGTGCTTACGAACCCGGGCAGTTCCACTGAGCGGTGCGGGGCAGGCCAGACGGGGACGGTGCGGTGCGAGGGGCTGATGCGGTGTGAGCAAGGTCGAGGAGTTCGAGGAGCTGCGGCCGCTGCTGTTCTCCCTCGCCTACCGGATCCTGGGCAGTGTGGGTGAGGCGGAGGACGCGGTGCAGGAGACCTGGCTGCGTTTCGACGCCTCGCCGGCCCGGCCCGTGTCGGTCAGGGCCTTCCTGTCGGCCGCGGTGACCCGGATCTCGATCGATGTGCTGCGTTCCGCGCGGGTGCGGCGGGAGCGGTACACCGGGCCGTGGCTCCCCGAGCCGCTGCTGGACGATCCGTACCAGGACCCGGAGCGGTCGGTGGAGCTGGCGGACTCGGTGTCGATGGCGGCCCTGGTGCTGCTGGAGCGGCTCAGCCCGCTGGAGCGGGCGGTGTTCCTGCTGCGGGAGGTGTTCGCGTTCGGCTTCGACGAGGTCGCCGAGGCGGTGGGGCGTTCCGAGGCGGCGTGCCGCCAGCTGCTGGTGCGGGCGCGGCGGCACATGGCGGCCGGGCGGCCCCGGTTCGCGGCGGACTCCGGGGAGCGGCAGGAGCTGGCACGGAGGTTCTTCGAGGCGCTGCGGGCCGGTGACGTGGCCGGGCTGCAGCGCCTGCTCGCCGCCGATGTGCAGATGGTCGGGGACGGCGGCGGCAAGGCCCCGCAGCTGGCCAGGGCCGTCACGGGGGCGCGGAGCGTGGCCCGGCTGCTGGGCACGTTCTTTCCCCGGCTGTTCTGTACGGGTGCGACGTGCGAGCCGTGCGAGGTCAACGGCCAGCCCGGGGCGGTCTTCCGTGACCGGGACGGCCGGGTCCTGAACGCCATGGTCCTTGATGTGGTCGGCGGGCGGGTGGAGACCGTGCGCGGGGTGCTCAATCCCGACAAGCTCGGCCACCTCGGGCCGGTCGCTGACGCCTGGGCCGTCAACCGCGAGGTCAGGGGGCTCCTTCGGCGGGCGGACCGGTCCGGTCCGGGCGGCGGCTCCTGGGACATTTCATGGGAGACCGCATGATTCTCTCTGTATGACGCACGTGCCAGAGGCCGCGTATCCGCCGCGTCCCCCGCGCCTGTCCGGGGCGTGGCACGGGCGTGCCGGTGCCGCCGTCCGGCTCGTCGGCACCGGCGCCCGCTGCCGGCTGCTGGCTCGTCTGGCCAGCGGGGTGTTCAGCCGCACCGCGGCGCCCCGGAAGGGACGCCGCGGGCATCACGCTCTTCGCCGCGGCCTGCTCGCTGGACGCGGGGGGTGCCCGGACGGGCGGGGGCGGGCCGGGGGGGGTGACGCGCCGGCGCCGGGCCGCCTCGCCGCGGTCCTCGGCCCGGGCGGGCGCGGCTTCCCGGCCATCCCCCATGACCGGGCCGCGACCGGAACGGGGCCGGCGCCAGTGCGCCGGTGCCGGTGTGCCGGTGCCGGGTTCGCGGGTCAGGCCAGGGACGTACCCGAGGTGACGACGACGCCGTAGAGATCGGAGATCGTGGCGAGCGCGGCGCGGTGGATCTGGTCGGCGGTCAGTTCGGTGCCGACCGACCGCAGGGGGCGCGTCGCGCAGGCGTCGGCGACCACCGTGGGCCGGTTGCCGCGCAGGAACGCGCCCTGCGCGGTGAACGTCACGCACATGTGGGTCATGAACCCGGCGACGATGACGTCCTTGTGGCCCGCGGCGTCGACGTACTCGCCCAGGCCGGTGCCGGCGAAGGCGTCCGGGACCGTCTTCACGACGACCCGCTCGCCCTCGGCCGGTGCCACGTCCGGGTGGATCCGGCCGATCTCCGCCCGGATGTCGTACGGGGTGCCCTCCCCGCCGTCGTTGATGACGTGGATGACCTCCGTGCCCGCCTCCCGGGCCCTGAGCAGCAGTGCGGCGGCGGCGTCGAGCGCGGCCCGCCAGCCCTCCAGTTCCATCACGCCGCCGGTGTAGGTGTTCTGGTAGTCGACCAGGATCAGGGTCGAGCCGGCGAGCCTCGCGGGGGTCTCGTCGAAACCGTTGAGCTCGCGCAGGGTCGTCGTGGCCATGGGAAGTCCGCCTCAGGTCGAGTTCCGGTGGGTGCGCCGGAAACGCTACGGCCGGCCAGGGGTGTCGGCAATGCCGTCTAACATGCAGATACCGACATCGCTGGTGCTGGGCTGACGGCGGCGGGCTGTCCGCCGCGGGCGGCCCGGCACCCCCCGGGTATCGCGGAGGTTCCATGAGCGCCGTCGAACGGCTCGTCGTCATCGTCCTCTTCGACGGTGTCGACCTCCTCGACATCACCGGGCCTCCGGAGGTGTTCTCCCTGCTGCGGCGCGAGGGGGGTGACGCGGCGGGCTACGCCGTGGTCCTCGCCGCCGAGACCATGGATCCCGTCACCACCTCCGCCGGGGTGCGCGTCCTGCCCGACGCGACGTTCGGTGAGGTGTCCGGCCGGAGCATCGACACCCTGCTGGTGCCCGGGGCGGTCGAGACCGGCGCCGACGGCCGGGTGCGTGCCCTCACCGACCCGGCCGTGGTCGGGCGGGTGCGGGAGCTCGCCGCCCGCTCCCGGCGGATCGCGTCCGTCTGCGTCGGGGCGCACCTCCTGGCCGCCGCCGGGCTGCTGGACGGCAGGCGGGCCACCACCCACTGGTCGACCGCGCGGCAGCTCGCCGACGAGTACCCCGGGGTCGAGGTCGACGCCGACCCGATCTTCATCCGCGAGGGCGAGGTGTGGACCGGTGCGGGCATCAGCGCCTGTCTCGACCTGTCGCTCGCCCTGGTCTCCGACGACTTCGGAGAGGCCGTCGCGCTGCGCGTGGCCCGCCAGCTCGTGATGTACCTGAAGCGGCCGAGCGGGCAGAGCCAGTTCAGTGTGCCCCTGGAGCCCCTGTCCACCACCCGGCGCATCGAGGACCTGCGCCACCACATCATGGCGAACCTCGGCGAACGGCTCACCGTCGCCGGCCTCGCCGCGTACGCGCACATCGGTGAGCGGCAGCTCACCCGCATCTTCAAGGCCGAGCTGGGGATGACGCCGGGCTCCTACGTCGAGTCGGTCCGCGTCGAACGGGCCCGCGACCGGCTGGAGTCCACTGACGACACGCTCGAACGCACCGCGTCCGCCTGCGGGTTCGGCACGGTCGACACGCTCGTACGGGCGTTCCGCCGCAAGCTCGGCACGACGCCGACGGAGTACCGGCTCCGCTTCCGGGCCGGGCCGGGCACGGTCAGGGGGTGACCGCGCGCAGGGGCCGGCTCCCGGCTCCTGCGCGTGCGCGGGAGGCGGGCGGGCACACCCGTGCGCGGGCGGTCCGGGTCTGTCCGTGCGCGGCGGTCCGGCAGCGCGGAGGGGCGCGGGGCTGCCGGGTCCGGCACAGGAAGCGGCGGCCCGCCCGGTGACAGGATTCCGCGCATGAACGAGGTCCGGGAAGTGATCCAGCGTCCGCCGCGCAGGCGCCCCTTGTGGTTCCTGGCCGGGCGAGAGGGCCGCCGGAGGGCTGCTCGCCGCGGTGCGCGGGGCCTGGCGCGGCACGCTGCTGGACCCGTGGCTGGGGGCCGGTGCACTGCTCGCGTCGCTGGGCGTCCTGGCGCTGGACGCGGCCGTCACCCGTACGAGCGCTGGCCCGTACGGGGTACGTTTCCGCACGCTGCTGCGCCGCCGGAACGTGCCGTGGCGCGACATCGCCGGTCTGCGGATCGTCCTGCGGCACGACGGCGGCTCCCGGGCCCCGGAGGTGCGGCGCCTGGGGCTGGCGCTGCGCGACGGGCGCCGGACGGTGCTGCCGTGGCCGCGGAGCCGGCCGCCCGAGGAACGTGCGGAGTTCGACGCGCGGGTCGCTCAGTTCCAGGCGCTGCACACCCGGTACGGGGGTCCGGGGCCGGACCGGGTGCCCGTCCTCTCGCACCGCACCGCCGGGCCGTGTCCCGGCCGGGGCACTGGGCCTGCGCGCGCTGCTGCTGGCGGGGGCGGGCCTGGCCGCGTGGTTCGTGCCGGACACCACCGCCCGCGCACGGGCGTGGCAGTCGGCGGTGCCGTGCCCCTCCACGGCGCCCGCCGCGGAGCGCCACGGCTGCCTGTCGGCCGTGCCCGCCGTGATCGCGCGGGTTGAGGTCAGCCGGCCCAAGCGGTCCAGCTGGCTGTACTTCCGCGGTGGCCGGCCTCTGGAGCGGCTGGCGGTCTCACGCGAGGGGGCCCAGGGTTTCGGGCCGGGCGAGAGGGTCGGACTCACCCTGTGGCGCGGCAAGGTGATGAAGGTGTCCGGGGCGCACCATGTGTGGCGCGAGCGTGTTCCGGCCGCTGGTCCGGTGGCCGTTCTCGCGGCCGGGCTGGTGCTGGCGGCGGGGCTTCCCGGCGCCCGGGTGCTGCTGTATGTGCGCGGGCGGCGGCTGCCCGACGACGAGGTGCTGCCCTCGGTGCTTCCGTTCGCGGGTGTCCTGGTGGGGACGGGCCTGTGGCTGCTGCCGCTGTGTTTCCGTCATCCCACGGGGGTGCCGGGTTCGCCGGGGGCGCTCGTCTGGGCGGGGGCGGGGGCGGCGGTCACGCTGGTCCTGCTGGTCCTGGCGTGGCGGGCCACCGGGGTCCGTGCGCCCCGGGCGGACGGCGGGGACGCGGGGGCGGGGGCGGGGAGGCGGCGGAGGTGTTCGTCGCCGCCCGTTTCCTGGAGGCGACCGATGACAACCCGCACCGCTTCGGCACCCACATCGTCCTGGGCGGCGGGCCGCCCGCGGTGACGCCGCACTCGGGTCCGGGCCGTTTCGCGGCGAAGCCGATCCCGGTGGAGCGGCTCACCGTCAGGGGCGTGCGGCGGGTGCGGGGCGGGGACGGTGACCTCGTCCCCGGCGGCTGGCACATCGCCGGACTCGACGACGCGGGCCGTACGGTCCGTCTGGCGGCTGCCCCGGCCGACCTGGCCCGTGTCATCCGCGAGCTGCGTCCGGCGGCGGGGTGAGACCGGGCGGGGCCGGGTGCCACGGGGCACCGGGGCGGGTGGGCAGCGCGTCGGCGGTGAGCCGGACCGCGTATACGGGCGGGCCGCCGCCGGACACCGGGCCCAGGTAGGTGTGCCCGACCATGTGGCACCAGGCGGGCAGGTCCAGCGGGGCGGCCGGGTCGGTGGCCACGATGTGCACCACGGTGCCCGCCGGGGCGTGCGCGATCCGGTCGCGCAGCCGCAGCAGCAGGGTCACGCACAGCAGACCGGTGCCGTCGACCACCAGGTCCGGTGCCCGCCTGGGCCGGGGGGCGTTCACCGCGGCCGGGTCCGGGTGACCCGCCGCAGCCGCCGCGGCGGGCCGCCCTTCCCGAAGGGGCGGGCCTTGGGCCCGCTCCGGCCTCCGGCGAGGGGGCCGGCCAGGGCGCGGGGGAAGAAGCGGACGGCGGCACCGCCGTGTTCCCGGATGCCGTCGCCGTGCCCGGTACCGGCGCCGAAGCGGGCATCGCCGGTGCGCCGGACGGTGCGGACGGTGCGGACGGACGTGCCGCCCGGCCGCAGCACCCCGCGAACCCTGGCGGTCAGGGCATGGATCTCCCGGGCCGGCAGGGCCATGCACGGCAGCAGCTGCGCGAAGACCGCGTCCGTGGAGGCGGAGGCGGAGGCGGAGGCGGAGGCGGAGGCGGAGGCGGAGGCGGAGGCGGAGGCGGAGGGCAGCGGCCCGCGGATGTCGTGCACCGCCGTGGTCACCTGGTCCGCCGTGCCCTGGGCGGCGGCCTCACGCAGCTGTTCCGGACCGGCCGGGCTGAAGCGGGCGGCCCGTACGGTGAAGCCCTCGCGGGCGGCGCGGTGCAGCGCGTCCCGGCCGTGCCCGGCGCCCAGTTCCAGCACCTGCCGGGCCCCGGCCGCCCGGGAAACGGCGGCGGCGTGGACGGCGGGCCCGGACGGCTCCTCGCCGTACATGCCCGGGGGGCGCCCGTGGCCGCGGGCCTGCTGCCCGTGCTCGCGCTGGCCCCCGGCCGGCTCCGGTCTGTGCCGCGGCATCCTCGCCTCTTTCCGCCGCCCGGCGCCCGCCGGGCCTTTCGTGCTGTTCAGCCTAGGTGTCCGCCCGGTTCCGGGCCGTACCGGCCCTGGCGGGGCAGCGGCACCGTCCTCCCGCCCGTCGCGCGGATTCGCACCCGCCCGCCCGTCGCACCGCCGCGGCGCGGGCCGCTGTTGCGCACCGCCCCGGCCCAGCCGACGGGGGCGGCCGTGCACTTCGGCGGGATTCGTCCTATGGCCACCCCGCGGCAGCTACCGTACGTACACGCCGCGTTGCCCACGGTCTCCGAGGAGGATTCCTGTGTCATCACCCTGCGATCCCAAGTACGCCCCCATCGGCGATGTGGGTGTAGCGATCATGGCGATCGACTCCCGGCTCAGGTCCATCTACGACGGCCCCACCGGGAAGGAGTCCGAGCAGCGGAAGCTGACGGACCAGTTCACCGCGTCGATGGACCCCGAGGAGGCCTTCGAGGTGGTGGACGGCGCGTGCACGCTCGTCTACGTGTTCATGCAGTGGCTGCGCAAGACCTACGAGAAGCACGACAGGGACGCCATCGAGTACGTGGTGCCCAGCCTCGTGAGCTCGATGCGGATGATGTCCAGGAGTGTCCGCCCCGAAGTGATCCCCACCATGGCCGCACTGGCCGTCTCGGCCGGTATCGGGCTGAGTCCCACTCTGTGGCGCAAGCAGTACGGCAGCTGGACCCCGGACGAGCTGACCGCGCTGGAGGCCACCGCGCTGCTGCTCGCGGAGCACATCAACCGGCTCACCGACGACCACGACTTCGCCACCCGCATGGTCACCGAGGCCCTGTCCGCGGCCGACCGCGACTGACCCGTACCGGCCACGGCCGGCCTGTGCCGGACGCGGCTTCCCCCGCCGCCGGACGCACCGGCGCCCGGCCGGACGGCCCGGGGGCGGGGCGGGGAAGCGGCTGCCGCGCGGTGCGCTCCGGGCCGAAATCCGGTGCACCGGCCCGCCCGTCGGCGTTAGCCTGCGCCGCATGACTGAAAGCGATCTTCCGCCGCGTCTGACCCGGCTCACCTTCCACGGCCCCCTCTCCGAGGCGCGGGCGGCGCGGATCGTCGGCCGGCTCGGCCGGGCCGCGCCCGCGCGGGTGCTGGACATCGGGTGCGGCTGGGGGGAGTTGATGCTCCGCGTCCTTGACGCGGTGCCGGGGGCACGCGGGGTGGGGGTCGATCTCAGCGCCCGGGACCTCGCCCGGGGGCGGGCCAACGCCGAGGCCCGCGGGCTGGGCGACCGGGTCGAGTTCATCGAGGAGTCCGCGGCCGGGGCCGGGGCCGGTCGCGGGCCCGCCGACCTCGTCCTGTGTCTCGGGGCCAGCCACGCCCTCAGCGACGCGGAGCCCCCGCGGCACACCGCCGCGGCGCTCGCCGCGCTGCGCCGGAGCGTCGCTCCCGGGGGGCGGGTCCTGCTCGCCGAGGGATTCTGGCAGCGCTCCCCCACCGCCGCCGAACTGGCCGCGATGTGGCCCGGCGCCCGCGCAGACGAGCACCACGGCCTGGACGGGCTCACCGCCCTCGCAGTGTCCGCCGGATTCCGGCCCGCCTGGATCGAGACGGCCAGCGACGACGAGTGGGAGCACTTCGAGTCCGGCTACCAGTCGGACGTGGAGGAGTGGCTCGCCGCCCACCCCGGCCACCCGCTGGCCCAGGAGACCCGCGAACGCGTCGACCGGCACCGGACGAGCTGGCTGGCGGGCTACCGGGGCGTGCTGGGGATGGCCTACCTCACGCTGATCCCGGTGGACTGAACGGCCCGGGTGCGGCGGCGGGCCGGGCCCGCCGCCGTACCCGGGGCGGGCCGTGAGGCGCTGTCAGACCCCGGGGCGGGCCGTGAGGCGCTGTCAGACCCGGGGGCTAGGGTCGCCGTCATGGCAAACCGCTCCTACCTCTACTCCGCGGACACACCGCCCACCGCGGACGCGCTCCCGAAATCGATCCGCTGTGTCTCCGAGCACAACTGGAGCATTCCGCTGGCGCACCGGCTGCTCGCCGGCCGCGGGACGACGGTCGTCCCCTCCATGATCTGGAACCCGCGCATCGGTATCGCCGCCGATTTCGACGGCGGCGCCGCCCTGCTCCTGGGCCTCCTGCGCGTGGTCGGGCAGGGCCTTGAGGACGATGCCGGTTTCGCCGCGTGCGTCGCCAGGACCACGGCCCATCTGGACAAGCAGCGGGATCAGTTCTTCGTGCTGGAGACGGGCGAGATGGTCTCGCTCGACGGCGAGGACCCCGAGGCGGCCGTGGAGTCGCTGGCCGCCCGGGACATTCCCGGTGCCGTGGCCCGCGCCGAGGCGGCGATATCCGGCGGGGACGACGCGTGGCTGGCCTCCGTCCGGGCCGGCTGGCAGGAGCACTTCGCCTCCTTCTACAGCGACGCGCTCTACTTCTCGTTCCCCTCGCCGTAGGCGCGGCGCATCAGCAGGTGGCCGCGGCGGAACCGTTCCCCTTCGCACGGCTCGCGCAGCATCCGGCCGATCTCGGTGAACCCGGCCTCGCGGGCCATGTCCGCGAGGCCGTCGAGCGGCCACCGGTAGGCCGTCGTCACCTTGTGGTCGAACGGGGCGACCGGCCCGCCCTCCGATTCGAAGAAGGCGAGCAGCAGGTGGCCGCCGGGCGCGAGCGTCCGGCGGAACTCGGCGAAGTAGGGGGGCAGTTCGTCCGGCGGAGTGTGAATGACCGAGTACCAGGACACGATCCCGTTCAGCTCGCCGTCGGCCAGGTCCAGGGCGTCCATGGAACCGGTCTCGAACCGCAGGTCCGGGTACGCCTCGCGGGCGAGACCGGTCATCACCGGTGACAGGTCCACACCGAAGGCGTCCAGCCCCAGATCCCGCAGGTGCGCGGTGAGGTATCCGGGACCGCAGCCCAGCTCGGCGACGGGTCCGCCGCCCGCGGCCGTCACGAGCTCGGCGAACACGGCGAGGAACGAACGGTCCAGCGGCAGCGCGCCGAGTGAGTCACGGGCGAGTTCGGCGTAGAGGGAGGCCACGGCGCTGTAGGCGTCCGCCGTCACCTCCAGATACGGGGAGGAGGGGGCGAGTTCAGTCATGGGCGAGGACCCTACCGCCTCCGCGCCGTACCGACGGCCGCACCACCGGGCCGAACCGGCACCGCTGCCGGGAGCGGCAGCGGTGAAGCCGGTGCCGGTGCCGCGCTCGCCCCGGTCCCCTGCGGTCCCGGGCAGGCGACGGTGTCCGCCCTGGCGGCGTCCCGGCGGATCTCCGCTCTCCGTCTGGACGCTGCCGCCGGAGCCGAGGCGGCGAGGCAGGTGGTGGCGTGCGGCCGCTTCGCGGCGGCCGGGGCAGCCGGCGGCGGGTCCGCCCGGGGCGCGGCTCCCTGATCCGGTCCGTTCCCGGCACCGGCCTGCTCCCGGGACGCCCGGCCAGCCTGCTCCCGGGAGGACCGGTTCCCCGCCGCCCGCCCCCCGGCATGCACATGGCGCACGCGGCACACGCGCGGCACATATGCGGCACACGCATGACACCACATGACACCACTCACCCGCCAGGGCGGCACCAAGAAGCGCCACGATGTGCCAGCCGGAGCCGCCGGGCCGGAGAAATTGCAGGTCAGACATCATTGCACCACGGAAGTGCCACATTGACTCGACGTGGCACCACTCGTGTGCCATGATGGCGTCATGGACCTCACGCCCTACGTGGACAATCTCCGCCAGGAACTTGCTGTCGCAGCGAACGCCGGCGGTGACGAAGCCCGTGCCCTGGCCGAGCGGCTCACCGCTCCCCTGGAGTCCGCTGCCCGGCTGACCCTGCTCAACGCGCTGTCCGCGGCCATGGGCGAGGTCACCCGGGAGCTGGCGCCCGGTTCGGTCGATGTGCGGCTGCGCGGGCTCGACCCCGAGTTCGTCGTGACGCAGCCGCCCGCGTCCGAGCCGTTCCAGGGTGCGCAGGCGCCGGTCGCGGCACCCGCCGCCACCGCCCCGTCCCCGCCGCCCGCGGACGCCGACGACGGGGCGGTGGCGCGGATCAACTTCCGTCTGCCCGCCCACCTCAAGGGCCGGGCCGAGAGCGCCGCTGCGGCGGAGGGCCTGTCGGTGAACGCCTGGCTGGTCCGCGCCGTGTCCCTCGCGCTCGGCAGCGGGGAACGCCCGGGTCCTCCGGCCCGCGGCATGGACGCGGGCGGCCGGGGCTTCACCGGCTGGGTCCGCTAGAACCTTCCGTCCGGCCCGGACCGGACACCGTTTCGCTTCCGCCGGCGGATCGCCGATCCGCCGGTGCAACCCCTCACCCGCCCCACCGGCGGGATCACCGGCGCACGCCAAGAGGACGGGACAGCCATGCCTTCTTTCGAGACCCCCGAACCGGTCTTCGCCACCTTCGACCTGGAGGCCGGTTCCGCCCGTATCACCGCGGGCAAGCGCACCGGCACGGTCGTGGAGGTGCTGCCGCGCAACAGCTCCGACGACAACGACGTACGCGCCGCGCAGCAGACCCAGGTCACCTGCTCGGACGGCCGCCTGAGCGTGCGGACCCCGAAGAAGCGGTCCCTGTTCGGGAAGCCCGGCACCATCGAGGTGAGCGTCGAACTGCCCGCGGGGTCCGGGATCCGGGCCGCCTCGGGCATGGGCGACCTCGTCTGTGAGGGACGCTTCGGGAACGTCACGCTCAAGACCTCGCTCGGCGACATCCGGGCGGACGAGACCGCGGACGCCGATCTCAGGACCGACCACGGCGACATCCGCCTCACCCTCGCGGACGGGGACGCCGAGATCGTCGGCTCGGGCCGGATCGAGATCGGTACGGTCACCGGCGCGGCGACCGTCAAGAACGGCAACGGTGCCACCGGGATCGGTGAGATCACCGGGGTCCTGAAGACCCAGGCGGCCAACGGCGACATCTCCGTGGGCACCGCGCACAGCGCTGTCACCGCCAAGTCCGCCAACGGCCGGATCGAGGTCGGCGTCGCCCACGCCGGGGTCGACGCGATGACCTCCAACGGCCGCATCACCATCGGCGACGTGACCCGCGGCCGGATCGACCTGCGCACCTCCGTCGGCAACCTCGAGGTGGGCATCCACGAAGGCACCGCGGCCTGGCTCGACCTGAACGCCAAGTACGGCACGGTACGCAGTTCGCTCGGCTCCTTCGACGGTCCGGCGGACAGCGACGAGACCGCCGAGGTGCACGCGCGGACCTCGGTCGGCGACATCGTCATCCGCCGCGCCTGACCCGCCCCTCCCCCGCACACCCGCTCCGCCTGCTCCGCCTGCTCCGCCCATCCTGCTCGTCCCGCCCCTCCCGGAAGGAAAGCGGCATGACTGCTGCCCGGACGTCCGCGCCGACCACAACGGCCGCGAAGGCCCCGGCGATCACCGCCACCGGACTGCGCAAGTCCTACGGCGACAAGCTCGTGCTCGACGGCATCGACCTGGACATCGCCGAAGGCTCCGTCTTCGCGCTGCTCGGACCCAACGGCGCCGGCAAGACCACCACCGTGGAGATCCTCTCCACACTCCTGCGCACCGACGCGGGCAGCGCCCGGATAGCGGGCCACGACCTGGCCCGGGACACCGAAGCGATCCGGTCCGTGATCGGCGTCACCGGCCAGTTCTCCGCCGTGGACAATCTGCTGACCGCCGAGGAGAACCTGCTCCTCATGGCCGATCTGCACCACCTGGACCGGCGCGAGGGCAGGCGGCGGGCCACGGAACTGCTGCGCCGCTTCGAACTGTCCGACGTGACGGGCAAGACCGCCGCCACCTTCTCCGGCGGCATGCGGCGCAAGCTCGACCTGGCGATGACCCTGGTCGGCGACCCGCGGATCATCTTCCTCGACGAGCCCACCACCGGGCTCGACCCGCGCAGCCGGCGCACCATGTGGGACATCATCCGCGGCCTGGTCGCGGACGAGGGCGTCACCATCTTCCTGACCACCCAGTACCTGGAGGAGGCCGACCAGCTCGCCGGCCGCATCGCCGTGCTGGACCACGGCAGGCTGATCGCCGAGGGCACCGCCGACGAGCTGAAACAGCTCATCCCCGGCGGCCACATCCGGGTGCGGTTCGCCGACTCCCGGGCCCTGGAGGCCGCGGCGGGCATCTTCGGCATCGCCGCCCGCGACGAGGAGTCCCTCACCCTGCGGATCCCCGGCGACGGCTCCCTCCCCAGCCTGCGGGCCGTCCTCGACGCCCTGGAGGCCACCGGCGTAGCGGCAGAGTCCCTCACCGTTCACACCCCCGACCTGGACGATGTGTTCCTGACCCTCACCGGCCAGCCCCGCCCCGCCACCACCGCCGCCGCCGCCGCTGCCGTGCCGCCGAAGGAGAACGTCTGATGGCCACCCTGTCCTACGCCGCCCGGGACTCGCGGACGATGCTGCGGCGCAGCCTCAAGAAGGCCCTGCGCTACCCGTCCCTGACCTTCACCGTCGTCATCATGCCCATCATGATGCTGCTGCTGTTCAACTACGCCTTCGGCAACGCCCTGGGCGACGGCATCAGCCAGCTGCCCACCGGCAGCGGCGCCTACATCGACTACGTGGCGCCCGGCATCATCCTGATGGCCGCCACCTCCGGCGCACTGACCAGTGCGATCAGTGTGTGCGTCGACAAGACCGAAGGCATCGTCAACCGCTTCCGCACGATGCCGATCTCCCAGGCGTCCTTCCTGACCGGCCATGTCGTGGGCAGTGTGATCCAGACGATGACCAGCATCGCGCTCGTCATCGGTGCCGCTCTCCTGCTGGGCTTCCGCCCCGACGCGACCCCCGTCGAATGGCTCGCCGCGACCGGTCTGCTCGCCCTGCTCACCTTCGCTCTCACCTGGCTCTCCGCGGCCATCGGCCTGGTCGCCAAGACCGTGGAGAGCGCCAGCAACATCCCGATGCCGATCACGTTCCTGCCGTTCCTCGGCAGCGCCATCGTGCCGACCGACTCCATGCCCGCCGGGCTGCGCTGGTTCGCCGAGTACCAGCCCTTCACCCCGGTCATCGAGACCCTGCGCGGCCTGTGGCTGGGCACCGGGATCGGCTCCAGCGCGGTCATCGCCCTCGCCTGGTGCCTGGCCCTCGCCCTGACCGGCTACGTCTGGGCCCGCCGCACCTTCAAGGCCGGAGCCAGCCGGTAGGCCCGCCGCACACACGGGAGAGCCCCTCACCGCCCAGGCCGGTGAGGGGTTCTCCCGTGTGTGCGGCGGGCCCGCCCAGGCCCCGCCACCCTCCTCCCCCGCATCCCCCGCCCCCCTGGGCGGCGGCCCGCAGGGCCGGTCCGCGCGGGTCCTCGCGGGCCAGGCCCCGGCGGACGTGCCGGGCAACGCGGTGCGGCGGGCCGCGTGCGCCTACGGCCCGGTGTCCTCCCGGGAGGCCGGGGCCGCGTCGTCGAACCGGTCGCGCTGGATGCGGTGGGCGAGAGCGCGGCGCACGGAGGGCCCGGCGGTGGCGGTGGCGGTGGCGGCCGTCCGCGCGGGGACGTCGAGGCCGCGGCTGATCCTGTCGTACACGTCCCGGTAACCGCGGGGCAGTTCGGCGCGGTGCAGGCGCAGGTCCTCCTCGACGAGGCGGCGCAGTGCGTCCACGCTGCCGGGCGTGAAGCGTTTCCTTCCCCGGGCGAGGGCGTCGGTGTACCGGGTGCAGCGGGCGGCGCCGTCCAGGGTGTGGGAGACCGCTTCGGCCAGGGCCCACAGGCGCCCTTCGAGCCAGGGGGCGTCGGTCTGGTCCAGGGAGAGGTCCGCCGCGGGCTGCGGGCCGTTTGCGTGGTGCTTGGCGGCGTGTCTGGACACGGCGGGCTGGCTCATGTCCGCGAGCCGGGCGATCCGTTCCTGTGTCCAGCCAAGTCCGGTGAGCAGTCTGATCAGTTCGGTGCGCAGTGCGCGCGCCTCCTCGCCCGCGCGGATGACTTCGTTCATTCCGGCGAGCATCCGCCCGGCCTGTTCCTCGGTCAGTCCCTGCGCCGGCTGTCTGCCGCTGCGGCGCTTCCTGCCGCTTGCCATGGTCTGGTCGCGCACCTCTGCACCCTCCCGCCATCTCGTATATAACCTGGTTGTACAACCAGGTTATATACGGCAGGGTCCGTGTCATGCCCACTTTTTCCGCACCTGACGGGGTCCGGCTCGCCTACCGTGTTCACGGGGACGGCGCGCCGCTCGTCTGCGTCCCCGGCGGCCCGGCCGACTCCCGCTACCTCGGTGATCTCGGCGGCCTGCCGGCGCACCGCAGGCTGATCGTCCTGGACCTGAGGGGAACGGGGCGGTCCGCGCTGCCCGGGGATGTCTCCTCCTACCGCTGTGACCGTCTCGCCGAGGACGTCGAGGCCCTGCGCGTCCATCTCGGCCTCCCCGTGATCGACCTGCTGGGCCATTCGGCCGGGACGGACATCGTGACCCAGTACGCGGCGCGGCATCCCGGGAACGTCGGGCGGCTCGTCCTGGTCGCCCCCGGCGGCCGGTCCCTGGGGATCACGGTGTCCGCCCGGTCCCGGCGTGAGCTGGCGCTGCTGCGCGCGCACGAGCCGTGGTTCCCGGCGGCGTTCGCCGCCCTGGAGGCGGTCCTGGAGGGCACCGGCAGCGACTGGGCGGCCGTCGATCCGTTCTTCTGCGGCCGGTGGGACGGTCCGGCGCGGCGGCACCGGGCGGCGAGCCGCCCGGACAACGCGCAGGCCCTCGCCCAGTTCGCGGCCGGGGACGCTTTCACTCCCGGGGCCACGCGTGCGGCGCTGGCCGCTCTCGCGGCTCCCGTCCTGCTGCTGGCCGGGGAGCTGGACCTGAACAGTCCCCCGGGGACGGTGGCCGAGGCGGCCGGGCTGTTCCCCCGCGGCAGGCTCAGCGTGCAGCCGGGGGCGGGGCACTGTCCCTGGACCGATGACGCGGACCGGTTCGCGTCGGCCGTCGCGGCGTTCCTGGCGTAGTGCCCCGCCCTGCGCTACCGCCGGGCGAAGCGGTCGAGCGCCGCGTGCACCGCGGCGCTCATGGCGGCGCTGCCCTTGTGTCCCGCGTCGTCGATGACCACGAGTTCCGCGCCGGGCCAGGCCCGGGCGAGTTCCCAGGCCGTGTCGAGCGGTCCGCTGATGTCGAGGCGGCCGTGGACCAGGACGCCGGGGATGCCCGCCAGGCGCCCCGCCTCGCGGATCAGCAGGCCCTCCTCCAGCCAGGCCCCGTGGGAGAAGTAGTGCGAGCAGATGCGTACCAGGGCCAGCCTGGCCCGGGGCGGCCGGCCGGTGTACGGGTCGGGTGAGCCGTTGGGCTCCGCGGAGAGCACCGCGTCCTCCCAGGCGCACCAGCGGGCCGTGGCCCTGGCCCGTACGTCCGGGTCGGGGTCCGCCATGCGGTGTGCGTACGCGGTGACGAGGCCGTCGTCCGTCCCGGCCTCGGGGACGCCGTCCCTGAACCGCTGCCACTCCTCGGGGAAGAACCGGCCCGCGCCCCGGTAGAGCCAGTCGATCTCGCGGCGGCGGGTGGTGGTGACGGAGGCGATCACGATCTCCGACACCCGCTGCGGGTGGCGTTCGGCGTAGGCCAGGATGAGGGTGGATCCCCAGGAGCCGCCGTACAGCAGCCACTTCTCGATGCCGAGGTGCTGGCGCAGCTGTTCCATGTCGGCGATCAGGTGCTCGGTGGTGTTGAGGCTCATGTCGGTGCCGGGGTCGGCGGCGTGGGGGGTGCTGCGGCCGCATCCGCGCTGGTCGAACAGGACGGTCCGGTAGCGCTCCGGGTCGAAGGAGCTGCGTGCGCCGGCCGAGCAGCCCGAGCCGGGGCCGCCGTGGACGACGAGCGCGGGTTTGCCGCCGGGGTTTCCGCAGGTCTCCCAGTAGACGAGGTTGCCGTCGCCGGTGTCGAGCATGCCGTGGTCGTAGGGGTCGGCCGGCGGGTAGGGGGCTGCCATGGTCCGGGTCTCCTCCATCGGTTCCGCAGGACGTGCGGGACGTCCAAGGGTGCGCGGGGTGCGCGGGGGTGCGCGGGGCTGGCGAACGTGCCGGGGCGGCGGGGCGGCGGGGCGGCGGGGCGGCGGGGCGGCGGGGCGGCGAACGTGCCGGGGTGGCGGGGCTGTTACGGCGTGCGGGCGGCCGAAGGGGCGGGCAGGACACCCTGCGCGCGCCCGGGTGAACCGTATCCCGGGGCCTGTTAGGCTCGCGGAGCGCTGGCCGCCCGGTGGGGACCGGCCGTTGCGCAGCACCGAGTTCGAGGAGACCAGCACATGGCGGGTGACGACGACATCTCGGGGTGAGACCCCGTTGTGTCAGGCCACCGGCTGATGCCCAGGAGCATCGCCGTCGTGGCCGTTGAGTCGTCCCCTTTTTTTCTTCCATGTCCCGGGCACCGTTCTTTGCCTGCCCGTACCTTCTTTGAGGTCTTCTCATGTCCGACGCCTCCGTCGTCTGCTCCGCCCTGTCCTTCGCCTGGCCTGACGGCACCCCTGTCTTCGGGGATCTGTCCTTCACCCTGGCCGGTGGCCGCACCGGCCTGGTCGCGCCCAACGGTTCCGGCAAGAGCACTCTGCTCAGGCTGGCCGCCGGTGAACTGCGGCCGGGCACCGGCTCGGTCCAGGTGCACGGCACACTCGGCTACCTCCCCCAGACCCTCCCCCTGACCGCCGGTCTCACGGTGGCCCAGGTGCTGGGCATCGCCGGGGTGACCGCGGCCCTGGACGCCGTGGAATCGGGGGACGTGAGCGAGGAGCACTTCACGGCCATCGGCGACGACTGGGACATCGAGGAGCGCACCCGGGCCCAGCTGGACCGCCTCGGCCTTGCCGGGCTCGCCCTCGACCGGAGTCTGGGCACCCTCAGCGGCGGCCAGGCCGTCCAGCTCGGCCTGGCCGCCCAGCTGCTGAAGCGGCCCGGCGTGCTCCTCCTCGACGAGCCGACCAACAACCTCGACCTCGGTGCCCGGCACAGGCTCTACGACGTACTGGAGGACTTCAGCGGCTGTCTCCTCCTGGTCAGCCACGACCGGGCGCTGCTCGACCGCATGGAACGTATCGCCGAACTCCAGAACGGCGAACTGCGTTTCCACGGAGGGAACTTCACCGCGTACGAAGAGGCCGTGCGCGCCGGGCAGGAGGCCGCCGAGAAGAACGTCCGCAACGCCGAACAGGAGCTGAAGCGGGAGAAGCGGGAGATGCAGCAGGCCCGCGAGCGCGCCGAACGCCGCGCGGGCAGCGCCGCCCGCAGCCTCAAAAGCGCGGGCCTGCCGCGTATCTTCGCCGGGAACATGAAGCGCGGCGCCCAGGAATCGGCGGGCCGGTCGGGGCAGCTGCACGCCGCCCGGGCCAGCGAGGCCAGGGCCCGGCTCGACGAAGCGGAACGGGCCCTGCGCGACGACCAGCGCATCACCCTGGACCTGCCGGACACCGCCGTACCGGCCGGACGCACCCTGGTCCTGGGCGAGCAGCTGCAGGTCCGCCGCAACGGCCGGGACCTGTTCGCCGGGAAGGGCGTCGACCTGACCGTCCGGGGCCCCGAACGCATCGCGCTGACCGGCCCCAACGGCAGCGGCAAGACCACCCTGCTGCGGCTGATCGGCGGCGGGCTCTCCCCGGACGGCGGGCGGATCACCCGGGCCGGCGGCCGGATCGCCTCCCTCTCACAGCGGCTGGACCTGCTGGACGCGGACCGTACCGTCGCTGAGAACTTCGCCGCCTGCGCGCCGCACCGCACAGAGGCCGAACGGATGAACCTGCTCGCCCGCTTCCTCTTCCGGGGACGGCGCGCCCGCCTCCCGGCCGGGGCACTGTCCGGCGGGGAACTGCTGCGCGCCACCCTGGCCTGCGTGCTGTACGCCGAACCGGCCCCGCAGCTGCTGCTCCTGGACGAGCCGACCAACAACCTCGACCTGGTGAGCGCGGGCCAGCTGGAAAGCGCGCTCGGCTCGTACCGGGGAGCTTTCGTGGTGGTCAGTCACGACGAGCGGTTCCTCGCCCGGGCCGGCGTGGAGAGGTGGCTGCGGATGGCCGACGGCACGCTGGCCGAGACGGGGGCACCGCAGATGTGACCTTCCGGGACGCGACCGGGCCCGCGCCCGGGGCGGGACGACCGCCCGGCGGGCCGAAACACCGATCACCCCAGGTGGACCACCATGCCCCAACCCGCCCTGACCGCCACCGGCATCGTCCGCACCCTGGGCACCAGACGGGTGCTCGACGGCGTCAGCCTCACCGTCTCCCCCGGCCACCGCATCGGGCTGATCGGGGAGAACGGCGCCGGCAAGTCGACCCTGCTCCGGGTGCTGGCCGGAATCGACGAACCCGACCGCGGAACCGTCACCCGCCCCGCCAGTCCGGGCTTCCTGCACCAGGAGCCTCCCTTCGGCGCCTCATCGACGATCGCCGACGTACTGGACGAAGCCCTGCGCGAGGCCCGTGAAGACCTCGCCGGGCTCGAACGTCTCGCCAGCCGGATCGCCCTGGCCCCACCGGACTCCCCCGGCTGCGCGGAACTCCTCGACGCGTACGCCCGGCAGCTCGAACAGGCCCAGGACCGCGAGTCCTGGGACGCGGACCGGCGTGCCGCGGTCATGCTCGACGGACTCGGCCTCGGCCCGCTCGGGCACGACAGACAGACCGCTTCCCTCTCCGGCGGGCAGCGCGGCCGCCTCGCCCTGGCCGCCCTGCTGGTACGGCGCCCGCCAGCCCTGCTGCTGGACGAACCGACCAACCACCTCGACGACCGTGCCGCCGCCTTCCTGGAGGAACAGGTACGCGCCCTGCCCGGGGCCGTCGTGGTGGCCAGCCACGACCGGGCCTTCCTCGACGCCGTCTGCACCAGCCTGGTCGACCTCGACCCGGCCGCGGACGGCCCGGTCCGCTACGGCGGCAGCTACAGCGCCTACCTGGCCCACAGACACGCCGAACGGGAACGCTGGGAACGGCGCTACGCCGGGGAACAGGAAGAACTGGCAGCACTGCGCCACTCGGCCGAAGTGACCGCACACCAGGCGGCACCCGGCCGGGAACGGCGCGACAACGAGAAAATGGGCTACGGCCACCGCAGCGGCCGGGTACAGAGCCAGATCTCACGGCGGGTACGCAACGCCGCCCGCAGACTGGAGACACTCGAACGCGGACAGACCAGCCAACCGCCGCAGCCGCTCCGTTTCCACAGCACCGCGCTCACCGCCGCCCCAGCCAGCGAAAAACCAGCCGGTGAAAGACCAGCCGACGAAGGACCAGCCCGCGAAGGACTGGCTGGCGAAGGACTGGCCGGCGAGGCGCTCGTCTCCCTGCGTGACGTGCGGGTGCCCGGCCGGCTGGCCGTCAGGCACCTGGACGTGACCGCGGCCGGGCGCCTTCTGGTCACGGGAGACAACGGGGCGGGCAAGTCAACGCTGCTGTCGGTGCTCGCCGGACAGCTCACCCCCGAGGGCCGGGTACAGCGGCGGCCGGGCCTCACCGTCGGGCTGCTGGCCCAGGACACCGGCTTCGCCCGGCCCGGGCGCACCGGACGCGACATCTACACACACGTCCTGGGCGCCGAGCGGGCCCAGGCCCTCCCGCCGGACTCCCTGGGCCTGCTGCACACCGCGGACCTGGACAAGCCGGTCGGCCAGCTGTCAGCCGGACAGCGCCGCCGGCTCGCACTGGCACTGCTGGTGGCACGCCCGCCACAGCTGCTGCTGCTCGACGAGCCCACCAACCACCTGTCCCCGCAGCTGTGCGACGAACTGGAAGACGCCCTGGGCACCGGGCCCGGCGCGGTCGTGCTGGCCAGCCACGACCGCTGGCTGCGCGGCCGCTGGCAGGGCAGCGAACTCCGGCTGCCCAGCCAGCCCTGACACGGCCACCGCCCCGCACCACACACCAGACGCCGCCACGCACCACTCACCAAGCGCCCGCGCCCGCGCCCCGCACTGCTCGCCAGGCGCGGGCGCCACGCAGGGCTCACCGGGCGCGGGCGCCACGCACCACGCACCACTCACCGCTCACCAAGCGCCGCCGCCCCGCACCGCTCACCAGGCGCGGGCGCCGCGCGCCGCTCACCGGGTGCAGGCGCCCCGCACCACTCACCACTCACCGCTCACCGGGTGCGGGCGCCGCGCAGGGCCCGGATGCCGTCACTGCCGTCGGCGTCGATCGCGGCAAGGCCCGCCGCGGGAACGAGCGTGGGAAGCAGCAGCTGCCAGAACCCCGCGACCGTCGGCGCCGAGAGCCACGCCGCGTCCCTGGTCCCGAGCACCTCGAACCCCATGGTCGCGGCGACCACGGCTATCACCATGTCCTGCACCCCTGTCCCGCGGCGCAGTTCACCCCCGGCCTCGGCCTGTTCCACCGTCCGCTCGACCCAGTGCCGCCAGTGCTGCCGCAGATCCGTCCGCACCGGGCGGGAGACCTCCCCGCTCAGCGCGAAACCGACCCGCAGGACCACATCGGCACGGAGCTCACCGGCGAGCGCGTGAGTCGCGTCGACCAGGAGCTGCACCTGGCTCTGCCCGGGCTGCCGCGCACCCGCCGTAACAGCCAGCAGCCTGGCCAGCGCCGACTCGCCGACAGCGTCCACCAGAGCGGCTTTGCTGGCGAAGTGGAAGTGCAGCGCCCCATTGCTCACCCCGGCCTGCGAACTGATCAGCGTGAGTGACGCCGCCGAGGAACCGCCCCGGTCGAAGACCTCGGCCGCGGACCGGATCAGGGAGTCACGCGTACGCGCCGCGCGTTCCTGCTTCACCATCAACTGCTCCGTCATTGCCGGTGATCCGTGAGTACCGAAGAACAGACCACGACTATAACGAACCGAACGTGCTGTTTATTACGCTCCCCCGCCCACTCTGATGCAGGACACCTTCACCAGCCGCAGAACAACAGAGGCCGGGAAGCACTAGAAATTAAACCGGTCGGTATGTATTTTCGGGCCAGGTCACCCTTTAATGCATCTTTCGTACCAGCCCCTGGGGGAGCTATGTCCACGAGCGCTTTTCAGGCGGAGCGCACCACGCCCGCCAGCACGGCCGCGGCGGACGCCGGGACGTCCGCGGCCGGGCCCGGCAGTTCCCGCCCCGCCGCACCCGCCGCCACCGTCGCCAAGGAGCTCGTGCACCGCTCCTCCGCCGCGGAGGTCATGCTCGCCGGCTGGGCCCGGACGGGCGACACCCGTTTCACCGTGACCGCCCGCTGGCCCCACGGCCACAGCTTCTTCACGCCGGTCGCAGGCGGCTACCACGACCCGCTCATAGGCTGCGAAACGATCCGCCAGACCGGCATCCTGCTGGGCCACGCGGAGTTCGGGGTGCCCCTGGGCCATCAGTTCGTCGTCTGGGACATCGACATCGCCGTACACCCCGAACACCTGGAAGCCGCGGACGAGCCCGCCCTCCTGGACATCGACGTCCGCTGCACACAGATCACCCGGCGCGGCAGCAGCCTGTCCGGGATGCGCCTGGAGACCGTCTTCCGCCGCGACGGCCACACCGCCGCGACCGGGGGCGGCAGCTTCTCCTGCATGTCCCCCGCGGTCTACCGGCGGGTACGCGGCGCACACCTGCCCGGCAGCGGCCAGCAGCAGCCGCTGACCGGCCCGGCCGCCCCGCAGAGCGTGGGACGCACCTCACCCAAGGACGTGGTGCTCTCCCCCGCGGACGGAACGAACCGCTGGCTGCTGCGGGCAGACACCCGCCACCCCGTGCTCTTCGAGCACGCCAGCGACCACGTACCGGGCATGGTGCTGGCCGAGGCCGCCCGCCAGGCAGCAGCCGCGGCCCTCGGCCGCTCCTCCTACCTGCCGCTGCGGATCGCCAGCGAGTTCATGCGCTACGTCGAGATCGGCACCCCCTGCACGGTCGAGGCCGCCCTGCTGCCCGGCACCGGCCCCAGCGGCGAACAGCACGTCTCAGTCACCGCCCACCAGAACGGCCAGCCGGCCTACCGCGCCACCGTGACCGCCGGACCCCACCACCTCTGAGCCCGGCAGACAGCACCCGCCCGCAACAGCCCCCAGCCCCGCAGCCGCCGGACACCAGCAGCAACACCCCACCCGCCAACAGACACCAGCAGCGTGCCCCCACCCGCCAACAGACACCGACACCGACGGCACGCCCCACCCGCCGCCGGACACCCACGGCGCGCCCCACCCGCCCACGGACACGGACACGGACACCAGCAGCACGCCCCACCCGCCGCCGGACACCAGCAGCACACCTCACCCGCCAACGGACACCAGCAGCACACCCCATCCGCCAACGGACACGGACACCAGCAGCAACACCCCACCGGCCAGCGGACACCGACGGCACGCCCCGCCCGCCAACAGACACAGACACCGACACGGACACGGACGGCGTGCCCCGCCCGCCGCCGGACACCCACGGCACGCCCCGCCGGCCAGCGGGCACCGGAGGCACGCCCCACCCGCCGGCCAGCGGGCACCAGCAGCACACCCCACCCGCCGGCCGGCGGGCACCGGCGGCGTGCCTCACTGGCCGGCGAACGCGTCCAGATGATCGCCGGCCCACTGCCAAAACGTCGTGGCCGGCCGGCCGAGCAGCCTGGCGACCGTGTCCCCGGCCTCCGCCTTCGCCCCCGCACGGCCGCGCTCCGCGCTCTCCAGCAGCGCCTCGACGATCTCCGCCGGATAGCGCGCGCCCAGGGCGGCACGGGCCCGCACGGGCCCCAGCTCCTCGAAGAGGAGCGGACGGCCCAGCAGTTCACCGAGCTGCTCCGTCTGCCCGGCCGCGCTGAGCGCCTCCGGCCCGGTCAGCGTGTAGGTCCTGCCCGCATGGCCGCCCCCGGTCAGCGCACGCACCGCCACCCCCGCGACATCACGCGGATCGACACAGGCGTTCACCGACCGCCCGTACAGCGCCCGCACCACACCCCGCTCACGGATCAGCCCCGCCCAGGACAGCGTGTTGGACATGAACGCGCGCGGCCGCAGCAGCGTCCACTCCATACCGGACGCACGCAGGAGTTCCTCGTTACGCCGCTGCCACCGGGTGATCAGGTCACTGGCCCCGCTGTCCCCGGCCGCGGCCGCGGACAGCTTCACCACATGCCTGACCCCGGCCGACCGGGCAGCCCGCAGGAAACCCGCGTCGTCACCCCCGCCGGGAAGCGTCACCAGGAACACGGCACGCACCCCGCGCAGCGCACCGGCCAGGGAAGCCGGATCGGTGAAATCGCCGCGCACCGTCTCAGCCGCCCCCGCACCGGTCACCCGCCCGGGCCGTCTCGCCATGATCCGGACCGCCAGCCCGTCCGGGATACCCCGCACCACCTCACGGCCGACGGTCCCCGTGGCACCAGTGATCAGAATCATGCCCCTGCCCCTCTTGTCTGACAATTTTCTGACCGGTAAAGACGAGAAAGCGGCCAGGAATACGGCCTGTAAGATACGAACTGGACGGTTTCTTTACCGGCCTCCCGACGTTCCGACCACCCTGAGGAGGGAGGAGGCACAGTGGCTGAGCAGCTGCGAGCCATCCGCACCCGTCAGACGATCCTTACGGCGGCGGCCAGGATCTTCGAGGAATACGGATACCAGGCCGCCACGATCTCCCAGATCCTCACCGCGGCCGGAGTCACCAAGGGCGCCCTGTACTTCCACTTCCAGTCGAAGGAGGACCTGGCCCAGGGAGTCCTCGCCGAGCAGGACCAGCTGATCATCGCCCCCCTGCGCGCCTCCAAAGTGCAGGAGGTCGTGGACGTCGTCATGCTCCACGCCCACCGCCTGCAGACCGACCCCATGGTCCGCGCCGGAGTCCGCCTCTCGATGGACCAGTCCGCACGCAACCTCGACCGCAGCGGCCCGTTCCTGCGCTGGGCCGAAGTCGGCCTCAGCCTCCTCGAGCAGGCACAGGCCCAGGGCGAACTGCTCCCGCACATCTCGCCGTCCGAAACAGCCGATGTCATCGTGGGCTCCTTCGCGGGAATCCAGTCGATGTCCCAGGCCGTCTGCGAGTACCGCGACCTGGTCAAGCGGGTCTCGGCCCTGATGCGCCACGTGCTGCCCAGCGCGGTAGTGCCTTCCGTCCTGGCCTCCCTCGACCTCTCCGAAGGCCGCGGGGCAGCCGTCTACGCCGAAGCATCGCAGGCACGGTCCCCCGCCGGAGCCCAAGCCGCCAGCTGAACACCGCCCGTTCCCGCGGGAGACCGTCAAGGACACCCCGCGGGAAAACCGCCCTCACCGGCAGGACCGCCCACAGCCCGGTCCTCAAGGAAATACGCGCCAAGCACCTCCGCCAGCCCGCGGCCCCCCGGCACCCACGCCGTATAACCGTCCGGCCGCACCAGCAGCGCACAGTGCTCCCCCTCCCGGCCAGGACCAGCACGGACAACACGCACCGTCCCCCGCCACCGCCGGGCCTCCTCCTCGTACACACCGCCCTCCTCACCGAACAGCAGCAGCAACGGCCTGCCCTCACGCAGCAGAGCCATCACATCAGTCTCACCATCCGGCGTACTGAGCACCATATTGCCGAGGAACTCCCCCGCACCCTCCCCATGACCCGGCAGCACCGTGTCCTGGCCACTGACCATCGCACCGAGATAACCCCGGTCCGCCGACAGCACACCCGTGAACACCGTGCGCAGCGCATCAAGTTCACCCCCCGGCCGCATCAGGGCAAGCTGCGCCCGGGTCTGCTCAACAACCCGGGCAGCCGCCGGACGGCGCTCAGCATCATACGTATCCAGCAGCCCCGGAGCCGCCCGGCCCCGGACAGCAAGAGCCAGCTTCCAGCCCAGATTCAGCGCATCCAGAACACCCGTACTGAGACCCTGCCCGCCAATGGGAAAATGCACATGCGCCGCATCCCCCGCCAGGAAAACCCGCCCCGCACGGAAAGTCCCCGCAACCCGCGCGAAATCACTGAACCGGCTGAGCCAGCGCGCATCACCCATCGCCACATCCCGCCCCGCAATCCAGGACACCTCAGCCCGCAGCTCCTCCAGAGAAGGCGCAACCCGCCAGCCAGGATGAGCACCAGCACAGTTCAGCGTACGGACATGAACACAACCCCCAGCCCCGTGCTTAGCCACAATCCAGCCCCGCGGCGTACGGTGCCACCCCCCACCAAGCTCACCAGGCCGGGCAAGCGTCACCGTCCCCATCAGCGCAGACACCGACGCCGGAAACGTATCCGACGCAATACCCGCCCACTCACGGACCATCCCCCGCGAACCATCCGCCCCCACCGCATACAACCCCGTACACACCACCCCCCCGTCCGGCCCCACAGCCGAAACCCGCACACCACCACCATCCTGCGAAACCCCCGTCACCCGGCACCCCCGCAGAACACGCACCCCCGCAGCCACCGCCCGCGCCTCGAAATACCCCTCCAGCTCAGCCTGCACACACTTCACCACCGGCACCGGCTCACGCGCCGGAGCCCTGACCACCAGCCCCCCCAGACCCGCAAAATGAAACACACTCCGCCCCGGACCCCCCGTAAACGGAAACCCACCCCCCGGCAGAAACCCCCGACGAGCCAAAACCTGCACCGCCCGCGCATGCAACGTCGTCGCCTTCGGCCGCACAGAAACACCCCCACGCGACTCCACCACCACCACACCCACCCCCAACCCCGCAAGCTCACCAGCCAGCAACAACCCCACCGGCCCCCCACCCACCACCACAACCTCCCCCCGCACCACACCCACACCCCGCACAACAACCCCCCAAAACTCGACCACCACACCACCCCAAAAAATACACCCCACAAACCACCCACACACCCACCACCACAAACACAGACACAGAACGGGTGCGAGCCGCACTCCCACCCGCTGCCGGCCCCGGGGCTTTCCTCTCGCTCGGGCGGCATAGAGTGGGCCGATGACCAGCAGCAACGCGGGAACAGCACCGCAGACCAGCATCGACGGCGTGCGGAACTTCCGGGACGCTGGCGGGGTGGGGGCGTTGCCGCGTGGTGCGCTCTTCCGCTCCGGGGCCCTGCACGGCCTGACGCCGCAGGGGGCAGGCACGCTGGAGGAGCTGGGGGTCCGCACGGTCGTCGACCTGCGCAGTCGGCCCGAGGTCTCCGACCGTCCCGACAGCCTGCACGGCGCGGGCATCAGGTATCTGCACGTGCCGGTGTACGCCGAACAGCGGTGGCCTCAGGAGCAGATGGAGCTCTACCCGTCGATGGCCGAGCACTCCGGACGGGCGGTGCTGACCGTGCTGCGGCAGCTCACCGCAGAACGTCCCGCACCGGTTCTGGTTCACTGCGCCTCCGGGAAGGACCGGACCGGTGTGGTGATCGCCGTCCTGCAGACCTTGTTCGGGGCCTCCGAAGCCGAAGTCACCGCCGACTTCGTGCGCACCAACACCGAACTGAACCTCAGCCTTGCCACCACGCCGGCATCTGCCGTGCAGGGGCATAACACCCGTCCGGTCGCACCCCCGCACCTCCAGCGCGCCCTGCTGTGGATCCGGAGCCATCACGGCTCCCTCTCCGGATATCTCCGCGCGAACGGCGCCGCACCGCATGAGTTCCCCGCCGAAGTCACCATCGGCGAGGGGCCCTCCCGCTGAGAGGCGTGGACGCCGAGCCGTACGGGCGGCACCGATTCCGTCAGCCGACCAGCGCTTCCCATGTCTTCGGGCCCACCAGGCCGTCGACGGCGAGACGGTTGGCGCTCTGGAAGGAGCGTACGGCCGTGTTGGTCACCGCACCGAAGCCCCCGTCGACGGCCAGGCCCGCGCTGTGCTTGTTCAGCACCACCTGGAGGGCCCGTACATGCGCCCCGGAGCCACCGCGCCGCAGCTCGTACACCAGGCTCTTCCAGGTCTTCGGGCCGACCTGGCCGTCCGCCACCAGCTTCTTGGCGGACTGGAACTTCTTGACTGCGCGGACCGACACCGGTCCGTAGTTCCCGTCGGCGACCAGTGCGGTGCCGCGCTGGGTGATCAGGTGCTGGATGACTTTGACGGTCGCCCCTGCGGCGCCGGGGTTGAGGGCGGGCCAGCCGCCGCCCAGGTCCACGCCCCGTGCAGCGAGGAAGGACACCGGATCAGTGGTGGAACCCAGCCGTCCGGTGTGGGTTTCGAAGTGCAGGTGGGGGCCGGTCACGTTGCCGGTGGCACCCATGTCCGCGATGCGCTGTCCCGCCGCGACCCGGGCGTTGAGGGGGACGCGGAAGGCGCTGAGGTGGCCGTAATAGGTGTACGTGCCGGAGCCGTGCGAGATGACCAGGCCGTTGCCGGTGCGCCCGGTCAGGACGCCCTTGCCGCGTCGCACCACGGTCCCGGCGGCCGCCGCGTAGACGGCCGTGCCGGTCGAGTTGGTGACGTCCTGGCCCGCGTGCGGGTAGCCGCCGCGTGAGGCGCCGTAGTGTCCGCCCGCGGGGAAGCGGCCCCGGGCGGGGTTGCACCACCGGCCGTCCTTGAGCGTCGCCGCCTCGGCGGACGCGGTCAGGACCGGCAGGCCGGTGAGCAGCACTCCCAGCCCGGCACCCGCCCCCAGGATCAGCCCTCTGCGCGACGGACCTCCCAGCCCGGCGTCACGCTGTTCCTCCATCGCTCCGACGGCCGGACCGCATCGCTCACACATGTCCCGTCCTCCCTGACCGCGTGTCGTGTCTACGCGCGTTGAGTGGGCATGAGCATGCCAGAGCATTTCCTCTTGTTCCAGGGGTGCGCACATGACTGTTGCCGTACATGCGGCGGTCGCTACGACGAACCTGCCGGGCCGTCACGGCCTCCCCCGGCCTTCCCGGCGTGGGGCGTCACACGGCCTGTGCGGCAGGTTCGCTCAGGTGGGCGGCTGCCGTTCGCCAGGCGGCGGTCACCGCTGTGCGGGCCCGTGCGGTGCGGGCGGCGCGGTCGCCGGTCAGCTCCAGGGGCGTACCCACATGCACATGGAGGACCGGGCGGCGCAGCGGCGCTGTCGCCAGACCGGCCAGCTGCTTGGCGGCGTTGCCCGAGGCGACCCGGCGGGCACCTGCCTGGCCGACGGGAATGACGGGGGCGCCGGTGTGCTCGACGATCCGGGCCAGGCCGCTGCGGAACGGGCCGGGGGCCGCTTCCGCGACGTCCCTGCGGCGGGGCAGGCCGCCCTCCGCGTAGATGAGGACCAGTCGCCCCTGCTCCAGGGCTTGTGCCGCGAGGTCCAGCGAGGCCGCCGCGCGGCGGTCCCCGCGGATGACGGGGATGTGGCCTTCGCGGGCGAGCGCGCGGCCCAGCAGCGGGATCCGCCACAGCCCCGCGGCCGCCATGATGACTGGTTCCGCGCCGAGGCTGCGCAGTGCGGCAATCACGATGGCGGGGTCGGCCAGGGACGTATGGTTCGCGGCCACGATGCTCCCGGGCTCCAGCCCGGCACCGGGGTCGGTGGTCACCGACAGACGGCCGGCCGCGGGCACCACGGCCCCGGCGATACGACTGAGCATGAACGGGCTCCCTGACTCTGGGGGTTCGGCGCACAGGCAACGCCGGTACGCCTCGTGTGCGGCCTTCATCGTCGGGGGCTGGGGGCCCGGGTGCCTGAGTCGGGGTACTCATCTTCATTCCCGTACGCGCTGACGGGAAAGGGCGCCGTGCCGTCGGGCGGCTGCCGGGCTCACCGGCCGGTCAGTGCCGGACGAAGCAGAACGGATGCCCTGCCGGGTCTGCCAGGACGCGCCAACCGCGTGCCCCGCCACCCGAGTCGAGCAGAGTGGCGCCCAGACGGAGGGCGTTCTCCTGCGCCCGGTCCAGATCGTCGACGGCCAGGTCGAGATGGGCCTGCTGGGGGCGGGCGGAGTCCGGCCAGGACGGCGGCCGGTAGTCGGCCACCCGCTGGAAGGCCAGCACCGACCCGTCGTCGGTATGAAGCGTCGCCCAGCCGCCCCCGACCGACCAGCGGGGGTCCGGCCGGTTGACCTGCCCGCCGAGAAGTGCCCGGTAGAAGCGGGACAGTTCGTCGACGTCGGCACAGTCCAGCACCACGCACTGCAGCTTGGCCATCATGGCCCGCAGCGTCTCATGGCGCCTGCCACGCATACGGGGCAGGCCTCCGCCCCGGATCGCTGGGGAGCAGACCTGGAGGAGTTCGTTCCGGCCATGAACTGGCAAATTTCTTTAACAGGACGGCCGGTTAGGCGATATGCTGATGCAGAATGTGCAAACGATTTGCAGAATGAGGAGGGTCATGGTTACTCGGGCGACCGACACCGGGACGAATCAGAGCGTCGAACGAGCGGTCTCGGTGCTGCGCGCACTCGACTCGGGCCGTGCCGAGCTACGTGTCTCGGACGTCGCCGAACTCACCGGGCTGGGCTCCTCCACGACGTCCCGGCTGCTGTCCACCCTCGAGCGTCTCGACATGGTGGAACGCGACCCCGTCAGCAACCTCTACCGGCTCAGCCTCGGCATCCTGCCGCTCGCCGCCACCGCGACCAACCGTCACCCGGTGCACCGTGCCGCCCGCATGGTCCTCCAGGACCTCGCCACCCGTACCGGGCTCGGGGCCAATGTCGCCATCCGCCGCGGCACCGAGCTGATGTTCCTGTGCAACTTCGAGGGTGCCCGCACCCCCAAGTCCTATACGCAGGCCGGGCACAGCGCCCCCCTGCACGCCACCAGCATCGGCAAGTGCCTGCTGACCGGGCTCACGGCCAAGGAGCGCCGCAAGCTGCTCCCCGAGCCGCTCGCCGCGCACACCGACTACACGACCACCAGTCACGAACTCCTCGACTCCGAGATCGACACCGTGCGCCGCACCGGGTACGCCGTCGAGGCGGAGGAGCGCGCCCTGGGCCGGGCCTCCCTCGCCGCGCCCGTCCGCGACGCCTCGGGGGACGTGGTCGCCGCCATCTCCCTGTGGGGCCCCACCTCCCTGCTCGGCAATCACACCGAGGCCGAGGGACAGCGTCTCGCGCTGACCCGTGAGGTCATCGAGGCCGCCGACGTCATCAGTCAGGCGCTCGGCGCCCTCTGAGACGCCCCTCTGAGACACCCCTCTGAGAGTCCCCTCCGAGACGCCCTTTGAGGCGTCTTCGGCATTTTCGGCGACTTCCGGCGTTTTCGACGCTCTCCGGGGGGTGTCTTCCCAGACACCCCCCGGAAGACGTCTTCCGGGGCACCCCTCCGAGGCGTCGTCCAGGACGCCCGCGCACGGAGGAGCATGGGCAGGGGCTCCGAACGGCCGAAGCCTGCGCACCGGGACGCCCGCGCGAAGGGGGCCCGGTGAAGGCAGTTCGCCTTCACCGGGCCCCCTTCGTCGCGCCGCTGGAGCCGCTACACGCTGTACGCCTTGAACGCGATCACCTGTACGTGCCGTGCCCCGTGCGTCGCGTCCACCACGAGCCGCAGCGCGTCCGTGCGCACGGGCCCGCCGTCCGCACCCACCAGCGCGTGGACGCGGTGGCGGCGGCGGTTGCCCGTGACCGTCAGCAGAGTGCGCCAGCCGCCGTCCGGTTCGCGGCTCTCGATCCGGTAGTCACGGACCAGTTCCGGCATGACCTCGAACGGGGTGCGGTGCCGGTGCAGGTTGTTGAGGTACTCGTCGACGTCGTCGTCGAACACCACCCGCGCCTCGGTGAGCCGCTGCTCGCCGTCCCAGTCCAGGCGCAGCCACTCCTCGGCCCGCTCCGGGTCGGGCAGCGGTGCCGACGACCACTTCTGGGGGCCGCCGTAGGCCCGCTGGAAGCCGCCGACAGCCCGCTCGGGCAGGAAGGCCGTGGTGTCCGGGGACGCACGGAAGCCGAACGTCTGCCGCCGCAGCCCGCGGGCCTGCCACTCCAGAACCAGCTGCCCCTCCTCCTCCGGGATGTCGTGGTCGACGGCCGCGTCCCCCTCGACCCTGCTGCGCAGCGCGAGGACGCCCTCGGTGCGCTCGGGTACGAGGGCCAGGGCCGCCCCCGGGCAGGAGCGGACGATCAGGACGACGTTCTCCGGGGTGTCCGGGCGGTGGTCGAGCCGGGCCGTGACCCAGTGGGGGCCGCCCGCGGGTACGGTCACCGTGGTGGTGAGCAGGTGGTCGACCGGGACGGCGTTCTCGGGGCGGCCGGTGCTCCACAGTTCCACGGTGAGCTCGCCCGGCTGGTCGCCGGGGGCGCCGTGGACCAGCAGGTCGACCGTGTCGAGCGCGGGGTCCGCCGGCAGCAGCAGGGCGAGGTCGCGGCTGAGCGGGTACGGCTCGCCGGGCGCCGCCTCGGTGGGCTCGGCCGCCAGGCGGCTCAGGTGCGAGGAGGCACTGATCCGGGCCGTGCGCGCCAGGTTGCCCGGGTCGTCGTCGGCGAGGCCGATGACGGAGGCGTCTTGCCGCAGCAGGGCGTGACGCACCAGTTCGGGGCGCTTTGTGGCGAGTTCACGCGGGGTGAGGTCCTCGGCGACACAGAGCGCGGCGGCGGTTCCGGCGGCCTCGCCGAGCGTGGCGCAGGTGGCCATGACCCGGGTGGCGCCGAAGGCGATGTGGGTGGCGGAGATGTTGCGTCCGGCGAACAGGAGGTTACTGACGTTCGCCGAGTACAAGGAGCGCAGCGGGATGTGGAAGATGCCGTCCGCGTAGCGCTGGCGGGCGCCCGGCTCGTCCGCGTACATGCCCTGAACCGGGTGGAGGTCGACCGACCAGCCGCCGAAGGCGACCCGGTCGTCGAACTGGCGCTGTTCGAGGATGTCCTGCTGGGTGAGGATGTAGTCACCCAGGAAGCGACGGTACTCGCGCTTGCCGGGGAGGCTGCCGACCCATTCGAGGGTGAGGTTCTCGGCGTCCGGGAACTCTCCGGAGTTCTTGATGTGGTCCCAGATCCCCATGATCACGGACTGGAGCTCGTCGCGGATGCGCTCGTTGTCGTGGACCGTGTCGAGCTCGCCGCCCCACTCGATCCACCAGTAGTCGCACCCGTTGTCGCCGGTCCGCAGCACGCGGTTGCGCAGGATGGGCGTGGTGGTGAGGTCGCGGGCGGAGTCCGGCGGTACGAACTTCACCGGGCGGCCCATGTCCTTGGTGTGGAACAGGATCGTCGAGCCGAGCAGCGCCTCGTCCTGCTCCTCGGGCGCCCAGGGCTCGTCGAACTCCGCGCGGGCCTCGCGGCCGATGCGGTAGTGGGCTCCGGCCAGGTGGCCGAGCAGGCCGTCGCCGGTGCAGTCGAGGAACTGCTCCGCGTGGAAGGTGATGCGCCGCTCCGAGCCCATCATCCAGCCGGTGCACGAGTGCAGCACGCGGGCGTCGTCCGGGCCGCTCGCGTCGGCCTCCCGTACGTCGGTGTTGAGATACAGGTCGATGTTCGGTTCGGCCCGTACGGCATCGAGGACCACCTGGTCCCAGTAGTACGGATTGCCCTCGGGATTGCGGAACTGGTTCTCGGTGTACAGCTCGCCCATGATGCCGGTCTCGCGCGCCCAGCGGTGCACCCCGTGGGCGGTGGCGCCGCAGACCCAGACCCGGATCTCGCTGCTGGCGTTGCCGCCGAGGACGGGCCGGTTGTTGACCAGGGCGACACGTCGGCCGAGCCGGGCTGCGGCGATGGCCGCGCAGGTCCCCGCCAAGCCGCCGCCGATGACGGCGATGTCGTAATGGACCTCTTCTTCCCGCACGGTGCGGCCTCCTTGGAGTGAAGCTCGGATACTCTCCGCAACAGCGGAGCGTCCTTGAACGTACATCACTTCCATATTGTGCAACCACTGTTCAGCTAGTGGGATGTGCTGTAGATTTCCGGCGCAGCCAAAGACGACCGCCGCCACGGAGTCCCAGATGGGCTCGTGGCTCGTTCGACGGCTTCGCCGGTCCTGCACAGATCCGGCGATTCACTGCCCAAAAGGGTTGACGCCGTCGCACGATATGGAGAACGATCCCGCATGCTGCAACTTGCGTTCAATGGAGCATGTATGGCATTCACAGAGGGTCTCGGTCGAAGCAGAGGACGGAGCGGCCCACCCGGCACTCCCGGCCGCGCCGCGCCCGTCCGCCTGCGCACGGCCGTCTGTGGCACGCCCCGCACCAGCGCTCCTGCCCCGTTCGAGAGGACACACCCATGAGTACGGCCGCACCTCCGCAGAAGGCCGCTCCACGCCGTGAGCGGGCCGGCGGACGGCTCTCCAACGGCGCGTTCGCACTGCTGCTGACCGCGCCGGGAATCGCCCTGTTCGCGGCGATCATCATCTACCCGTTGCTGTCAGCACTGGTCACCGGCTTCTTCAAGCAGGACCTGCGGCTGCCGGGCCGGGAGTTCGTCGGCCTGGAGAACTTCGCCTACTGGCTGGACGGCGACTTCCTCACCATCCTCCAGCAGACGCTGACCTTCACCGTCGGCGCGACCATCGTCCCCTTCGTGATCGGCTTCGCGCTTGCCCTGGCGCTGAACTCGGGTCTCAAGGGCAGCGGCTTCCTGCGCGGTCTGTTCCTCTTCCCCTGGGTGATCCCGGGCGTGGTGGTCTCCTTCCTCTGGATGTGGATCTTCAACGCGAACTACGGGGTGCTGAACGGCGTCCTCATGAAGGCCGGGATCATCGACGAGTCGATCTCGTGGCTCGGCCAGCCCGGCACCGCCATGCTCGCCGTCATCATCACCAAGACCTGGGCCAGCTTCCCCTGGATGATGGTGATGCTCCTGGCGGGCCTGCAGACCGTGCCCAAGGAACTCCACGAGGCGGCCTCGATGGACGGGGCGGGCTCGATCCGGCGCTTCTTCGCCGTGACCTGGCCGCAGGTCCGCGGCGTCGCCTCCATCGTGCTGCTGCTGGAGTTCATCTGGAACTTCCAGCACTTCGACACCATCTACGTGCTCACCGGGGGCGGCCCGGCCGGCTCGACCGAGACCTTCGCGACCGCCGTGTACCAGACCGCCTTCAAGGGCTTCGACATCGGCCGGGCGACCGCGCTGGGCGGCCTGTGGATGCTGCTGCTGCTCGTCCTCGTAGTTGTGTACCTCAGGATCACCGAGCGGAAGAACGACGCCTGATGACTTCCACGACCACCACCCCGCTGTCCGGCACCGACCGGCTGAGCTCTGCCGCGACGTCCTCCGGGCGCACCTCGCGCCGCCGGATACGCAAGGACCTGCTGCGCTCGCGGATCGTGGCCTGGACCGCCGTCCTGGTCATCGGCGCCTTCGGCATGCTGCCCATCTACTGGCTGCTCGCCACCGCGCTGAGCAGCCCCGAGCAGACCTTCCAGTTCCCGCCGAAGCTGATTCCCACCGACATCACCTTCAGCAACTTCACCGCCCTCGCCGAGAACGACCAGCTGATCAAGTACCTGGTCAACTCCCTCATCGTGGCCTCGATCACCGCCGTGCTGAGCGTGGTCGTCGCGACCTACATGGGCTACTCGTTCTCCAAGTTCCGCTACCGCGGACGGCGCTCGCTGATGCACATGGTGCTGGCCTCGCAGATGTTCCCGCAGGCGCTCCTGCTGGTGACGCTGTACGCGGTCTTCTCCAGCTTCGGCCTGCTCAACACGTACACCGCCCTGGTGCTGTCCTTCACCACGTTCACGATGCCGCTGTGCGTCTGGATGCTGAAGGGAATCTTCGACACCATCCCGGACGCCCTGCTGGAGGCCGCGTCCATCGACGGCGCGTCCCGCTGGCGGACGCTGCACTCCATCGTGGCCCCGCTGGCCGCGCCCGGCATGATCGCCGCCGGTCTGTTCGCCTTCGTCCGCGGCTGGAACGACTTCATCTTCGCGGTGACGCTGGCCGACAAGGAGAAGCAGACCCTGCCGCCCGGCCTCGTCTCGACGTACATCGGCGAGTTCCAGACCGCCTGGCCCGAGCTGATGGCCGCCTCTCTGGTGGTGTCCGTTCCGGTGGTCGTCGCCTTCATGTTCCTGCAGCGCTACCTCGTCGGCGGGATGACCGCCGGTTCGGTCAAGAGCTGAGCCCGCGGGACCACCCGCACCCTCTCCCCCACGTATTCCCCTTCCGCCCACTCCCCGATGGAGACACCCATGACCACCTCTGGCCTCAGCCGGCGCGGCGCGCTTCGTATGTTCGGCCTCGGCGCGCTCGGTGTGGCAGGCGTCGGCGCCCTGAGCGCCTGCGCCCCGTCCGGTCCCAGCTCCTCCTCCAACGGAGGCGACACGAAGTCCAAGAACTTCGACTTCACCTCCTGGTCGCTCAACGAGGAGGCCGCCAAGCCCTCCATCGAGAAGATCATCAAGGCGTGGGAGAAGGCCGAGGGCTCCAAGGTCCGCGCGGTCTCCTACCCGTACAACGAGTACCTGAGCCAGCTCACCCTCAAGCTCGGCGGCGGCGAGACCACCGGTGCGATACACCTCGACATCGCCTGGCTCGCCGCGGTGGCGCAGATGGGCAAGCTCGCCGACCTCGGCTCCGTGGCGTCCAAGGGCGGCTACACGGACGTCGCGCTGAACAGCGGCAAGTACGACGGCAAGCAGTACGGCCTGCCGTGGAACACCGGCTCCATCGGCCTCATCGCCAACTCCAAGCTCCTGGCGAAGGCCGGCATCAAGAAGCACCCCACCACCGTCGAGGAGTTCGAGGACGCGCTGCGGGCGCTGAAGGGCCTCGGCGGCGGTGTGGTGCCCTACGCCGCGGCCACCAAGGTCGCCCAGCTGAAGGACATCTTCCCCTGGATGCAGACCTTCGGCTGCACCCTGCTCGACGGTGACAAGGTCACCATCGGCGACGACGCCTCGATCGACGCGGTCACCTGGTACAAGAAGCTCCACGACGAGAAGCTGATCGCCGCCGACGTGGACCGCTTCGACGCCCGTGCCCTGTTCGGGCAGGGCAAGGCCGCCTTCTACGACGACGCCATCATCGGCAAGGGCGTGACCTCGGCCCAGTCCAAGGACAAGACGCTGGCCGACGCGATGCAGCCGATGCAGCGTCCCGTGCAGAAGGCGGGCGACACGCCCCAGGCGCTGCTGTGGGGCGGTGTCATCGCGATCGTCAAGGGCAAGGGCCAGGACGCCGCCACCGACTTCGCGCTGCACGCCACCACCGATCAGGCCACCGTCGCCCAGTACTTCGCCGAGCGCGCCCTGCCGCCGTCCACCACGGCGGGCCTGGCCGACCCGAAGGTCGCCAAGGACACCTTCTCCACCGAGTGGACCGAGAAGATCACCAAGACGGCGACGGGCAGCCCGTTCTGGCAGTTCGCGCAGAACGCCCAGATCGAGGAGGCCGTGGCCAAGCAGGTCCAGGCCGTCCTGGTCGGCAAGTCGAAGCCGAAGGACGCCATGAAGCACGCCGCCGAGGAGGTCACGGACCTCATCAAGCGCTGAATCGAGCGCTGATCCGGAGCACGGCATCCGGAAGGCGGCTCAGGGGCCCGGTGAAGGCGGTTCGCCTTCACCGGGCCCCTTGCGTTCCGCACCCGACTTCCCCAAGACGTATTTCAGTTTCGTATTGTGCACCCTCTGTTCGTAATCTGGGATCGGTTGTAAGCTCCCGGCGCAGCGACGGGGCTCCTTTGCAGGTAGGCCGCCCTGTTCGCCTCACCCCCGCACCCGCGAAGGAGCTCACCTTGCGACGACCCACGGCACGCGTGTACGCGGCCTCGGCGGCGGCCCTGGCCGCCCTGCTCACGCTTGTTCCGGCCGCCCAGGCCGACGGAACGGACCGCACGGCCGTCGCGGCCACCGCGGCCGAGGCAACGGTGATCGAGAAGATCCCGTACGCGATGGACACCTCGAACCAGGCCGCCTGGTGGAGCCCGGTCGCCACGTACAAGGGCCGCGGCCAGTACACGTACTTCGCGTTCAACGAGCCTGGCGCGACCGCGGCCACGCACCGTCCGGCCATCGCGCGGCGCGACCCCGACGGGGTCTGGAGCCGGCTGCCGCTGCTCGACAAGAGCGGGCTGCAGGCCGAGTTCCCCGATGACAACGGGCACAGCCAGCCGTCCGTCGCCCGCGACGGCAGCGGCCGCCTGCACGTGTTCGCCTCGATGCACGCCAACCCCTGGCGCTACTTCCGCACCGAGGCCCCCGGCACCGACGTCACGGACCACGCGGCCGAACTGCCCGACCAGGGCGTGGCCATCACGTACCCGATCGTGGCCACCGCCCCCAACGGCGACCTCTACATGGCCGCCCGGGTCGGCTCCGGCGCCGACAAGCGGCCCGGGAGGCTGTACCGCTGGGACAACGCCGCCGCGAAGTGGAGCGTGGTCGCCACCTTCGCCGACGCGCTGAACCGCTCGGTGTACCCGGACGACTTGATGGTGGACGCCACCGGGCGCGTCCACCTGCTGTACGAGTGGGCGAAGGCTCCGGCGACCGGCTTCCGCCACCAGCTCTCCTACCTGAGCTACGACCCGTCGACCGGCGCGTTCGCCGACAGCGCGGGCGCCGCCGTCACCACTCCGGTGACGCCCGCGACGTCCGACGTGATCCAGGACCTCACCGCGGGCGAGGAGTGGAGCATCGACAACGCCTACGCGGGCCCGGCGGTGCAGAGCGCCAAGCTCACCCTGGACGGCTCCACCCCGAAGGTGGCCTACCGCTACCGCTCGGCCGAGAGCGGCGCCAACTTCCGCGTGTACTACGCCTACCCGAGCGGAACCGGCTGGCTCAGCAAGACCGTGTACGCGGGTGGCCAGACCGCCGCGGCGGTCGGCATCACCTGGGACGCCACGGACACCAAGCGGGTGTACTACGTGACCTCCACCGGGACCGACCGGGTCTTCGCCGCGACCCAGAACGCGGACGGGGCCTGGGTCGCGCAGTCCGCCGCGCCGGGCGTCAACGCCGACCGGCTGGCGGTACGCCAGGACTCGGACGGGGCCGACGTGCTGTACCTGCCGGACACCGCGGGCAACTCGCTCTACTACGGGCGCCGCTGAGGCACTCCCGCCGGCCGCCGCGCGCACCGCGCGGCGGCCGGTGGCGGCCCGGCCCTCAGGCCCGGCCCTCAGGCCAGGGCCAGCAGGCTGACGGCGACGGCCGCCGCCCCGAGCCCCACCAACTGGCCGCGGTGGATCCGCTCGGCGAGCACGCTGCGGGCGAGCAGCACCGTGCCCGCCGGGTACAGCGCGGTGATGACGGCGACGACGGCGAGATCCCCGCCACGGGCGGCCATCAGGAACAGCAGGTTGGCCACCGAGTCCAGGGCGCCCGCGGCGGCCGACACCGCGTACGCGGGCCGCTCGGTGCCCAGGCCGGAACGGATCACCGCGGCCACGCTCAGGGTGATCGCCGCGGAGACCGACCGCCCCACGATCAGCGGGGCCACCCCGCTGTCTGCGGGCGCCTGGTTCAGACAGATGAGCTGGACGGCGATGGCGGAACCGGCCCCGAGGGCCAGCAGCAGCGCCGTACGCGAGGGCCGCGCCGCCCGCGCACCGTGCCCGGCGCTGACCATCACCACCGCCGTCAGCGCCAGCGGCAGACCCACCAGTCCCGCCGTCCCCAGGTGCTCGCCCTGCACCAGGCCCACACCGACCGGGAGCATGGCGGAGACCAGCGCCGTGACCGGCGAGAGCACGCTCATCGGGCCGATGGCCAGGGTGTGGTAGAGCAGTGCGAACGCACCGGCCGAGGCGAACCCCGACGCGACGCCCCAGCCGAGCGCCCCGGCGCTGAACGAGGCACCGAGCACCGGCCACAGGGACAGCTCCACCGCCAGGGAGGCAGGGGCCGCGATCATGACGGTGCGCAGCACATGGGCCTTGCGGGCGCCGAGTCCGCCCAGGAAGTCGGCGCAGCCGTAGATCAGGGAGCTGCCCAGGGCCAGCAGCAGGGCGGTCACGGTCTGCTCCGCCTCCTCAGGCCCGCACCGCTCCCGCGCCGTTCCCTGTGGCTCGCCATGCCCCACCCCTCCCATTCGCCCCGGGAGCCTACCGGGCTCAACTCCCTTTACCGCAAGGGAGTTGGGCCGGGTGTCCCAGAGAGTGAGAAGCGGGACCGGTCAGGCTCCGGTGGCTCCGTCGATCCGCTCGCGGATGAGGTCGGCATGGCCGTTGTGGCGCGCGTACTCCTCGATCATGTGGACCATGATCCAGCGCAGGGATACGCCCTGGTCGCCGAGGTACACCGCGTCCTGCCCGGACAGGAACCCCGCATCGTCCAGCGAGGCCCCGGCGCTCAGTGCCCGGCCCCGGGCGATCTCCGCCTGCCAGGCCGCCAGCACCTCGTCGAGCCTCCGGTCCGGTGCGAGGGCGAAGCCGTCGGGGCCGGATTCCTCGAAGACCCGCGGGAGGTCCTGCCCCGCGAGTACGCACTGGAACCATTTGCGCTCCACCTCGGCCATGTGCTGAACGAGGCCGAGCAGCGTCATTCGCGACGGAGACGCGGTGGCCTGCCGTGCCTGTTCGTCGTCCAGGCCCGCGCACTTGAGGGCGAGCGTCGCGCGGTGGAAGTCGAGCCACGCGTCGAGCATGGCGCGCTCGTCGGCGTGCGGGGGCGGGACGGGGCGTCCGTCCGGGATCGTCGTCATGGCCACTCCCTTCCAAGCCGCCGCCGTCGGGAAACCCGTGAGTGGGCCCGTACGTGGCCCTGGTGGCGGCCCCGGAGACAACCCGCCGGGAAAGGAGACAGGTTCTGTCTGCATTTCCGTGCACGGTGGTGCCATGACCAAGGAAACGCACTCCCAGAACGCCCAGGGCGTCGAGAACGCCCCGCACGCCGCCCAGGAATCCCCGCTCAGCGGCCGGATCGCGCTTGTCGCCGGAGCCACCCGCGGCGCCGGACGGGCCCTCGCCGTCGAGCTGGGCCGCTCCGGCGCCACCGTCTACGTGACCGGCCGGACCACCCGCGAGCGGGCCAGCGAGGTCGGCCGGACCACGGAGACCATCGAGGAGACCGCCGAACTGGTCACCGCCGCGGGCGGCACCGGCATCGCCGTCCCCACCGACCACCTGGACGAGGACCAGGTGCGTGCCCTGGTCGGGCGGATCGACCACGAGCAGAGCCGGCTCGACATCCTGGTCAATGACCTCTGGGGCGGCGACCACCTGCTCATCAGCTCCGTCTTCGGCAAGAAGAGCTGGGAGACACCGCTGGCCGACGGTCTGCGCATCCTGGAGCTGGGGGTGCGCTCCCATGTGATCACCGCGGCGCTCGCCCTCCCCCTCCTGATCCGCTCCGAGGCGCCCCTGCACGTGGAGGTCACCGACGGCACGGCGGTCTCCAACCGCCGCTACCGCGAGAACCTCTACTACGACCTCGCGAAGACCGCCCCCCTCCGGATCGCCCACGGCCTGGGCGAGGAGCTGGCGCCGTACGGGGGCACCGCCGTCGCCGTCACCCCGGGCTTCCTGCGCTCGGAGCAGATGCTCACGCATTTCGGGGTGACGGAGGAGAACTGGCGCGACGCCATCGCCCAGGAGCCGACCTTCGCGATCGCCGAGTCGCCGCTCTTCCTCGCCCGGGGAGTCGCTGCGCTCGCCGCCGACCCGGACCGGGCCGACCGCTGGAACGGGAAGTCCACGTCCAGCGGTGAACTCGGCAAGGTCTACGGCGTGCGGGACGCCGACGGCAGCTGCCCCGACGCCTGGGCGTACATCGAGGACACCGTGTACGGCGGGAAGGAGGGCTCTGCGCGGGACTACCGCTGACGCGGCACGGGAGCCGGCGTGCTCACGCGTCCGGCACCCAGCTCCCGTGGAAGCCGAGCGGAACACGTCCCGGCAGGTGGACGCGGGCCAGCGGACGAGCGGTGAAGTCCTCCGCGGAGAGGACCACCAGGTCGCTCGCGCCCCGGTCCGGATCGTGCACGTACGACAGGAGGTAGCCGTCGTCCTCGTGCCGGGCCCCGCGGCGCGGCACGAAGACCGGCTCCGAGGCCGCAGCGCCCCCGGGGAAGCGGTGCACCTGGCGGCTGCCGCGCAGCATGTCGTGCTTCACCAGGCAGTTGGTGAACGTCTCGTCCGGCGGCACCCCGTCGACCGTCCCGTAGGCGCGCCACATCTCCGCCGCGCACGCCGTGTACGCGTAGCGGTGCCGTCGCGACACCAGCGACTCGTTGACGCGGGGGAATTCCTGCGGCAGGTCGTCGATCCGGGTACTGCGGACACGCCCGGCACGCAGATCGACGGTCCATCGGTCGAGGACCGGGGTGCCGGTGCTGGAGGGCCCGCCCTCGGTGCCCGCGACGCGGAACGGCGCGGGCATGGTGGTGAGTTCCATGACGATGGTGTCACCCTGGTCGTAGGCGTTGACCGTGTGGGAGAAGAACACCGGAGCGGTCTCGAACCAGCGGACGGCGCCGCCCGTCCGCGGCATCACCCCGACCCGCATCGGGTGCTTCTCGTTCCACGTGTACGGGACGGGTGCGCCCGCACCGGCGGCGGCCGTGTCGAAGGTGACCGGCAGGTCGACGATCACCACGTACGTCGCGGTGAGGGCGAAGTCGTGCATCATCGGCGCGTCCGCCACCGGGATCCTGCTGGTCCGGGCCACCCGCCCGGTGTGGTCGACCACGATGTGCCGTACGTGGTCCCAGGCCGGGTAGTACGCCACCGCGTGCAGTTCGTCGGCCACCGCGTCGTACTTGGTGTGCCCGGTGAACGCGCCCTCCAGCGTGGCGCGGAAGTCGTGGGGCCGTACGGTGTTCAGCTCGCCGTCCAGTTCGTACGGCAGCGGCCCGCTCTCCTGGAGCGCCAGGACGCGTCCCTTGTACGGGATGACATGGGTGTTGCACGCGAAGTCGTCCGGCGGCACGGTGCCGGGGTACGTCTCGCCCAGTTCAGCGGCCACCCGCGAGGAGCGCACCCACCGGTTGCGGTACCACTCGGCGCGTCCGTCACGCAGCCGGACGCCGTGCACCATGCCGTCGCCGAGCATCCAGTGATGGGCCCTCGGGTCCTCCAGGCCCAGCGCGTTGGGGCCGGTGCGCAGGTAGCGGCCGTCCAGGTCGCGCGGCACCCGGCCGGACACCGGGAGGCCGAACGCGGTGAGTTCCTCGGTCACCGGGGCGAAGGCCCCCTCCAGGAACGGCGACGCACCGCCGCCCCGGCCCGAGGTGTCCCGGTCCGCGGCCTGTGCGGCCGCGCCGTAGTGGCCGGGTCCGTAGCCCCCGACGACGCTTCCTGCCGCCGCGAGTGCCGCGCCCTTGATGATCCTTCGGCGGGTGTGACCGCTCATCCCTGCTCTCCGTCCGTGGTCCGCGCCCGGCGGTTCCTCGCCGGGGCCTGGGCAGAGTCTGCTGCGCGGCCGACGGCGGGTCAGGAGGTCTGGAGCCCGTACGGGGGTGGTGCTGACGCCACCCCCAGGGGGTGCCACCGGGTCTCCTCCGCCGGGGCGAGCGCGCTGCGCCACACCAGCGCGCCGCCGATCAGTCCGGGTGTGTCGCGCGTGGCCAGGGCCGGGGATTCGAGCGTGTCGGCGACCTCCTCCAGGTAGGTGACCAGGGTGTCGGCCTCCTCGTCCGGGGCTTCGGCATAGCGGGACCAGCGGCCGAGGAAGCCGGTCGTGGTGTCCAGGTACAGGCCCGAGGTGGTGTCCGCCGGGCCCCGCGCGACCATCGGGATCCGGCCGGGCCGCCACACCGCCGTCCGGTCGCCGCCGCCGGGGCCGCGGGCGTCTTCGCGGGCCTGGATTCGCGTCATCCGCCGGTGGACGTCGGCCACGGCTTCCAGCGTCATCAGCGCGGCGTTCCCCGGGAGGCATCCACGGCCGTCGACCCCGTCGTCGCCCGCGGTCAGCAGCCACAGTGCGCTCAGCCCGACGGGCACCGGGGTGCCGAGGCACTCCTCCAGCGCGGCGATGTCCGCGGGGCGTGCGCCGGGGCGGAACGCGGCGAGCGATTCGGGGGCGTGGCGCCGCAGCCGTGCGGTGACGCGCCGCCAGGCCTCGGCGACCTCCCGTACGGTGAGGGCGTCGCAGACCGGGTCGCCGGGCCGCTCCCCGGCGTTCGCGGCGGGTGCGCGGGGCGCGACGGGCTCCGGAGGGCGGGCCACGGTCACGAACCGGATCTCGATCCGGCCGGGTTCGCGGAGGTAGCCGACGTCCAGGTCGGGGCAGTCCTCGAACGGTTCGCCGTCGACGGTCACGCTGAGGACGCCCGGCAGCCCCGAGGGCCGCCCCAGGCCCGGATCGTCGGCCAGCCGACCGGCCAGGACCTTCAGGGCGTAGGGGGCTCCCGCCCCGAGCCGGGCGACCGACTCACGCAGATCCCGCGCGATCTCTACCTGCATGACCTGGTGCTCCTTGCCGGTCGGAGGGCGGGCGGCGTCCCGCCTCACACCGTAGGACACCGCTCGGTGGAACCAACTCCCAGGGCCACGCGGTACGTTGTACGCAACATTGACGCCTCCCGGCCGCCGGGCGGCCTGCGGAGCCCCACCTCATCGCGCGAGGTAGTCGCACAAACGTACTACCCAGTCATCGGAGTGGAGTTGGGCGCCCGTTACCTGCTGGCGCCGGGCAACGGCTACGGTGCTCTCGTGGTGATCGACGGGGAGGACATGACATCCGGGACCGCGCTGCTGATCGCGGCAGCCCCGGCCGGCAAGAGCCGCCTTGCCGACGCGACCGGCGCCCTGCCCTCGCTGGCGGCGGTCGCACCCGGCATCCTGACGCGTTCCACCGCGGCCACCGTCGTCGAGCTCGCCGATCCGGCCGACCCTCAGACGGTGCTCACCCGCATCCGCGCCGCGGCCACCGAGCCCGGTCCGCTCACCCTCTACCTCGCGGGCCAGCTCCACCTCGACCACCGGCAGCGGCTGGTCCATCTCGCCCTCGCCCGGACCACGCCCGCCACCCTGCGCTACACCTCACTGCCCTGGCACTGGCTGGCCGGAGAGCTCGCGGCACGCCGCCCGGGAACCACCACCGCCGTTGTCGACCTGGTCGCCGCCGCGGACACCTGGCCCAAGCTCCGCGCCGAGGGGCTCCCCCTCGGCCACGGAATCGACGTGTACGGGCGGATCGTTCCGCCACCGGCCCGTCGCCGCCTGGCGGAGCCGGCCTATCTGAAGGCACTCGCCGCCACCTGGCGCAGTGGCGCCCATCCGCCGCTCGCCCAGCTCCACGAACAGACCGCCGCCCGGCTAGGCGCCGACAGCGCCCTCTTCCTGGCCCCGGACACCGCACCGGCCCCGGCCTTCCCCCCCTCCCCCATGACACCGACCGGGCCGGCCGCGACCGAGCAGCCCCCGGCCGGCCTCCCGGCCGCCGAGAACGATCCGCTTCCCGCGATCCTCGCCGCCGCCCACGCCGGCCGGCACAGCGAGGCCGCGTCCCTCGCCGCCATGTGGGAGGGCTGGGCACTGCGCACACACGGGGCCGCCTCCGCCGAAGCCACCCACTGGCTGGAGGTGCGGGCCGACCTCGCCCGCCTGGCCGGTGATCCGGCGCGCAGCTGCGAGCTGTGGATGGCCGCCGCCGACGCCCGCCTCGCCCGCCGGGAGCCGCCGGACGATCCCGCCGTGGTGGGCGCCGTGGACCGGGCCCACCACCAGTGGCAGGAGGTCGGCGATCCGCGGCGGTCCCTGGAGCTCGGCCCGGCCCTGGCGGCCCTGCGTCGGCACGTGCCCGGACAGCGCCCGGGAGCGGTCGAGGCGCTGCAACACCGGCTGGAGCAGCTGGACCCCGTGGAGGCCGGACGCTCCGTCATCTGACGGACAGCGCACCCGGTCCGCCGGGCCGCCCCCCTCGTACCGCCTGGCCAGCGGGCTCATTCGCACGCTCCGATAGCATGTTCGGGCTCATGGAGAGCACCCCCCGACGCCTGCCCTCCCCTGGAAAGCCATGCCAATCGGATTGAAAAGTGCACCGTCCAGTCAGAACCTAACAAATCGGCCAAACACTTGATATCTATAGCATCGCGGGTTTTTTCGCGTAGTAACTTCAGAGCTCTGCTCACCGCATGGCGTCGGCCACGGGCGATGCTGTGGACCGCGGCGGCGGTGGTGACCGCCGGCTTCCTCGTCGCGCTGGAGGTGGCCGCGCGGCACTACGGTCTGCCGGGGCCGATCGTCACGCAGGCGCAGGAGGTGGTGGTCGCCCCCAAGTCGGGATTCCTGCTGTACGCCAGCATGGCGTTGACGATGCTGGTGCTCACGTGGCGGCAGCGGCTCATCGCCCTCTGTGCCGCGATCGGCATCGACATCGTCTTCCTCCTCGTGCGGTGGGTGGCCGGTATCGGCCTGAACGGGGGCCACCCCTTCGGCAACGGCGCGTTGTGGGTGATCATCGGCTGTGCGGTCATCGCCCTCACCCGGCGCACGGGCCGGGAGCGGATGCTGCTGCTGAAGGGCGTCGGGCTGGGGCTGCTGCTGGTGGCGGGACGCAAGACCGGCGACACCTGGCTGCTCATCACGTCGAAGACCCGCTATGAGGTGCTCGACCAGTACGTGGCGACCGCGGATCACGCGCTGGGCGATCCGTCCTGGCTGGTGGGCAGGCTCGTCACGGCCACCGGGCCGGTCGGCGCCCACTTCCTCGACGCCGTGTACACCCAGCTCCCGGTGGCGGCGGTCGCCGTCGCCGCGTACCAGCTGCGGCACGTGGCGGTCGAGCGCCGCTTCCCGGGCCACCACCTGGTCCGCACCTTCCTGGTCATAGGACTGCTCGGGCCGGGCATCTACATGATCTTCCCGGTGGTCGGGCCGATCTTCGCCTACGGCGCGGACGGCGGGCACTGGGCGCTGGCCGATCTGTGGCCGAACACGCCGCCGCCGCTCGACCCCCCGCAGCACATGCCGTTCGACGGGATCACTCCGCGCAACTGCATGCCCAGCCTGCACACCGCGTGGGCCACCGCCATTTTCGTCCACTCCCGCCGGGGTCCTCGTTTCCTGCGGTACGCGGGCACGTTCTGGCTGATCGCCACACTGGGCGCCACGCTGGGCTTCGGGTACCACTACGGCGCCGACATCATCGCCGGAGTCGTGTTCACGCTCACCATCGAGGCGGGGCTCCGCTCGCTCGAACGCGGCTGGGACCGGTCGGGGACGCTGCTGGTCGGCTACGGCACGGCCGTCTTCGCCGCCCTCCTGGTGGCCTACCGCTATCTGCCGACGGTGATGGCCGACACCCCCTGGGTGTTCGGGCCGCTCATGATCCTCTCGATGGTCTCGGTCATCTACTGCTACGTGCGGACCACCAGGCGGTGGGATCCGAAGGAGGCACCGGTGCGGCAGGCAGAGCCGCAGCCCGAACTCGTCTGAGAGGCCTTCCTGACGACGGCGTCCCTCCTGCTCCGTGCGGAGCGGGAGGGACGCCGCCCGCGTTCAGCCCCGCGGGCGGGTGTGCGCCTCCAGGGCGTCGATGATCCGGGGCCAGAGCGGGCGCGGCCGGTCGTGCCCCATGTCCGCGAGGAGCAGGAGCTCGGCTCCCGGCACGAGTTCGGCCGTGCGCCTCCCGCCGCTGGGGTCGACCAGGACGTCGTCCAGGCCGTGGATCACCAGGGTCGGCACCCGGAGTGCGCGCAGCGCCTCGGTGCGCGGGCCGCTGAGCGTCATGGCCGCGAGCTGCCGCCCCGTTCCGGCCGGGTAGTAGGCACGGTCGTAGCTCCTGGCGGCCAGTTCGCGCAGGAGTGCCGCGTCTCCGTAGCGCTTGGAGGACCACAGCAGGCCCTGCTCGGCCGCCGCGATGTATCCCTCGCGGTCCGCGGGCTTCGGGGCGAGGAGCGCCGTCTGGGCCTCGGGGCTGGAACGGCCGTACTCGGGCTCACTGGTCGTGGACATCATCGACGTCAGGGTCAGGACCCGCTCCGGCGCTCCGATGGCCATCAGCTGGGCGAGCATTCCGCCCATCGACGTTCCGACCACATGGGCCCGTTCGATGCCGAGCGCGGTGAGCAGGCCGAGGCCGTCGTCGGCCATGTCCTGGGTGGAGTAGGGCGCCATCGCGAGAGCGGCCGGAATGTCCCCCGAACCGACGGTCTCGATGAACCGCGCCATATCGACGGGGCGGTCATCGAACCTGGTGGAGAGACCGCAGTCGCGGTTGTCGTAGCGGATCACATGGCGCCCGCGTCCGGCGAGCTCGCGACAGAAGTCCTCGTGCCAGGCGATCATCTGCGCGCCAAGGCCCATCACGAGCAGGACCGGCGGATCGGACGGATCACCGAACGCCTCATAGGCGAGGGATACTTCGGGCGATACTTTGACAATCGGCATGGGAAGAGTCTCCCAGCTTTCCCGCGTCCGCGTCACGCTCAGTCCCACACGCCGCAGCGTCGTTCCAGGGACCGGAGGCGTTCGAGCTCACGCTGCGCCGCCACCGGGTGGCCGAGGTCGAGGGCCATGGCGGCGCGGGCGGTGATGTAGACGATGTCCTCGCGGGTGGCGGGGTCGAGGCCGGGCAGGGCTCGGAGGCGGCGGGCGGAGACCCGCAGGAAGAGCGCGATGCTGTCGAGCCGCTCGCGCCGGTGTACGGACATGGTCCCGCGCAGCCGGTCCTTGACGTAGTCGCGTGCCTGGTCATCGGCCTCGCGGGGGCTCGGCACGGCGGGAGCCCAGCGGAGACCAGCCTCCTCGGCCTCCTCGTACAGCTCCGCCACCCTGGCACGGGCGCACGCGCGATCGCCCTGCGCGGCCGCCTCACGGGCCGACTCCAGTACGGAGCGCAGCCGTTCACGGACATCGGGGTCCTCGCCCGTACCGGCGGCCAGGTATCCGGACCACACGTCGAACGCCTTGGCCAGTTCGGCGTCCAGCATGATCTTGTACACGTCCGGCACTCCGCCGTCCCTCCCCTCGGGCCGCCCGGATGCGGACGGCAGCGGTCCACGATAGGCCGGGCTCCGGGCCGGCTTCCTCCGGTTTTCCGGCGCCCGGGACGCCACGGGCCACTCGTACCGGTGGAACGGAAGCCGTTTCCTCTCGCTCGGGCAGGGGGCTGAGTAGGGTTCGTTCCGCCGGTTCTGGTCGGTGCTTCCACGCCCGGGACCGGTGAACCGGCCGCGCCCGGTGGGCGGGTGGCCGGTGGTTGTCCACACTGCGGGCCTCCAGGCCGAGTCCTGCGGTGAACGCGGGGGTATGGAACTCGTATGAACCACATGTCACCACGGCCCGGTTCATCTCCGCGCGAGCGGTGGCGATCGGCATGGTGCGTTCCTCCGGGTGGCGGCGGTCGACTCCCTCGACGGCACCGCTCGTACACCTCGGGCTGAAAGGAAGTCGAATGGCAACTCCTCTGTCCGCCGCTGCCGTCCTGAAGGCGCTGCGCGCCGAGGGCGTGCGCGTGGTCGAGGTCGGGAACTGGCGTACGCACAACCGGAACTCGAAGGGCCCGTGGGGGCCGGTCAACGGATCGATCGTGCACCACACGGTGACCAAGGGCACCGCGAACACGGTCCGCCTCGTCCGCGACGGTTACCCGGACCTGCCCGGTCCGCTGTGCCACGGGATGATCGCGAAGGACGGCCGGGTGCACATGGTCGGCTGGGGCCGCGCCAATCACGCCGGGGGCGGTGACCCGAAAGTCCTGAATCAGGTGATAGCGGAGTCGTACGGCACCCGTCCGACTCCGCCCACGAAGGGCAATGCGAACGGGGTCGACGGCAACGCCCGGTTCTACGGCTGGGAGTGCGAGAACCTCGGCGACGGCAAGGACCCCTGGCCCAAGGCCCAGTACGACGCGATCGTCCGTGTCCAGTCCGCCCTGTGCCGGGCGCACAAGTGGTCGGCCAAATCCGCGATCGGCCACCTGGAGTGGTCGAACGACAAGATCGATCCCCGTGGTTTCACCATGGCCAAGCTCCGTGCCGACGTGGCGGAGCGGCTCAAGCACCCCGCGAGCTGGAACGGCTCCGATCCCGAGGAGGACCCCATGGCCGGAATCACCAAGCGCGACATCTTCGACGCCGTGTGGAAGACCGACGCGATCGGCGGCCCGGACGACGCGGCGGACCACGCGACGAATCCGACGTGGCAGCCGCAGTCGATCCTGAAGGACATGCAGGCCCGCATCCGTTCGATGGACAAGCGGCTGGCCGCCCAGACGGCCGCGATCACCGCTCTCGCCGGTCAGCTCGGCACCGGCTCCGATTCGAAGACCGTGGTCGCCGCGGTCCAGGCCGCGATCGACCAGGCCGTCACCGAAGCCGCCTGAGGCTGCGGCCGGTTCCCGCACGCCCGGGTAAGGCGTGCGGGGACCGGTCCGGTCCTCAGCCCGTCACGCCGTCCTCCTGGAGCCCGGTGACGCGACCGGCGTCCAGCGCGATGCGCCTGCCGGTGAACCGGGAGCGCATGCGACGGTCGTGGGTGACGATGACGACGGCACCCGGGAACTCCGCCAGGGCACCTTCCATTTCCTCGACCAGAGCCGGGGAGAGATGGTTGGTCGGCTCGTCCAGCAGGAGCAGATCGGCGGGTTCCCCGACCAGCCGGGCCAGTTCGAGACGACGGCGCTGCCCGTACGACAGCTCCCCCACCCTCAGCCGCAGATCGGCCGGGGTGAACAGGCCGAGCGCCACCAGCTGATCGGTGTGCTCGTCCGCGTCGCCCCCGCGCCCCCAGGCGAACGCCTGCGGCACCGTCAGGCCGGGCTGCCACCGCGGTTCGCCCTGTCTCAGATGGCCGACTCTGCCGCGCGTGCGCACCGTCCCCTCGTCGGGTGTCAGCTCGCCCGCGAGGACGTGCATCAGCGTGGTCTTGCCCGCCCCGTTGGGCCCGGTGACCAACAGCCGCTCCGCGCCGCCGATCCGCAGGGACGCGAGACACAGCCGGTCCCCCACCCGGATGCCGTCGAGTTGCGCCACGGGGTGCTCCGTCCGGCCGTCGGCGAGGGCCATCCGGCCGGTGAACACCAGCGGTTCGGGCGGCGGAGCGGCGGGGCGCTCGGTCAGCCGCTCGACGCGCTCCTTCGCGTTGCGGATGCGGACCGTGGCCCCGTGGCCGCGGCCACGGCTGCGGAACCCCCCGTGGCCGAACACCGCGAGGGGCAGCTTGCGCGGAACCGACTCCAGCCGTAGCACGTTCGAGGCCGCCAGCTTCCGGTTGCGGGCCAGCTCCGCACGCCAGTCGCCGTACGCCCGAAGGCGGCGGCGCCGGTCGGCGGCCTTGGCGGCCCGGAAGCCGTCGTAGCCGTCTCCGTAGCGCGTCACCCTCCCTTCGTCGACTTCGAGGATCGTGGTGGCGACCCGTTCCAGGAAAACCCGGTCGTGGGTGACCGCGAGCACGGTGCCGCGGTGTGCCCGCAGGCGGTCCTCCAGGCGGCCCAGCGCCCGGTCGTCCAGGTCGTTGGTCGGTTCGTCCAGCAGCAGCAGCTCCGGCCGGGACGCCAGTGCCGCGGCCAGCGCCAGCCGGGACCGCTCGCCGCCGGAGAGGGTGCCCAGAGCTCTGCCCCGGGCCAGCCCCGGCAGACCGAGCTCGTACAGCGCGATGTCCACCCGGGCCTCGGCGCCGTAGCCGCCGCGCGCCTCATAGCGGGCGAGCAGGCGGGCGTACCCGTCCAGCGCGGAGGCAAGCCGCGCTCCGGACAGGCCCTCCAGGCCGGTCTCGGCCTGCCCGATCCGTGCCTCCAGCGCGCGCAGACCGGCCAGGGCCTCGTCCACCACGTCCTGCACGCGGGCCTCGGGCGGCAGGTCCGGCGACTGGGCGAGATAGGCCGAGCCGCCTGGCGCGGTCACGGTCAGCTCACCGTTGTCGGGTCGGTCGCACCCTGCGATCAGCCGGAGCAGGGTGGACTTTCCCGCGCCGTTGTCTCCGATGACGCCGACCTTCTCGCCGGGTCTGACGGCAAAGGACACACCGTTCAGCACGATGCGGTCGCCGTAGCGGCGGGTGACGTTCTGGAGTGAGAGTTGTGCGACGGGCATGAGGCAGCCCCCTGTTCTCGGCCGGGCCGATCGGCGTGGTCGGATTGACGCGTCCGCGCACGACGGAAGAGCCCCGCGTGGCCTGCCGGGCAGGCCACGGGGATCACGGAAGAAGCGCGGATGAGAACGCGCGGCAGCGGAGTCGGACTCGACGCGGCCGCACGGGGACTGTCACAGGGAACCCATGCGCAGCACCGTAGACCGACGGCCCGAGGGGCCACAAGGCATTTGTTCCGCGGGGCGGTGGCTACCGGTCCCCGCGTGCTGCGAGCACGGTTCGGCCGTGTCCCGGCGGCCGTTCGCCCTCGTCGCAGCGGCGACGGCCCGGCCGCCCGTGTCGTCGGGGCGGCGGGCAGCCGCACGCTCGTGGCGCGGGAGCGTGACGGCGGGGCCACCGCAGGACCTGTCCCCGCCCACGCCCCGGCCGTCTCGGTCCGGTGGTCCCGGTGTTCGGACCGGGCGTGCGCGGGTGCGGGCCTGGCCTCCTCAGGGCCTCTTCCCCTCTGCCGCAGCGCCACCGCCGCCCGGCCCACGCCCCAGCCGCCGTTGCCCCGGGCTCCGTGCCGGTGCGTAGGATCGATCAGGCTCGCGTGACCGCCGGTACGTCAGGTCCGGTGTTCCGCACGGGTGATGAGGGGCAGTTCATGGAGCGTTCGGGAGCGTCGCGGAGCGCGCGTGCGGCCGTGTTCGGCGCGGTGTCCGCCCGGCTGTCGCTGCTGAGTGACCGTCAGCTCGGCGAGGCGGTGGCCTCGGCCACGCCTCGGGGGTCGGGAGTCGGGGGCAGGGCCGCTGAGTTCGAGGTCGACGGCGCTCCGGTCTTCCTCAAGCGAATCCCGCTGACGGACGTCGAGTTGGCACCGGAGCACGCGCGGTCGACAGCGAACGTCTTCGGGCTGCCGGTGTTCTACCAGTACGGGGTGGGCTCGTCCGGGTTCGGTGCCTGGCGCGAACTGGCCGTGCACGCGATGACCACCGGGTGGGTGCTCGGCGGCGCCTGCGAGGACTTCCCGCTCATGTACCACTGGCGGGTGCTCCCGGACTCGCCGCCGCACGGGTTCGCCGATGAGTTCGGCGGCGTCGACGGGGCAGTGGCGCACTGGGAGGGCTCCCCGGCCGTGCGTGAGCGGCTGGAGGCCATCGGCCGCTCCCGCGCCTCCGTCGTCGTCTTCCTGGAGCACCTGCCGCAGACGCTCGCCGCCTGGCTCGCCGACCGCCAGAAGGACCCGTCGCACGGCGGCTACGGTCCGCGATACGGCTGGGCGGAGGAGGCCGTCATGCGCACGGCCGCCTTCATGCGTTCCCGTGGGCTCATCCACTTCGACGCGCATTTCGACAACATCCTGACCGACGGCCGTTCGGTCCGCTTCGCGGATTTCGGCCTCGCGCTGAGCACGGAGTTCGCACTCTCCCGCGCCGAGTCCGTGTTCCTGGCCTCGCACCGCTCGTACGACGGTGACTACCTGGCGAACCATCTGCTCCGCCATCATCTTCCCGCCGCTCTGCGCGGCGGCCTGGGGCACGAGGCGTTCCTGCGCCGCTGGATCGCGGGCGACCGGCCCGAGTCCATCGCGCCGGAGATCGCCGCGGTCATCGACCGGCACGCCTGCAGGGCCGTCGTCGTGGACGGGTTCCAGCGCCGGCTGATCCACGAGAGCAAGCGGACGCCGTACCCGGCCCCCGGGCCGTGAGCGGACCGGGGGCTGAGCACGCCGTCCGGCCTGGTGCTCACCGCCCGGTCGGCGCGGCGCTCCTTGGCGGCCGGAGTTCGGCGCGGCGGAGTACGGGAGCGGACAGGCCGACCACCGCGGCGAGCAGGCAGACCGCGCCGCATCCGGCGAAGAACGCCTCGGCTCCCCACAGTTGGACCGTGACACCAACCGCCGGGAAGAGCGCGGGGGCGAACCCGAGCGTGCACAGGGTGGTGACCGAGGTGACCCGGCCGAGGTAGCGGGGGTCGGCCTCCGTCTGAACCAGCGCACTGGTCACCGCGGTGGCGAATCCGCTGGTCAGGCCGATCAGGGCGCCGAACGTCGCGGCGGCGGGCAGGGAGGGGGCACGCCCCAGGGCGACCGCTCCCGCCGCGGTGACGAGCAGGGCGCCCGGCATGGCCAGTCCGGCGCGCGGAATCCCGGGCGCCACGGTGAACAGCAGTGCGGCGGCCGCGGCTCCGACGCTGAACGCGCTCGCGATCCATCCCATGCCGGGCGCGCCCCAGCCGCGTTCGTCCGCCAGGAGCACCAGCCCGGTGGCGACCGGGCCGCTGAAGCACATCTCGCTCAGGCCGACCACCGCGACCAGTGGCGCGAGTACCCGGTGGCGGCGTACGTAGCGCAGTCCGTCGCCCAGCTCGCGCCAGGCGGAGGTGTGCCGGGAGACCGGTGCGGCCGGTTCGCGGGTCCGCACCGTGAGCAGCAGGACGAGCGAGACCGCGAACAGCGCCCCGGCGACCGCGAACGCACCCGCCGCACCGCCGAACACCAGCACCGCTCCCGCGGCAGGCGGCCCTGCGGCGTTGCCGAGCCGGACCGACAGACCGCGCATGCCCTGGACCCGGGCGAGTTGCGCGGGTGCCGTGATCCAGGGCGGAAGAGCTCCCACCGCCGGCATGAACACCGCGTCGACCACGCCGAAGACCAGTGCGAGGGCGATCAGCAGCCACGCTCCCGGGGCGGACGCCACGACCGCCCCGGCCACCGCGAGGATCACCGCGCAGCGCACCGCGTCACTGAGGACGGCGACCTGGCGGGGCCCGAACCGGTCGGCCACCACGCCCCCGCCGAGCATGAGCACCGCGCGCGGCAGTGCCCCCGCCGCGACCACCAGCCCCACCTGCGAGGGCCCGGCGACACGGGTGGCCGCCCAGGACAGGGCGAGGAAGTACACGACATCACCCGTGACCGAGGCCGTGTACGCGGCGAGCCAGCGCAGGACGTTGGCGTCCCGGTAGGCGGGCCGCTCGGACTCCACCGCCGCGCCGCGCGTGCTCATGTCCCTGCTTCCGGGGGCAGGACCGTGCCGGGGAGCAAGAACGCCTGCACCTGGAGAATCACCGGTGAGGTCCCCTCGGCGGCTTCGCCCGCGTCGTCGCGGTAGCGGGCGACCACCGCGGAGATCTCGTCCCGCATCCGAGCCGTGTCACCGGGGTTCAGATGCAGCAGGAAGTCGGTGCAGGCGGTGGCCTCAAGCCATTCCTCGGGAAGCAGCGCCACCTCCTGCGCGGCCCTGCGAAGCCGGTCGGCGGCGGCCATGGCCACGGTCCGCGTGTACGCGCGCCCGGTCTCGCGCTGCTTCGCGGTCGCGGTCGCGGGGTCGTGGACCGACTGGCGGTGGGCGGCCTTCCACCAGCGTTCCCTTCCGGTGCCCCGGTCCGGTTCCTCCACGATGAGTCCGCCCGCCGCGAGGCGGCGCAGGTGATAGCTGGCGGCGCCGGGGTTGATGCCCAGTGCTTCGGCGATCCGGGTGGCGGTGGCGGGACCGCGCTCCCGCAGCAGGGCGAGCACACGCAGCCGCAGGGGGTGGGCGAGCACGCGCAGCGCCGCGGTGCCGAGTTCGATGTCGCGTTCCGGCGGGACGGGGGAAGCGGTCATGTGCAGAACATAGACCTGCAACACTCGTTTCGAAAGAGTTGTTGTGAAGAAGACGAAACCCCTTGCTGTCTCCGGGTGTTGCGGTGGTCACCGGACCCGGCGTCTTGCTCCCGGGACCTGCGCGCGGTGATCATGAGGTTTCAGTGAACCGGTTGACGGAAGGCCCTCCGTGCGCAAGCTCGTGTACTACATCGCATCCACCCTCGACGGCTTCATCGCGGGACCGGACGGCGCCGACCCCACTGGCCCGGACGGCTTCTGGCCGATCCCCGAGGACTACCTCCAGCGCCTCATCGAGGTGTACCCGGAGACGCTGCCCGCCCCGGCCCGCGCCGCGCTGTCCATCACCGACGGCGGCACGCACTTCGACACCGTCCTCGAAGGCCGGCGTTCCTACGAGATCGGCCTCCGGGCCGGTCTGAGCGACGCCTACCCGCACCTACGCCATCTGGTGTTCTCCCGGACACTGGGCACGAGCCCGGACCCGGCGGTGGAGGTGATCGCGGACGATCCGCTCGCCACCGTACGGGAGTTGAAGCAGCAGGACGGCAAGGACATCTGGCTGCTGGGCGGTGCCCAGCTGGCCGGTTCGCTCTATGCGGAGATCGACAGCCTGATAGTCAAGCTGAGCCCGATGACGATCGGTGCGGGAATCCCGCTCTTCTCCGACAGGGCCTCCTTCGATCCCCGCTCCTGGAAGCTCACCGATCACACCGTGCTGAAGTCCGGGGCCGCCTTCCTCACCTACGCCCGCGCGGCCACCGCCGTGTAAACGCCGTGCCGTCCGGTGTGCCGTGCGGGTATCGTCCGGCACCCGGCCGGGTCTGCCCCGGCGACCCCGGCATACGGAAGGGCCATCCCCATGAGCAGCCGCCGCGCGACGACGACCCTGTGGCGCCCGACCGGCCCCGAGGAGCTGGAGCTGGTCCGGGCGTCCCACTGGCGTGCGTGGCCGCCCCGTCTGCCCGAGCAGCCCCTCTTCTACCCGGTCCTCAACGAGGACTACGCGATCAGGATCGCGCGGGACTGGAACGTGAAGCACAGCGGGGCCGGGTTCGTCACGCGCTTCGAGGCCGATTCCGACTTCCTGCGGCGCTATCCGGTCCGGCAGGCCGGGGGGCGGACGATCCTGGAGCTGTGGGTTCCGGCGGACGAGCTCGACGACTTCAACGCCCATATCGTCGGCGGGATTCAGCTGGTCCACACCTTCCGCTGAACGGACCGTCCACAGTGCCAGCCATCTGCGCACTCGCGTGCCCGTGTGAGGATCGCGGCGTGAACGAACCGCTTCTCCGCCTCGCTGGCACCCCCGACCTCGCCGCTCTCGTCCGGCTCCGCGACGGCGCCGCCCGCTGGATGCTCGCCCGGGGCATCACCGGCCAGTGGCAGCCCGGTGAACTCGGCGAGGACCACTTCCGCCGGATCATGGCGAGCGGCGAGGTCTGGATCGCCGAGGACCGGGGCCGGCCGCTCGGGGCCTGGGAGCTGTGGTGGGCGGACGAGGACGCCTGGGGGCCACAGCCACCCGTGGCCGGATACGTGCACCGGCTGATGGTGGACCGCGACAGCGCCCCTCCGGGGACGGGCCGATGGCTGCTACGGGCCGCCGAGTGCCGGGTGGCCGGGGCCGGCCGCGGTCTGGTCCGCCTCGACTGCCTGGCCCAGAACACGCGCCTGAACGCCTATTACCAGGCCGAGGGGTACCGGGCCGTCGGCCACAAGGCGGGCAAGCCGCAACCGGGCGGTGCGCCCAAGTCGTTCACCCTCCTCGAGAAGGCCCTGGCCCCGCAGGGGGCTCCGCGGGCGCGGCGCGGGACCTGACCCCGCCCGGCCCGGTCAGTCCTGGGGCGACAGCCCGTCCGGGCGGCTCGTGCGGGACCAGGTGAGACCTTCGAGCCGTTCGATGCTCTGGTTGAACTCGATCAGCAGGGTGACGAACTCCTCGGTCCGCTCCTGCGCCCACCCCGACACCTCGATGAGGCGCGCCGTCCCCGCGCGGCTGACGGCGCGGTCCGCCTCCAGCCGCTCCAGACCGAGCGTGGTGGGACGGAACTTGCGGGCCACCCCGCCGTCGGGATCCGGGATCCGTTCCACCAGACCGTTCCGGAGCATGGCGCTGACCTGGCGGTTGATGGTGGATACATCGACCTGGAAGGTGAGCGCGAGCTCCTTGAGCGTGAGGGGTTCACCGACTTCCAGCCGGGTGAGCAGGACGTAGGCCGAGCGCTCCAGGCTCTGGCCCATGCGGGGGCCCCGAGCGGCGATGAAGTGCCGGGACAGGAGAGTCAGCTCCCGCTCCAGATCGCTCAGCCGGGACTCTTGCTCGCTCATCTGCTCGACCCTCTCCCACCATCGTTTCTCCACCATCATCGCGCACCCCCGCACCGCCTCCGTGATCAGCATCCGGCATTTTTGTGCACAGTGCACATAATATGTACTGTGCACAAGACCGATGCCGCGCCACCCACCGCCGCGCGCATCGGCACAACTACCGAACGTGACGAAAGGGCAGGACTATGGAACGCCTCAAGGAAAAGGTCGCGGTCATCACCGGCGCGGGCAGCGGCATCGGCCGGGCCGCCGCCGGGCTGATGAGCCGGGAGGGCGCCCGGGTCGTGGTCGCCGACCACCACGCACAGAGCGCCGAGGAGACCGCCCGGCTCATCGAGGCCGCGGGCGGCCGGGCCCTGCCGGTCACCGTGGACGTCACCGACGAGGATTCGGTCGCCGCCATGGTCGCCGCGGCCATCGCCGAGTTCGGCGGGCTGCACGTGCTGTGCAACCACGTCGGCGGCACGAACCCGCGCAAGGACCTGGACCTGCTCCGCATGGACATGGACGAGTTCGACCGGGCCGTCACCCTCAACATGCGCAGCACCCTTCTGGGCTCCCGGCACGCGGTCCCCCACATGATCCGCGCCGGTGGCGGGTCGATCATCAACACGGCGTCCGTGGCCGCACTCGTCGGCGACGTCCTGCAGACCTCGTACGGCGCCGTGAAGGCCGCGGTGGTCAGCATGACCAAGTCGATCGCCGTCCAGTACGGGCCGCAGGGCATCCGCTGCAACGCGGTGGCCCCCGGCGCGGTCATGACCCCCGCCCTGGAGGACAATCTCCCCGAGGACGTCATCTCGGCACTCAAGAAGGGCAACGCGCTGCCGTACCTGGGCTCCCCCGAGGACATCGGACACACGATGGTCTTCCTCGCCTCCGACGAGTCCCGCTACCTCACCGGCCAGCTCCTGGTCGTCGACGGCGGCATGACCGCACAGTCCTCCGCCGCCCCCGGACGGCGGGCCATGCTCCCCGCGTAAGGCGGACAAGGACGGCCGGACAGGCGTGGCGAACGGGCGGCGCGGGGTTCCCCGCGCCGCCCAGAATTTTGCACACCACGCAAAAATGCATAGCATGCACGTCATGACAGCCGCCGACCCCGCCCTCGGGCTGCGTGAACGCAAGAAGCGCGCCACACGCAAGGCCCTGGCGGACACGGCGCTGCGGATGGCCGCGGAACGCGGTATCGACGACGTGACCGTGGAGGCGGTCACCGACGCGGTCGGCGTATCCGTCCGCACCTTCTTCAACTACTTCCCGTGCCTCGAAGACGCGATCACCCGCCCCATCCAGGAGGACGCCGAACGGATCCGCCGGGCCGTGCTGAACGCACCGCCCGCGTTCACGGCGCTCCAGGCCCTGCGTGAGGCGATCGCCCAGGAGCTCGCCCACATCGAAGAGGACCACGAGCGCTGGGAGTTGCAGATGGCGGTGCTGCGGACAAGCCCGTCGCTTCTCTCCCGGTTCCTGGCCGCCCAGGGCGCGGACGAACGGGCCCTGGTCGCCGCCGTCGCCGAACGGCTCGGCCAGGACCCCGAGTCCGCGCTCCGCCCCCGGCTCGTCGCCCACGCGGCGATCGCCGCCGTACGGGCCTCCGTCGAAGTCTGGGTGGCTTCGGGCCGCACCCGTACGTTCCAGAGCATTTACCACGAGGCGTTCACCGCGCTGGCCGCCGGTCTGAACGACTGATCACGCACGAAGCCCCACCAGGGCCCTTCCACCCGAGAACAGAGAATGAGGAACGCCGGCCGATGAGCGCTGCCGCCACCCCCGAAGAACAGATAGCCGGTGCGCCCGAGGCGGCGCCATCGGCCATGTCCCGCCGCCACATACTCCAGGCCATGTCGGGCCTGATGGCCGGTATGTTCGTGGCCATCCTGGCCTCGACCGTCGTCTCCAACGCCCTTCCGAGGATCATCGCCGACCTGAACGGCAGCCAGTCCTCGTACACCTGGGTGGTCACCGCCGAACTGCTGGCGATGACGGCGACCGTCCCGATCTGGGGCAAGCTCTCCGACCTCTACGACAAGAAGCTGCTCATCCAGCTGTCCCTGTCGATGTTCATCGTCGGCTCGCTGGTCGCCGGCTTCTCGCACAGCGTCGGCCTGCTCATCGTGAGCCGGGTGGTGCAGGGCATCGGCGCGGGCGGCCTCACGGCGCTCGCCCAGGTCGTGATGGCGGCGATCATCCCGCCGCGGGAACTCGGCCGCTATTCCGGCATCTTCGGTGCCGTCTTCGCCGTCGGCACCGTCGCGGGCCCGCTCATCGGCGGTGTGCTCGTGGACACCTCGTGGCTGGGCTGGCGCTGGTGCTTCTTCATCGGTGTGCCGTTCGCGCTGCTCGCGATCGTGCTGCTCCAGCTGACACTGAAACTGCCCACGGTGCGCCGTGAGGTGAAGATCGACTACATCGGTGCCGTGCTCATCATGAGCGGCGTCAGCGCCCTGCTGCTCTGGGTGACCCTCGCGGGCAACCGCTTCGACTGGGCGTCCTGGCAGACCGCCGCCCTGGTCGGCGCCGGTGTGGTCCTGCTGGCCGCGGCGGTGCTGGTCGAGTCCAAGGTCGAGGAACCGATCATCCCGCTGGACATCTTCCGCAACCGCACGGTGGCGCTGACGACCCTGGCCAGCATGCTGGTGGGTGTGGCCATGTTCGGCGGCACCGTGTTCCTCTCCCAGTACTTCCAGATCTCGCTGGGCAAGACGCCGACCACTGCGGGCCTGATGAGCCTGCCGATGATCCTCGGTCTGATGATCTCCACGACCGTCGCCGGCCAGATCATCTCCTCCCGGGGCAAGTGGAAGGGCTTCCTGATCGCGGGCGGCATCATCATGACCGCGGGCATGGGTCTGCTCTCCACGATCAGCGCGGATTCCTCCTTCGGGCTGCTCAGCGTCTACATGGTGGTGCTCGGTGTGGGCGTCGGCATGCTGATGCAGAACCTGGTGCTGGCCGCACAGAACGACGTGCCCGCCTCGGAGCTGGGCGCGGCGACCTCGGTGCTGTCGTTCTTCCGCAGCCTCGGTGGCGCGATCGGCACGAGCGCGCTCGGCGCGGTGCTCGGCAACCGGGTGGCCAGCGAGCTGGAGAAGGGCTTCGGCGGTGCGGCGGGCGGCGGTGGCACCGGCCACTCCGTCCCTGACCTGAGCAAGCTCCCCGAGCCCGCCCGGCACATCGTCGAGCAGGCGTACGGGGTCGCGACCGCCGAGGTCTTCCTGGTCGGCGCGCCGTTCGCGTTCCTCGCCCTGATCGCGGTGCTCTTCATCAAGGAGAAGCCGCTCAAGACGCAGAGCGGCATGGAGCGGCTCGCGGAGGAGAAGGCCGCGGCCGCGGCGCACTGATCCGCCCACTTCCACTGACAGGGGCCCGGCCGTCGTGACGGCGCAGGCTCTCGCGGACGCGCGTGACACCGCGTCCGCGAGAGCCCGTGCCGGGCACGGCGCCGGGCCCCTGTCCCCGCTCCCTGCTCCCGGGTCAGTCGTCGTACGGAACCGGCCACGCGCCGGGCCGGGCCGCGTGGCCAGGCCGCTTCACCGCGGAGCGGTTGCCGACGAGCGTCCTGCGGATCTGCGCGGCGGTCGCGCGCGCGTGCTCGGAGGTGGAGACCGCCTCGGCGGTGGCCGGGACGAAGCGGTGGGCCGGCTGACGGCAGTACGGGCAGGGCGCTCCGTCGGTGAGGAGGTAGCCGTCCTCGCAGGCCCGGTTCCCACAGCTGCCGGGGCTCACCAGCGCCTCGGCGATCTCCTGCGGCGCCCAGCGGCGGCGGTTCTCCTCGTCGCGTTCATGGACGGCGTGGGACCAGCGGTTGCTCCAGCGCCGCTCGACGCGGTCCAGGAGCTGGGCGGCCGTGCGGTGCTCCAGCTCGCCGTACAGGATGTCGGGGAGCGTACGCGGAACCCGGTGCCCGAGAGCCTGGAGCAGCGGTGCGGGAAAACCCTGAAGGATGAAACGGACCGGGTCGCTGCCGGGGCTCTGCTTCCACTGCCGGCACTCGCAGGCGCCCGTGTCGGGCAGTGGCGCGCGGCAGTTGGTGCACAGCCCGCGGCAGTCGGAGCAGATGCCCTCGTGGAGCCCGTCCAGATGCGGCGCCGGGGCCCTGCCGCATTCCCGGCAGCAGGCGGCACACGGGCCGCACAGCCGCTCGTTGCCCTGCTGCGTCGTCCAGCTCCGCTGCTGGCAGCGGCAGCACAGGACGGTGTTGCAGTAGTCGCTGTGCTCGCCGTTGTGCCGGCCGAGGGGGGCGAAGGACATGGCGCGCATCCTCTTTGTCGGGTGTTGCTCCCTACAGCCTAAGGGCTGTCCCGTACTCCCTGGTGAATCAGCATGCGGCGTCAGACGCGGTGCGTCGCACGGCGGAGGTACGCCCGAATACTGGATGTATCCGGGCGTTCCGACAACGCGGCGAGGTGCCGTGGCTGTCGTCGCACGCCCGCCAGGGATACGGGACAGCCCTTAGGCGACCGCGGGGCGGGGAGCGGGCACGTCCGGTGCCGCTGGGGGCGGGAGCACTCGGGCCTGCGCGCCGGCCACGACCGCCCTTGCCGCACAGCTGCTCCCTGCCCCCAGTGGCGTGCCCAGCCTGCCGCACGGATCACCCCGACCGCCCGCACCGAATCGCGGGTCGGTACACGTATCTGTGCGGCCGTCTGCCCTCACCCCGCCGGCGTCGGCATACGTACCGGCGCGGGCACGGTCTGCGTACGGAACTCAGGGTTTCAGTACCGACGCGATCTCCGTGCGCGAATCGATGGAGAGCTTGGTGAGGATCCGTTCGACGTGGGTGTCCGCGGTCCGCTTGGAGATCACCAGGTGTTCAGCGACCTCCCGGTTGGACAGGCCCCGTGCGACCAGGGTGGCGACCTCCCGCTCCCGGGGGGTGAGGAGGTCGGCCGCCGCGGGCTCCGGCCGGGCGCGGGGCACCGTCCGCCGGGGTGAGGGCCGGTCGGTGTCCGCCCGGACCGCCGCCAGGATCTCGGTCCCCGACAGCCGCACCCCGACGCCGTGCCAGCGCTCGTACTCCGTGTCCCCCAGCGCCTCCCGCACCGCGCCGCGGGTCTCCTCCTGCTGGTCCAGCACGGCCGTCAGCATGGCCACCGGATCGCCGCTGAGCCGACGCGCGCCCTCCGCGTACCCCAGCAGCCAGGCGGCCCGGACGTAGCGCTCCTGACGGGCCGCGTACCAGGAAAGTCCCAGGCAGCAGAGCGCCGCGACCAGTACGTCACCGATCTCGCTGACGGCCTCCAGGGACTGCCGCAGCGCCTCGGCCGCCTCCTCGTGGCGACCCGCGAGCCAGAGGATGAGGCCCTGCGCCATGAGCGTGGAGCCGTAGAACTGCCGGTCGCCCGTGCCGTGCAGATGGGCCAGCCCCCATGCGCACATCTCCAGGGCCCCGTCGGCGTCCCCGAGTACGGCCCGGAGCAACGCGCCTTCGTAGTGGACCATGCTGATACCGAGCAGGTCGCCCACGGCGACGATCTGGCGACGGCCCTGTTCCAGGTCGGCGAGCCCTTCCTCGATCTCGCCGCACAGCGCCCGCATCGCGCCGTTGTACGCCTCGGTGAACAGCGCGACGCGCTGTTCGTCGCAGTTCAGCGCCGATTCCCGGGCCTGCCTGAAGAGGCTCGGCGCCTCGTCGAGAGCGGCGGTCCAGGTCGCGAACACACCGGTCATGAACAGGCCCCAGGCCCGCTCCGGGCAGTCGTCCGGCACCAGGCCGAGCCCCTTGTCGATCCAGTACCGCCCCTCCGACAGGGTGCCGCTGGCCCGCCAGTGAGGGGCCATCCAGACGGCGAGGATCAGTCCTTCCGCCGCGCCGCCCTCCGCCGAGAAGGCGTACTTCATCGCGGCCCGGATGTCGGCGATCTGGCTGCTCACCGCCCGGTGCAGGTCGGCCTGGGCAGGAGTGATCAGCTCGTCCCACATCCGGCGGGCCGTCTCGCGATGGTGCTCGAAGTGCCGCTCTCTTACGGCGGTCGCGGTCCGGTCCTCGTCGAGGCGCTCGGCACCGTACTCGCGGATCGTGTCGAGGAGCCGGTAGCGCGCCCCGTCCTCACCGACGCGCTGCACCACCGACTTGTCGACCAGTCCGAAGAGCGCCTCCAGCACCGCGTCGGACGGGAGCCGGTCGCCGCCGCCCACCCGCTCGGCCGCCGACAGCTCGAAGGGCCCGGCGAAGACCGACAGGCGTGCCCACAGCAGGCGCTCCGCCGGGGTGCAGAGCTCGTAGGACCAGCCGATCGTGGTGCGCAGCGTCTGGTGGCGGGCGCAGGCGGCGCGCTGACCGCCGGTGAAGACCTCGAACCTGCGGTCCAGCCGGGCCACCAGCTCCGCCAGCGGTGCGACCCGCAGACGCACGGCGGCCAGTTCGAGGGCGAGCGGGATTCTGTCGAGCCGCTCCACGAGGGAGAGCACCTGTTCCCGGTTGGCGTCGCCGACGGTCCAGCCCGGCAGCACCCTGGCGGCCCGCTGGGTGAACAGTTCCACGGCGTCGTCCACACCGAGCGGCGCGATCGCCATCGTCTGCTCGTCGACGACGTCGAGGGGCTGGCGGCTGGTGGCCAGGACGCACACCCCGGCCGCCTCGCGCAGCAGGACGTCACAGAGGACGGCGCAGGCGTCGACCATGTGCTCGCAGGTGTCGAGCACGATGAGCAGCCGCTGCCCCTTGAGGTGGGCGACGACCGCGTCCAGCGGCTCCATCCCGGCGTGCTCTGGCACCTCCAGCACGGCGGCCAGCGTCTCGGGCACCAGCTCGGGGTCCGGCAGCGCCGACAGTTCGGCCAGCCACACCCCGTCCGGGAACCGTTCCCGCAGGCCCTCCGCGGCGCGCAGGGCGGTGCGGCTCTTGCCGACGCCGCCGGGCCCCACCAGGGTGACGAGCCGTGCCGCGCGGAAGGCCTCCTGGATCAGCGCGATCTCCTCGGCCCGCCCTACGAAACTGGTCCGTTCGGCGGGGGGCTGCCCGCTGCGCCGCTGCCCGAAGCCGAATCCCATGGGGCCCCCGTGATGCTCAGGTACTTCGCCTCTTCGCGAAGCATCAGCACAGTGTAGGTCTGCGACTCCGGAGCGTCGTCATCATATGAGATGACTTCTGGATGTCACACATATTTCGGGCGCGCCGCGCGGGCCATGGGAGCGAGACCGTCCTCAGACACGTCCGTCCTGGGCGGAAGCCCTGATCGACCCCCCGTCCCCTGGCGGACAAGGACCCGCCGCGGTGGATGCCACCGGCCGAGTCCGTGCGGTGCACCTGCCCCGCCGACTGGACTGCCACGAAACTCCGCTGGAAGCTCACCGCGGACACCCCAGGAGCGCGACGCGCTGGAGACCTGCGCCATGGGCTGCGCGGACACCGTCGTGACGTACGAGGTCGCGGCCGCAGACGCTCGCGTCCCGTCCTCCGGCCGACGGTGTCTCGCGGCTGCGGCGGATGCCGCGCCCGTCCTGCCCGGTCAGGAAGCATTCGGCTTCGCCTGGTTCGACGACACCTGGGGACGCGGGGCCGGACAGGAACCACGACGGCGTCGCGCCCACACCACGGCGTACGACAAGGTCCTGGCCGCATGGCGCCGGTTCCATGACGCTGCCCTCGGCACCGGCCCTGCCGTTGCGGATCCGGCCGTGGCCGTCGCATGCCGATCACCGGAATCCCGGCGCTCGCCGACCGGCCGTGGCCAGCCGACGAGCCAGGAACAGCGGGCTCAGCGGGCCAGCAGGCCCTGGATCGCGGCCACGATCTCGTCGGGTGCCTCTTCGGCCATGAAGTGCCCGGCGCGGGTCAGCCGGTGATCCAGGTCCGGCGCCCACGCCTTCCACACCCCGGCAGCGTCGTAGCCCAGCCGCGCACCCCAGTCCTGCTGGACGACCGTCACCGGCATGGCCAGTTGCGACCCGGCGTCCAGGTCCGCCTGGTCGTGCAGGACGTCGATGTCCGCCGAGGCCCGGTAGTCCGCGACGATCGACGTCACCGCCGCGGCGCTCGCGCGCAGGTACTCGGCACGCACGTCCTCGGGCATGACGGCCGGGTCGTTGGCCCAGGCGTCGAGGAACGAGCCGAAGAACGCGTCCGCGCTGCCCGCGATCATCGCCTCCGGCAGGCCCGGCGGCTGCGCCATCAGGAAGAGGTGGTAGCCGACCGCCGCCGAGACGCCACGCAGGACGTCCCACATGTCGAGCGTGGGCACGATGTCGAGGATGCCCAGGTGCGTGATGGTCTCCGGATGGTCCAGCCCCGCCCGGAAGGCGACCAGGGCGCCCCGGTCGTGGCCGACGAGAGCAAAACGCTCGTGGCCGAGTGACGCCGCCAGGGATACGGCATCGGCGGCCATGGTGCGCTTGGCGTACACATCGGGGCTGGTGGCCGCCGGCCTGTCGCTGGCGCCGTAGCCCCGCAGGTCAGGGCAGATCACCGTGTGCTCGTCGGCGAGCCGCTCGGCGACATGCCGCCACATCAGGTGGGTCTGGGGAAAACCGTGCAACAGCACGAGCGGGCTGCCACTGCCGCCGACAGCCGCAGCCAGCTCCACACCGTTCGCACCGGGCAGGCGGACGTAATCGAAGCCGGGAATGGCAAGGGGCATGAGGGACCACCCTTTCGGGTCGGGGACTTGACCGGATCAGCTTGGGCGACGGCGATCAGCAGCCGATCAGTACGGTCGGGCGCAGCCGTCCCCAGCACGGAGGATGGAGGCATGCGAATCGACGTGCTCGGTGTGGTGCGGGCCCTCCGCGAAGACGGCAGCCCGGTTGACCTTGGCGGACCCCGCCATCGTGAGGTACTCGCCCGGCTCGTCGCCGCCGAGGGACGGATGGTCACCACCGACGCCCTCGTCGATGACCTGTGGACCGATCCGCCGCCCCGCGCCGTGGGCGCTTTGCGTACGTTCGTCGCCGCGCTGCGCCGCGCCCTGGAACCTGACCGGCCGCCCCGCAATCCGCCGCACGTGATCGTCACCGAAGGTCCCGGCTACGCGCTGCGCCTGCCGCGCGACGACGTGGACGTCTGTCGGTTCCAGGACACCCTCGCCCGAGCCCGCCGCACCCCCGACGCGGTGACCGACCTCGGCGCGGCACTCGCGGCCTGGCGCGGACCCGCCTACGCCGATGTGACCGGCTCGGCATGGGCGCAGCGCGAGCGGACCCGGCTGGAGGAACTGAGATGGGAAGGGGCGGAACTGCACGCCCGTATCCTCCTCGACTCCGGGGAAGGAGCCGGCCTCGTTGCTGAACTGGGTGCCCATGTCACCGAACACCCGTGGCGCGAGCCGGCCTGGGAGCTGCTTGCCCGCGCGCTCCACCGCGCGGGCCGCCAGGCCGACGCGCTGGCCACCCTCCGCCGCGCCCGCGCGATGCTCGTTGACCAGCTCGGACTCGACCCCGGTGCCGGCCTCCAGCGCCTGGAGACGGACATCCTCAACGGCTCCGTGCCCCCCGGAGGAGCACGTACCGCGTGGACCGGCCCTGGTGTCCGGCTCGGCCCGCGTACCACCGTGGATCTGGCCCGCACCCTCGCACTGGCGGGTGGCGACGCCCTCGTCCACTCGCGGCGCGACCGCCTCGCCGCCATCCAGGCGGCGGAACGCACGGGAGACCTGGCCCTGACCGCCCGGATCATCGGCGCCTACGACGTACCCGCCCTCTGGAGCCGGGCCGATATCCCCGAGCAGTCCCGCGCCGTCGTGGCGGCTGCCGAGCGCACGCTCACCGCGCTCGGCCCCGGCAGTCCCGCCCACTTGTCCGTCCGCCTCCTCGCCACGATCGCCGTCGAAAGCCGCAGCGCCGATCTGTCCGGGACCGAGCAGAGGCGCGCACAGCAGGCGGCACGGCAGGCCGAGGCGCTGGCGCGGGGCCTGGCCGATCCCGCCCTGCTGGTCTTCGCTCTCAACGGGGTGTTCCTGCAGTCCTTCACCCGCCCCGGGCTCGCTACGGTCCGGGACAGCATCGGCGCCGAGATCCTCGGCCTGGCCACCCGGCACGAGCTGCCGGACTTCGCCGTACTCGGCCGGCTCATCCGTCTGCAATCCGCCTCGGCCCTCGGTGACCTCGACGCCGCGGCCTCGCACGCCGAGGCCGCCGAGCAGCTCGCCGCAACCACCGAGGCGCCCCTCGTCTCCGTCCTCACCGGATGGTTCAGGGCACGGGCCGCGGCCACCCGCAGCACCGAACCCGGCGGCCCGGCCGCCGCCACGGCGGCAGCGCACTTCCGCGCTGCCGAAGGCGCCCTCCGGACGGCCGGAATGCCGGGGCTGCACCGCGGCCTGTTCCCGCTCGCCCTGCTGGGGCTTCGCCTCCTGCACGACCGGCCCGCGCCTACCGGACCGGACCTCGACTGGGGCCCGTACAGGCCCTGGGCACGCCCCCTTGTGCTGCTCGCGCAGGACCGGAGAGAGGAGGCCCGTGCCGCCCTTGCCGCAGTGCCCGAACCACCGCGTGACCACATGCAGGAGGCCATGTGGTGCCTGACCGCTCGCGCCGCTGTACGCCTCGGCGAGCGCGGAGTCGCCGCACGCGCTGAGACTGCCCTGCGCGGCGCCTGTGCGGAACACGCCGGCGCCGCCAGCGGAATGCTGACCCTGGGCCCGGTGGCGCGGTACCTGGCAGAGGCGCAGGCCTGCGCCGCAGCAGGGTAGGCGACCGCGATCCGCGACCCCCCGGGCCCGTCCGTGCTCACCCCACGGACCCGGCGGGATCGGGCCGCCATGGCCTTCAGGAGTTCCGCCGCCGCCAGCACGCGGTTGTGACGGTCTGGCCTGTGGTAGGGGTAACGGCCTTGCCTGGCGCTTGTTCGCGCTGGTCCGGGGGATGTGTGGGCGAGGTAGACGATCAGGCGGCCGCTGGTGGCGGGAGGGGGCAGGGCGCCGAGTCCGAGACGGTAGGCGGTGCTGCAGCGGAGTTCACCAGCGTGGAACGCTGTTCTTCCTCGCGGGTGATCTGCCGGTCGAGGGCGCCGCGGCCTCACTGGCCAGGCCCTGATCCCACATCACCACCCTCGGAGCAGGTGGACCGCCAAAACCTTTGGCCCCGGCTCGCTGCCCACGTGAGGATGCCTTCATGCGCTTTCCTTCTGCCTCCGACCCCGGGCTTCTCAACGTCATCGATCGCTACGTCACACCAGCGGCACAGGGTGTCGGGCGCTACCTGCACCTGCTGCACGGCAACTTCGCACGTGACGACGAGAGTGAGCGCACTCCCTTCCTCCAGGCCCTGAGCACTGCCGCCCGGGAGATCACGGACGATGAACTCGAAATCCTGCTGGAGAGCGAATGGCGTTCCCGGCTCACGGCCGCCTGGCTGATCGGCTTCGACCTCCGCGAGCACTTCCGCGATGTCCTCGGTGACCTGCTCCTGGCCAGCCAGCTCTGCTTCGCCGGACAGGGCTACTGCTTTGCCCTCGCACGCTTCGGTACCGACGAGGACGCCCAGCACCTCGCGGTCTACCTGGACCGCTACCTCCGACGGCCGGACTGCCCGTACGACCAGCGCTGGGCCATCAGCGCGCTCCTGCGCATCGACAGCCGTACCGGAAGCGAACACGCCGCCCGTTTCCTGCATCCCGGCGGCCTCTGGGACCAGTGGAACGAAGCCCAGGGCAGGAGGAGGCCATCGCCGCCGAGCCGGTTCATCGACGAACTGTGCGCCCACGCTGACGAAGACGCGGCCACCAGAGACCCGCGTTCAGCACCACAGGATGCGGGGACCGCACCATGACCGAACCGAACCGCGGAGAGCGCCGGTGGCCGGACAGTGCTCGGGGCAGGCCGGCTTCGGATACCGGTGGGCCTGTCCTCACCACCGGCTACGTCGGAAAGAACCGGTCCACGACCGTGCTCACCGCCGTGGAAGTGGCCGAAGAAGTCTTGTGACGCCCGCGAGCACGAAGGACACCCGGAACGGCCCCGCGTTGGGACCAGCGGACCCGTATGAGTCACGGCCCCGCGCCGCACCCTGCCTGGATGGTCCGGGGCAGAAGGCCCCGCGTCGGCACCAGCACGAGAACGCGCCCCTCGCCTTCCCCGGCGACGTGCCCTGTGCCTTCGGCGCGCGGACCGGTACCTGCTGCGCGCCTTCCAGCGCACGTTCCATGACCAGATCGTGTGGCCCCAGGAAGCCGACGCGCTCCCTCTCGACTACATCATCGCCCTGGAAGCCACGACATGAGCTGGCCGCCCCAGCAGATCACCGCAGACATGTCCGTCAGCAGCACCGAGGCCCGGACGCCCGATGTCAGTGCTGGCACGTAGGGTGCCGGGCATGCCCCGTTCCTGGACACGACCGCATGAGCACCTCGGTGAGCCGCCCGGCCCGCTCTCCTTCGGCATGGTCGCGCGGGCGGCGGCCGACCAACTGGCAGAGTCTGACGGCCTGGACGGGAAGAAGCAGCTCCCCCGCCCTTCGCGGGAAGGACGGGGGAACGAACGCGTCAAGGACATCGCCGCGATGGCCAATACCACCCCGGCTTCACCTCCGTCCCCGGCGGAGCCCGGTACCCGCATGCGGTCCAGCCCGTCACCGCCAGCCTCCTGCCCTCCGACGAGGACAAGACGCTCAAGGAGAACGCAGGCGTTGTTCACCGACCTGACCGACCAGTTCGGCCTCAACTCCCGGATATAAGCCCGCACAGCAGCCCGATCCACTGAATGGAAGACGTCCGTCATGTTCCAGAAGACCCCTGTCTACGACCGCCTCGTCGCCGAGCGCGGCGACGTTCCCGCCCTGGTCCGCGGGGAAGCCGACCGCCTCCACCACCAGCTGGCACCACTGCTGCGCCTGATGCCCGCCGCCCGCCCGCGGCAGGAGCCGCCGGGTGCCTCTGGCCCGTCGGCCCCGTCTGCGCAGTGGACCTGACAGACCCGGGGCAGGGCGAGTCCCGGGCGCTCGCCCGGGACGGCAGCCGCTGGTTCACGTCCACGAGGCGCTGAACAAGGCGTACTCAAGCAGACCGGACGAGGCGTCGGACGGCCGCGTACCCGTTGCTGATACCTGACCGGCAGCCGCCCGCATGAACAAAGAGGGACACCCCGTAGCGGTGCGGTGACCAGGCCATCCCTGCGCTCCCGCGCCACCCCCTTCCTCCGTTGGAGTGCCGCACGACGCCTCTGCCCGCCCGGTCTGGTCATCGATCGCCCAGCCTCGCAACACCCTGGCCACTTCCCAGCCGAGGACGAGGCCCGCAAAGTGCTGCCGCGCTGCTTGAACGGCATCACGCTGCCCCTGGACGTCCCTGTCGCGGCTGCTCTCGCCCGTCTCTACGCCTTCCCCTGACCCGCACCGTCCAGCTCACCGAGAACCACATCGGCAGTGGCCAGGAGCACACCTACTCATTACTCGTCGGCCGTTCGACTCACTGATCGTTTCAGAATGCCTTCCGGAGTCGGCGGAGGCAGATGATCGAGCAGGCAAGTTCGAGCAGACCTTGGTGGAGGTCCGCTCGGCGTTCGTAGCGGATGCGGAGCCTCTTGAACTGGTGGAACCAGGCAAAGGTGCGCTCCACCACCCACCTGGTGCGTCCGAGGCCAGAACCGTGCGGGGCACCGCGCCGGGCAATCACGGGTTTGATGCCGTGTTTCCACAGCAGCCGACGGGACTTGTCGAAGTCGTAGCCGCGGTCGGCGAACAGGCGCTTGGGCCTGCTGCGGGGCCGTCCGCGCAGCCCGGGTACCGGCGGAATTGCATCCAGCAGCGGGATCAATTCCGTCACGTCGTGACGGTTCCCTCCGGTCGGAGAAACGGCCAGCGGAGTACCGTGCCGGGTCAACGATCAGGTGGTGCTTGGAGCCTGGGCGGGCGCGGTCAACCAGCGATGGCCCGACGCCTCTCCCTCCTTTCAACGCTCTGATGGGTGAACCGTCGATCGCGCAACCGTCCATCTCCATCTTTCCTGCGGTCCGCAGCTCGGTCAGGAATACCTGATGCAGGCGGGGCCAGGCACCGGCCTGGGTCCAATCGCGCAACCGTCGCCAGCTGGTGACTCCTGAGCAACCGATCAGCATTGCGGGCACGTCTCTCCAGGCCACTTCCTTGCGCAGGACATACACGATGCCCGCCAGTGCCACCCGGTCGGGAGTGCGCACTCGTCCAGGGGATCGGTGCCTGCGCGCCGGTGGTGCGGGAAGCAAGGGCTCGACACGCTCCCACAGGTCATCAGGAACGAGATCGTCAGTCACCTGTCGAGATCTCGGCCTGGTCGAAGCGACGTGAGTGCTGTGACGCTGGCCGGTCCCGGTCAGTACACCTCGCTTGCACGGCCGGGGCATGCGCGGGCTGATGCCGTCGTCGGCGGCTTCCGCAGAGCTTCAGTACAACGATGCTGGTGGGGACGGTGAGGATCATCAGCACACCGCAGCCGACGAGGACAGCGGGTGCGCTGGTCCAGTCGAGGAGGAAGCCTCCGAGGGCGGCTCCGAGGGGAGAGGCTGTCAGGAGTACGGCGCTGCGCGCGGCCAGAACCGTGGTGAGGGAGTCGGCGGGTGCGCGGTCCTGGATCAGAGTGAAGGAGAGCGCGGAGTAGGGGCCGTAGACGAGTCCGGCGAAAGCGAAGCCGATCAAGGAAGGGACGGCGGTGTCCGTGAGGGCGAAAGGGAGCATCCCGATGCCGTGGCCCGCGATGATGCCGAGCATGGCCGGCCACAGGGGAAGCCGTTTGGCCGCGCCCAGGGCGAGGGCGCCGATGACGGCTCCGATACCGAAAGCGGCCCAGTAGGCGCCGAGCAGCCCGGCACCGGCATCGAGGTCGTCGGAGACGAACAGAGGAAGGGCCACTTCGACGGGGCCGAAGGCGAGGTTGAACACCCAGGTCACGAGGAGCAGGCCGAACAGTTCCGGCTGGCGGCGCAGGATGCTCAGCCCGCGCTGTGTGCCGCCGGTCACTGGGGGCACCGGTGTCCGGGGCAGGGTGGTGCGGCCGGTCTGGAGGGCGAGCACGGCGAACGTGGCGGCGTCCAGGCCGATGATCCACGCCGGGGATATCACTCCCACGAGGAGGCCCGCGAGGGCGGGGCCCGCGATGGTCGCGGTCCAGAGGCTGGTGCTGATCACGCTGTTGGCCGCCAGGCGCTGGTCTTCAGGGAGCAAAGGGGCGAAGAGTGCGTGCTTTCCGGCCTTGCCCCAGGCGTGCAGCAGAGAGGAGGCGCCCAGGAGCCCGACGTACACGGCCGGGGTGAGCAGCCCCGCCATGTGTGCGAGCGGGACTGCCCCCAGCAGTACGGCCCGTAGCGTGGAGTCGGTGACCAGGAGCCGCCGCGCGGGCAGCTGGCGCATCCACCTGCCCAGAGCCAGGGCGCCCAGCGCGCCAGGCAGGACGTAGGCGGCGACAGCGATGCCTGCCAGCGTGCCTTGGCCGCCGTCTGGGCCCAGTGCGAGCGCGAGCCACGCGACCGCGACGACGGTCATGCCGTCCCCCAGGTCGGACAACGCGAAGACCGGCATCAGCCGCCGAAAGGTGCGGTCGGCGAACAGTGAACGGTAGGGGCCGGGCAGCAGGCGTCCCGGTGCGGCTGAGAACATGCAGGTCACAGTCGCGCTTCAAGCATGCTTGAAGTCAAGGCCGGACCGAGGAGGAGGCGGGCGTGCGATATCTACCCATCGGCGAGCTCGCGGAGAAAGCTCATGTGCGTGCTTCGGCACTGCGCTACTGGGAGGAGCGCGGTCTGCTGCCCGGCGCGCGCCGCGAAGGCGGGCGTCGGGTGTGGCCCGCCACAACCGTCCGCCGGGTCGCCCTGATCAAGATGGCGCAGCGGGCGGGCTTCACCCTCGCCGAGATCACACAACTGCTGGCCGAAGACACCACGCCATCCGCAACCCGTCAGTGGCGGGACATGGCCACGCGCAAGCTGCCCGAACTCGATCGTCACATCGCGCAGACCCAGGCCCTGCGGCAGGCAGTTGCGGACTGCCTGGAGTGCGGCTGCATGAAATTCGATCAGTGCGCACTGCTCGACACCACGGACGTGGCACCCTGACCGCAAACGCTCGGTGGCCATGCAACTACCTGGCTCCGTCGATGAGAAGTGGCAACACGCGCCCACGTTTTGAAACGACAGTTATCCTCCGTCCGGTCAGGAGGGCGCGCCAGCCAGGACTTCCACCGTGCCCGTGTCGAGCGAGTAGTAGGCGCCCACCACGGCAAGGGCGCCCTTTCCCACGAGCGGGGCCAGATCATGATTGGATCGCAGATCGGCCGCGGTCAGCTTGACCTGGGCGCGGGCCATGGTCTCGACCGGGTCGGCGCCCCCCTCCCGGACGGCTTGTCTGTACGCCGGTTGCAGGGCCTTGACGATCGCCTGCAGGTTGCCGGGCAGCGGTTTGCCGTCACGGAGGGACGTGTACGCCGCCTTGACGGCGCCGCAGCGCTGATGCCCGAGGACCACGATGAGAGGCGTGCCACTCGTCATAGGCCCGTACTCGACAGAGCCAGTGACCACCGGGCCGACCGCCTCCCCACCGGTGCGCATCACGTAAAGGTCACCCAGGCCGGTATCGAAGAGGAGCTCAGGCGGCACTCGGGAGTCGATACACGAGAGGACCGCCCCGAAAGGCTCCTGCTCCTGGGCCACGAGCTGACGCCGGTTCGGATCCCGGTCGGGGTGTTGAAGGTCCCCGCTGACCCAGCGCTTGTTGCCTTCCATCAACCGCGCGAATGCCGTGGCGGGCGTGGTGGCCCGCGCTTCCGGCGAAGCGCTGGTCGCCGATGAGGCGGCCCTCGTCGATGAGCACCCCGCGAGCGCGGCCAGGGCGCCCGCAAGTCCGCCGGCCAGCAGCGTCCTACGTTTCGGATGTCCGGCTCTGTCCATCGGTCAGTTCCCCTCGATGCCGCTCAGACACGTCACTGCGTGTTGACCAGGCCAATGGTCCAGCGGGGTGTGGGTGCCCTCGCAGCAGGCACAAGCGGGCGCGGGCTACATTGCTCCGGACAGCCCACAGAACCAGCTCGGGCGACGGCGGATCCGCCCCCTGCCAGCCGCAGACCAACGGCACGGCCGAACGCGTCAACCGCACCCTGCTGGAGGAGTGGGCCTACCTGAAGCCCTGCACCCCAGCAACGAGCGCCCTGAGGCCCTGTCAGGCCTTCTCCACGACTACAGCCATCCCCACTGCCACACCGCCCCCGGAGGCCGACCCCGAGGGCTGCCAGGCGAGGCACACGGTCGAGTGCGGCATCAATCACCTCGAACGGCACCGCGCCGTGGCCACGAGGTACGACCAGCTCGCGGTCCGCTACGAGGCGACCGTCCTCGTAGCGGCCATCGATGCGTGGCTGTGACCCGCGCCTCAGCCCAGCAGTTGCGTGAGGCGCGCGAGGTCGTCGTGTGCGGACTCCTGTTCCTCCGGGGTGAGGTGGACTGCGGTGGCCGCGGCGAGCGCGGACGTCGCGGTGTCTTTCTCGCCGAGGCGAGCGGCGACGTCCGCACGCAGCACGAGAAGACGGAGCAGTTGCACAGGCGTGGGCCGCTCGTCCTGAAGGCGCAGCGCCCGGTCGATGATCGTCGCGGCGCCCGCCGGGTCTTCCTTGGAGTCCGCAAGGAGGGACGCGTAGTGCAGGGCCCGGGCGAAGGTCTCCTTGGGAGCGGGCCGGTGGTGCGGGTCGTCGCTCGTCTGCTGCCCGATGCGGATGCAGTTGCCGCCCGGATCGGTCATGAGGAACTGCCGAACGCCGTGTGACGTGTTCTTTAGCGGCCCGATTCGCGGCAGACCGCGGTTCGGCACTCTCCCGTACGCCGCCTTCAGTCTGGCCCGAAAGATCTCGTGCAGCCCGTCGACGTCATCAGTCTGGACGATGCACGTGCTGAACGACTCGGCCGGCTCGTACTGCTTCATCCCGAAGAAGTGGAGCTGTATGCCGCCGCGCTGGACGGCCGCGTACGGATTGGGGCTCTTCTGCTGGAAGGTCACCTCGAACCCAAGGGTCGTATAAAAGTCGAGAACGGGCTGGATGGTCTGGCACGGCAGGATCGGAATGGTCTTCTCACCCATGCCGCCACTCTAGTCAAGATTGAATAGAAGACTGCGGGATATGTCCGCGATCCACTCAGAGGCCCCTACAGAAGTCCCTGGCGATGTGACTGCGGGCTTGGGTGCTCGTGGGGCTGTTCGCGGGGCTGTTCGTGAGGAAGAGGCAGTCGCGTCCATGGATCGTCTCGGATGAACTGCGGCCGCTGACAGAGCCGTTGTTACCTGAGTCGGGGGCGAAGCTGGTGGCCGGTCGGCCGAGAGTGCGTGACCGCCAGGCCCTTTGCGGGATCCTGTTCGTGCCGCATGCCGGGATCCAGTGGGAGTACCTGCCGCGGGAGCTGGGTTCGGTTCGGGCAGGACGTTCTGGCGACGGCTCACGGCCGGGAACGAGGCCGGTGCCTGCGACAGGCTTCACGTTGTGCTGCTGGTCAGGCTGCGTGCGGCGAAACAGCTCGACTGGTCGCGGGCGGTGATCGACTCTTCCCATGTCCGGGCCGCTCGGCGAGGCCCAAAAGTGGGCCCAGTCCGGTCGACCGCGCACGGCCGGGCAGCAAGCACCACATCATCGTCGACGTGCAGGGCATCCCGCTCGCAGTGACCCTGACCGGCGAAACCGCAACGCCGTCACCCAGCTGACGCCCCTGCTCGCCCGGATTCCGTCTGTCCCTGGGCTCGTGGACCGCCCACGTCGGCGGCCTGACGTCCTGCTCGGTGATCGCGGTTACGACCACGCCAAGTACCGCCGCCTGGTCTGGGCACAGGACTCAAACCGGTCATCGCCCGCCGCGGGGTGCCGCACGGATCCGGCCTCGGTGTTCACCGCTGGTCCGTCGAGCGCACGATCGCCCTGGTGCCACAGTCTCCGGCGCCTCCGAGTCCGGTGGGAACGACGCGACGCGACATCCACGAAGCCTTCCTCGGCCTCGCCACCTGCCGCATCCCCCCACCGCCACGTCCAACGCCTCTGCCCAGGTCCTTGACCCTCAATTCGATCGACAGCTCGGCACATCCTTGGCAATGATGCGGTGCCGTCGAACCTCCATCAGGAGCCATCCGTGTCGTCCAGGACTGCAGACATCGACTTCACTTTCGCCCGCGAGCTCACGGTCCGCACCACCGTCGGGGCCCTGGCCGTCACGGGATGGGCACTGGAGCAGCCGCTCTCGTACATGGTGAACGACGACGGCCTCTACGACTGGCAGTCCACTACCCGCGCTCACATGCAGGATGTCCTGGTCGTGCTGGACGCACCCGCGCATGCGAACCACCACGTGGCCGTCTGTGTCTACCACGACGGCGCGAACACAGGCGGTCAGCTCCTGTTCTCTCCCGGCCGCATGGCGTGCAGCTTCATCCCGACCATCAACCGGCGGTGTCTGCCCGACGCGGTCGACTTCACCGACCTGAGCTGGTACATGCACACACTCGTGCCGCCCCTGCTGACGGTCGGGCTCACGAGCTACGAAGCATGCGACATCGGCCACTGAAGACTCTTGCTTGATCAACCCCCGATCCAGGCAAAGCCTTTGCTAGGACCTCTTACGATCCGGTCCGCAATTGAGGTCGGGGGGATTGGGCAGTTCGGGTTGAGATGCCCATGTGCCTGTTCAGGGCAGGCGTACTGAGATACTCCGGCCATGGATGCTGGGGTGATGGGGAGCGGTACGCGATCGGGCATGGCAGTGCCCGCACGGGCCACGTCGTCGCACGCCGCGGGCTGGGTGCTGCGTTCTGCGGTGGCAGCGGACATCGAGGTGATCGCGGAGTTGCGGGCCACGGTCATGCGTGCGGACTTGGAACGCCTTGGGCGCTACGACGAGCACCGGGTACGGCAGCGGCTGCGTGACTCCTTCTCCCCGCAGCACACGTCGATCATCATGATCGACCGTGAACTCTCAGGATGCGTCACGGTCCGACCCGCCGAAGACAGGCAGTGGCTGGAGCACTTCTACCTTGCTCCGCATTGTCAGGGCCGAGGGCTCGGATCCGCTGTGTTGCGCACGGTACTGGAGCGCACGGACGCGCGGGGCATGACGGTGGGCTTGAACGTCTTGCAGGGCAGTGCCGCCCGTCGACTCTACGAGCGCCACGGATTCGTCGTGGAAGCCCAGGATCCGATCGACGTCTTCATGATGCGCCCGCCGGGGGCGATGGCGGGCACGAAAGCCTGACCTGCGACGGTGCGACGGCCTCGACTCAGTGCGCGAGGCTGTCTTCTATGGCCGTGACGTGACAGCGGCCGCACGGGTTCTTCGCGTGTGACCAAGAAGTGGGCCCGTGCGACCTTGTCCCTTCCTGCCTTCTGCGGCGTCTCCCGTGCGCATCTCGGCGATTTGATCGGGGAGTTGGCACACCCTTGGCTGGCGCGGTGCGAGTCGGCACTGCGTGCGCGGCGAGGTGCTGCGCGGCGGCGGGCGGCCGGTGCTGGCCCGAAGCACGACCTGGTCTTCGCCGACCGGGTGCTGGTCGCCCTGGTCCACCTGCGCACCGGGCTCCCGCACGCCGCGCTCGCCTTCATCTCGGGCAAGAAGAAGCAGAACACCATCAAGACCACCACTATCAGCGACGGCCAGGGCCGTCTGCTGTGGCCCGGCGCGGACCGGCCGGGCCGCATGCACGACCAGACCGCGATGCGCACCAAGGGCATCGCCGAGCAGTTCCGGCTTCGCCCGGAAGTGGGAGCTGAGGTCGACGAGGGCTACCGGGGTCTGGCCAACGAATTCCCCGACCAGGTCAGCGCCCCGCCGAAGAAGCCGAAGGACGACGCACTGCTCGGCGAGCAGTACGCATGGCGGGAGATGCGCCGACGGCAGTACTCGGATCGGATCTGCGTCGAGCACGCCCATGCCGAACTGCGGCAGTGGCGGCCGCTCCAGCGTTACACCGGTCGGCCTGAGGACTACGCCGAGACCCACCGCGCGATCGCTTCGCTGATCTCGGACCGCTCCGCCCGTCGGCCAACCCGCCGCAAGCCAAGCACCGAACTGGTTCTCGCCCGCCAGACCGCCTGCTGACCAACCACCAGCCGAACCGCCAGGTCAGCACACCCCGACCTCAATCGCGGACCAGGTCGTTATTCCGTACTCAGCAGGCCTGAGAACGCGTTGTTGTACCGAACTTGATGGACGTGTTCCCCAGGTCAGGCATGACGTCGGGGTCGGCGAGGCAGGTTCAGGCTGTCGTTTTGTCTCGTCGGTGGAGGTGCCTGACGGCATCGGTCGTGGGGTTGTTGGAGGACCGCGAGCTGGCCGCGCGCGTGCGCGTGGAGGGACTGCGGGAGGAAGCGGACCGGGTACTGGCCGAGCTCGCCCAGGCGGAGACTGACTGGCAGAAGTGGCTGATCGCCCGGCAGCGCGTGGACGAGGTCTTGTCCGCGCCGCGGCGCTCGGAGACGGGAGCAGCCGGCCCTGTCTCGGTCGAGAACTCGTGTGTGCCGGAGCCGGAGGCGGCGGCCGAGGTGTCGTCCGTTGGGGCGCCCGCGCTTGGGGCCGCGCGGGCGGGTTCGATCGTGCCGGTGTGGCGGCCCGCGCTGACCGCGAAGGTGCTTGCAGTGGATTACCAGCAGATCCTTGCTGCCCTGGCGGAACGGCGCACGAAAGAGGACGGGGTGATGACGTGCCAGGAGATCGCCGTCGTACTCGGGCTGGAGCTGTGCCCGGCCAGCGTGGAAGGGGTACGGTCGAAGATGAAGCGCCCTGCTGACCGCGGCTGGGCAGCCGAGCCGGCCCCTGGCCGGTTCACCCTCGCCGACGGGCCGTCCTGCGGCTCATGAGCATAGAGACAAGGGAAGTTCTCTGTGGATGGCAAGCCCCCACTGTGCGTCGTGATCACTGGGCCTTCCGCCGCCGGGAAGTCGACGTTGGCGGCCGCCGTCCAGGAGCACGCCCGTGAGCCCCTGCTGCGCTTCGGAGTGGACGAGCTTTACCGAATGGTTCCCGGACAGTGGGCCGGTGGCGTTGCAAATGCCCGATTCGCTGAACGCGGTTTCACCTACCAGGATGTTCCATGCATGCCTGGGGCGCGCCGGATCAACAACGGTGTCGACGCCATTGCCATGCTTCGCGCGATGAACGCGGGGATCGTGGGAATTCTCAGCGCTGGCGTCGGTGTGATCGTCGACGGCCAGGCGTTTGAGCCCGTCGTCAACACGGACCTCGAAGGCCGACTCCTGGACTTGCGTGCACGGGGGCTGGCCCGGGTCGCCTTCATCGAGCTCTCGGTCACCGACGAGCCGCTGGCTGACCGGCAGCGCCGCCACTCTCATCCGGTCGGCCTTTCACTGCATCAGAACAGCCTGCCCAAGCAGGCCACCAAACCCGACCTCGTCGTCGAGACGAGCGGTATGTCGGCCGCCGAGGTTGCCGCGTACGTGTGCCGTTGGCTCGAAAAGGAGTATCTGGAGGTGTGACCGCGGGCATACCGGCCACACCTTGTCTCCGATCGGTGCAGACCACAACCTGATCAAGCATGATCTGCTCTGTGAACGCGACAACGTACGGCCCGGCCCCGCGCCGGTTCACGCTCGCCGACGGGCCAGACTGCGGCTCATGAGCATGGTCATCGACCACAGGACCATCCACTCGTGGACGGTGGGCAGCGTCTCGTAGTCGCGTACCAGCCGGCGCGAGCGGAACAACCACGCGAACGTCCGCTCCACGCACCAGCGCCTCGGCAGCACCACGAACCCCGATACGTCGTCGGGCCTTGACCCCATGCCCACGCCCCGGCCACCCACGCATCAGTGATCCCGGGGCACCGGCCTACCTCGACGACCATCCGCACGCAGGGGCGGTGGCCCCGCAGGTTCTCTCAGCGGCAGTTCAGCGGAAGGGGCGGACACTCGCCCCCTTCACTGCGGATCCGTCACCGGCACGTCGAACGTGAGCAGCCACAGGCGGTGTCTTTCCCGGCTGCAGCGCACCCACAGCCCCACCGGATCATGGTCGTAGATCCCATGCCACGTCTCGGAATTTGACCAGACCGGGTGACGGGTCCGTTCGCGTACAAGTTTGTGCCACTGCCCCAGTTCCATGCCGACGGCCGACGCTTCGCGGCCATTGCCCAAGACTCCGCCAACTTGAAACCGCAGGTCAAAGGGCTGGTGTGATCGGTTCTCGGGGTGCTCACGCTGGTCGTGGGCGGCAGTCTGGGGCATGAATCGTCTGACAGGGCGGCTTTGCCGATGAGTTCATCGTCCGTGAACGGTCTACCCAGCGACACGACCGTCCACGATAGGAGTGCCATGTCCACCATCCAGCCAGTGATCCTGACCGCCGACCATAACGTCCTGTTCAGCTTTTACAAGAAGTTGTTCGGCGCCGAGGAGATCTTCCGTGTACCGGAGGAAGGACCGGCTTTCTACCGCGGCTTGCGTATCGGCGACACCGACCTCGGGCTGGTGGCCAAGACGGACCTGGAGGCCGGGGCGGCACCGCGGATGCTGCTCAGCATCGGTGTCGATGACGTCGACGAGACGCTCGGCCGCGTGGAGGCTCTGGGCGGCTCGGTCCGCAGCGGCCCCAGCAACATGCCGTGGGGACAGCGCGTCGCCCACATCCAGGACCCCGACGGCAACCCGGTGAACCTGACCCAGCCGAACCCGGCCCAGTGACACTGTTCCAGGTGCTTGCGCCGGTCGCGGGCCGCCTGCGGTAGAGATCATTTGCTGGTAGTGGCCTTGATGCTGGGCGGACAGCGCTGTCTCGGGATGCTGTCTGAGGAGTAGATCGCCTGACGGAGCCGGACGGTTCGTTGATTCCTGCTCGCTGGGGCCGGGCGGCCTTCTACGATCCGGTACATGGATCCCGAGCTGCTGAAACGGATCACCGTGCGGCGGGCGGAGCTGGACGAAGTCGAGGAACAGCCGGCCAAGCAGCTGAGGAGGTGCGAGCCGAGCGAGATGAACTCGCCCTCGCCGAACGTGTCCTTGAGCGGATAATTGATCATTTCAGAATGATGTCCGGAGAGGACAAACCGGGCACCGCGAGGTCATCACGCACCTCGTCGTCACGGCACCATGGAGCACGCGCGCGGGCCAGCCTCGGCATGGCTGGTCCGGCCCCATCCCGGGTTCGGCGTCCCTGTAGTCCTCTGGGGTGGTGCCGTTGGCTCCCTCCCACCACGCGCGGCCAGCTCACGGCCCCGGACGGTACGCGGAGCCCGGAACGGCGGGTACCAGCGCCCGGTTCAGGTGCGGTCACCACCTCCCGAGGCCTCTGGCAGCAGGACCCCGCTTCGGAGAACGACCGCTCACAGGCAATCCGTCATATCACTGCACGGCGCGAGAACGCACGGGACAGTGGCACCCTGTCGACGTGCTCACCACGAGGGATTTCCAGCCGAGGGAACCAGGTGAGACATGGATCAGTACCAGGTCATCGACGACCGGATCCACAACCCGAAGGGCCTTGAAGTCAACGCGGTGCTGCACTGCAATCTGCGTTGCCGCTCATGCAGCCACCACTCGCCCGTGGTGCCTCCCTGGTTCGCCGAACCCGATCAGTCGGCCGCGACCTGACGAGACTGGCCAAGTCCTACCGGAGCGCGAACGTCAAGATCCTGGGCGGGGAGCCCCTACTGCACCCCGGACTGACCGACCTCATCCGGGAGGTCCGGGAATCAGCGGTCACCGACAAGATCATCCTCGCCACGAACGGACTGCTGCTCAGCTCGGCCGACGACCGGCTGTGAGCCATGGTGGACAGGATCGAACTCTCCCGGGAGCTCACCCAGGACCTGTACCGCCATCTCACCTCACCTCACCGCGCCGCCCCGCCGCGCGTGCCAGTGGTGCCTGGGCAGCGCGGGCCGTCGCTTCCCCCATGAGCAGGTCGAAACTCCCGTAGGAGCGATCAGCCGGACTCTCGCGAAGCCCGCCGGGACTGACCAGGCGACGGTCACGGTCACCAACGCCGCCCAGAAGCCTCCCAGCTCCCCGGGCCTGGGCCTGGGCCTGGGCCGAATCTTCCCATCACGGCCCTGTCCTCTCGAAGCTACGGCGCAGTGACAAGTAGTTCTCTATAGCGGATCCGGGGTGTGCTTGTCAGCAGTTTGGATCGTCTGGGTCTGTCGGGGCCGTGCTTGGTGAGATTGGTCCGGTCACGACGACCGGAGGCAGGTTTCTCGCTGGACGACATCAAGGCGGACCTGCGCGAGAATGAGCCCGGCATCGACCAGATGCGTGCTGATCTCACCGCCGTGACCGGCATCGCGGCGCTCACCGACTTTGCCGGTACGGTGCCGTATCACCCGCTGTTCACGTTGCCGCGGGGGGGTCATACGGGCGCAGCGAGGGGATCAGTATGGCGACGATCACGGTGGACGTGGCAGTTCCCGACGCGCTGCGGCCGGTCGTGGACGTGGCAGCGTTGCCAGCGGCCCTCGGTGACGCGGGGCCGGCGTGGCTGGTGCTGTCCGAGGACGGACGGCTGGCGCGGTGGACGCCGACGACCGGCGAGGTGCAGGACGTGGCCCGGTATCGGGAGGAGAGGCTGGCGCCCGAATACGGTGACGGCGTTCGACTGCGGCTCCATGTGTCTCGATGTGGCCGTTGGGCGGCGGTGGTTCAAGACCGCGGCCGGTACGGCACCGTCGTCGATCTGACCACCGGTTCGCCAGCGATGAAGTTGGACGGCGGGGATTACTGCTGTGGAACCGTCCCGTTCGCGTTGGCGTTCGCCGAGCACGGTGACCGGCCGGTTGTCGTCCATCGCACTGACTGGAACCGGTTGGACGTCACCGACCTCGCGTCCGGCGAGGTGCTTACGGCGCGGGAGAGCCCGGATAGAGATGAGGAAGATACGGAGTACGACCTCGACTACTTCCACGGCGCACTGTCGCTGAGCCCTGACGGGACTCGCATCTACGACGGCGGTTGGGTGTGGCAGCCGTGGGGGATTCCGGCGGTGTGGAGCCTGACCTCCTGGCTCCACGACAACCCGTACGAGTCCGAGGACGGGCCCAGCTATGCGGTGTATCCCGAGGTCTCGGAGTGGAACTGGCCGGTGGTGTGGATCGACGACGGGCGGATCGCGGTGTATGACCGGGACGATGCCGGCAGCGGTACCGTCCACGTCCTCGACCCCACCTCGATCGAAGTGCGCTCGCCGGGCGTCCGATGGATCAAGGCGGTCGCGACGTTCCGCTGGCCGGTCGGCGATTTCGGCTTTTTCACCGACGGAGAGCATCTGCTGATCGCCGACGAGGCCGGTCTGCAGGGCATCGACATCACCAGCGGACAGCAGGTGTTCGCGATCGACGGGTTCCGCCCGGCGCGTCAGGATCCGCATACCGGAACGCTGATCCAGGTCGGCAGCGCCAAGGCCCGGTTGTGGACCCCGCCGGAGTGGACTGCGCGCGCTGGCTGAGCTGCCTTTTCCGGCCGCTTCGCGACGGAACGGCCGACACTCAGAACGTACGGACTGTCCGTGCACGGGCCGGATGTGCTCCGGCGGCTCGTCCCGTACTGGCCGTACCGGCCGTGCCGCCATCGGCGTCAGACCTGAGATCTCCCGGTCCACAGCGCCTCCTCGGTGTCCGGCAGATGGCATGGCTCCGATCAAGGGTGCTCAACGCCGGTCGGCGAGAGCGACCACGTGCGCACAACCCGGAGCACGGCAGCCGGAAGATTCCTTGAGGTTCTCTCCGCGTTCGACCGGGAGAACCCCTTCGCGGACGCTGCCGGAGACGGAGCTGGCGGTGCGCGCCCGCCTGGACGAGCTGCTCAAACCCGTCGGGATCACCGCGCTGCAGCACACCGCGCTCGCCGTGCTGGAGCGGCACGACGGGATCTCCGCGGCGCGGCTCGCGCGGGACTCCTTCGTCATCGCCCAGTCGATGGCCGACCTGGTCCGCACCCTGGAGAGCCGTGGCCTGATCCGCCGCGAGCCCAGCCCCTCCAGCCGTCGCGAGCACCTCATCCTGCTCGCGGAGCCGGGACGGCGGCTGCTCTCCGTGTACGCCGGACCGGCCCGCCGCCTTGAGGAGCGGATGACCACCGGGCTGAGTCCTGTGGAGACCGACGCGTTCCGGGAGGCGCTGAACGCGGCATGGCGGTATCTGCCCTGGACGACGGAGCCCGGACGGGGACAGGCGCGGGCCCCGCGCTCAGACGCGGGCCCCACGCTCCGGCGCGGGGATTCCCGCGCGAGCCCGTACGCCTGCTCAGCCTCTGTACGCGCCCACTCGGGAAGGGACACACCGTCGTTCAGGAGGCGCAGACGGTGAAGAGCGCTCCGTCCGGGTCACGGATCACATAGGCGTCCGCTGAAAGCGCGTCGCTCTCGGGAGCGTCAGCCGACGCGCCACCCGCCTCGACGGCGGCCGCCGCGGTCCCCGCGCCGTCCGCGACACGGAATCCGACGACCCACCGGGGCCTGATCGCGGGGTCGGCGGCGCCCCCGACCCCGCCACCGCGGAGGGTGGCGACCGTATGCCCCTCGATCCTGATGTGGACGTGGCCCTCCGCGTAGTCGACCGTGCAGCCGCCGGGTCGTTCGGCCCAGCCGAAGACCTCCGCGTAGAAGATGGCCGCCTCGAAAGCGTGCCGGGTCCGCAGGTCCAGGCGGGCGGGGGCGCTGCCGCGCCCCACCGTCCAGGTCAGGGCGGTGCCCTCCCAGAAGCCGAAGATGGCGCCGTCGCGGTCGGCTGCGATCGCCGCCCGGCCCTCGCCCAGTTTCACCGGCCCCACGGCGAGAGTGGCGCCGCGTTCCCTGACCCGGTCCGCGGTCTCATCGGCGTCGTCCACCGCGAAGTACGGGGTCCACACGGCGGGCGGCCTGGCGCCTCGGGAACAGGATCCGAGCCCGGCGACGGGGCGGCCGTGCGCCATCGCCACGGAGAAGTTGTCGCCGAGCACGCTGCCGACGAACTCCCAGCCCATGACGTCCGTGTAGAAGCCCTGGGCCGCGCGCAGATCATGCACGATCAGGCTCACCCAGCAGGGCGCGCCGTTCACGGGCCTGATCCTTCCGAGGGCCGACATGCGCTGCTCCTTCGGCTTCCCATCGCCACAGCCGGGACGGGGTCGTGCTCCCACCGTGTACCCCGGGCCGCACACCCGCACCCCGGCGCCCTCGCCCCTGCGCCCGATCCCGCGCCGCGATGCGCCGAGGCGCCCTTCACCAGCGGCGATGCCGTCTCTGGGCGTGGACCGCCGGTGCCGTGGCGATCAGATTCCGTCGGCCTCCGGCCGGTGTACGGGCAGCCAGCTCTCGGCGTAGGCGACGGCGTCGGCCAGGTCGAACAGCCGCGCCTGCGCGCCGCCCACGGCGCCGCGCAGCACGGGGCGTTCCTTCTCGTAGGCCGCGCCCAGCTCGTCGAACCGTTCCGAGGAGATCACGGTGTCGCGCACGGTGACCCACTGACGGCCGTGTGGCGTCACGATGGCGAAGGAGTTGTCCGTCAGCGGTGCGGCAATGCGGCATTCGGCCAGGTGGAAGGCAGTGCACGAGTCGAATCCGGTACCGAGCAGCAGGACCCGTGCCGCGCCCTCCTCCAGCCGGGCGAGCGGGCTGCGCTCGCCGAGGCGGCAGTCGGGCGCGTGCGAGTCCACGATCGCGGCGGCGCGTGGGCCCACGGCCGCGAAGGAGGTCTGCGGGTGAGAGCTACGGAGCGCGCCGGGCCAGTTCCGTACGGTTTCCGGGATGACTCCGACACCGAGGGTGCGTGTGGTCCGGGGGTCGAAGGCCGGGGTCGAAGCGCGGATCCGGTCCCACCACTCCTCGGGCACGGGCGGGTTCGACCAGTGCGCCGGATCGGAGTTGTCAGCGGAGTGGGCCGGCACCACCAGGGTGCCGTCCTCGCCGAGGACGTCGAGCAGGGCCATGACGACGGCCACGGGGCCGCCGCAGACCCAGCCGAGCGAACTCAGCGAGGAGTGCACCAGCACGGTCTCACCGGACCGCAGTCCGATCGCGCGGAGATCGGCGGCGAGCGATTCACGCGTGCACAGCGGAGTGGATCCAGGCTTGGTGGACATGGGCAAGCATTATCCGGTCGTTCGTTCGCCGTGACCACGGGTTTTCGATGCCTGCCCGGCGCGGAGCCGTCGCGGCTCAGCATCCGTCCGGGAGGCGCGGCCGGGCGAACTCCTCGGCAAACGTGCTCATGAGCACGAGATCCTGGTACCGCCCGGCGACAAACACATGCTCGCGGAGCCTGCCCTCCTCGACGAAGCCGAGCCGACGGTGCAGGGACAGTGACGCCGTGTTGTACGCGAGGATCCGCGCCTGGCACTTGCGAAACCGCCGCTCCTCGAACATGTGGCGCAGCAGGAGCCGTACGGCTTCCGCCGCGTAGCCGCACCTTCGGTGTCCAGCCCCGATGGTGACCCCGTACTCGAACCGTCCTGATCGCGGGTCGGCGTGGAACGAGCCGATGGCCCCGACCATCTCCCCCGTCTCCACCGCTTCGATCGCCAGCTGGAAGCAGTCTCCGTCGGACGGGGCGGCGGCCTGTTGCCTCGTCCGGGCGCGATGGTGCTCGGCCGAACGCGGCGGGCGGGGCAGATCACCCATCCCCGCCTCTTCCTCGGCCAAGCGCATGAAGACGGTCCAGTCATCTGGTTCGATGCCGCGCAGACGTATCCGCTTCCCTGTCCAGAGCGATGTCATCGGGTCATCGAATCACGCGGCCGGATTCGGCGTCCAGGCATGCAATGTGTGCCTTCTCGGGGCCATGACCTGGTGCTTCACCGATACGGGCCGAGCCCCGGGGCCGTCGTCCGTGGCCCGGCTCCCTGATGACGTCACGCGATGTCCAGCAGCCTCTCCAGTGCCCGTGCGGTGTCGGGATGGCGGCCGAGCAGCTCCACGCCGGACGGACCTGCGTCCGGCGCCTCCCAGCCCTCCTCGCAGCCGAGCAGCACCGCGACCGCGTCGCACGTCCCGGGATGCGCGACGAGCAGGGCACATCCCGGTCCGCCCCGCGCGCCGTCCGCCGGGCGTGCTGAGGGCGGCTCCGGCAGGGCCCGCCACGGCGGCACCCATGCGTCCAGTGCGTCCAGCCGTCCGGGGAAGGTCCGCCCGGCCTCCCGGATCAGCAACGGGGCCAGCTCCGAGCCGCCCGACCGCAAGGTGGTGATCAGCGTCGGCAGCCAGGGCAGGAGCACCGGATCCGGCAGCCGACCGAAGGCGTTCGACACGGCCTCCACGACGAAGTCGGTGAGCCCCGGGACGGGGTCCAGCGCGTGGACGAAGCCGCTGAGGTAGCGCGGGTAGGCGGCCACCACCAGGGGGTTGTCCAGCAACGCGTCGCACCGTGCGCGCAGTTGCGCGCGGGAGAGACCGCCGAGCTGGACCTGCGCCGCCCACAGCAGCGCCGTCTTCGATGACTCCTCGGGGTGTGACTGGCCCACCGCCAGCTCCAGCTGGGTCCGGTCGCATCCCAGGGAGAGCGCCAGGCTCTCCATGCTGAACAGGAAGCCCAGCATGGCCGCCACGTGGCGGACCGTGGCGTCCTCGTCGGTGAACGCCGTCGGCAGCAGCGTGCAGTAGTGGGCGTAACCGGTCTTGACGAAGGACTCGATCCACGGCGGCAGCACCGGTTCGCTGGTGCGGTAGTACGCCAGCATCCGCCGCACCCGGCGCAGCACCTCCGGCGCGCCGTCGACGCTGCGCTCGGCGGACAGCACCTCCAGGGCGTGCGTGCCCAGCTCGTCGGCGAGCCGGCGGCTGCGCAGGTACAGCGTCGCGTCCTCGACGGTTTCCAGGACGGTCGCCGTGGTGGCACGCCGGTCGTACGCGGTCCGGCGCAGCCGCTGCTCCAGCACCTGCTCGATACTGACGCCCTCGTAGCCGAGCTCGATGAGCGCGCGCTGGTACGTACCGAGGGCGAGGTCCCACGATTCCTGGATCGGCCGCTCCCCCAGCTTGCGCTCACCCATGATCGGGCGGGCGGCACCCTGCGGCATCAGGTACCGCAGCATCCACAGCACGTCGGAGCAGCGTTCCAGCTCCGGCTGGGAGGCGATGTCCAGCAGCGCGCGCCGCACCCCGCTCTGCTGGAGCTTCAGGCCGAGGGGTGCCAGCCGGTCGTGGACGTCACGGGCCAGGGGCGGCAGCGCGTCGTAGCCGACCTGGCCGACCCGGTCGCCGCCCATCATGATCTCCACCAGGCGCCGGACGTCGCGGCGGCCGGGCACGGAGTCCTTCTCGATGCAGGTGACCGCCGCGTCCTGGAAGTCGTACGGCGTGGGTCTGGCCCGGTCGCGCATTCCGGCCAGCAGGATCGACGTCTCGAAGACCGCGATGGCGTCGGCGGTGGAGGCGAGATAGCCGTTGCGCCGTGCGGCGCGCACGATCTCCACCGACCAGCCGAGCAGTTCGGCCTCGTCCAGCCGGTCCAGGGCGGGAGGCTGCTGAAGGAAGCCGGTCAGCTTGTCCGAAGGCGGCGGGCCCGGGACCGGGGCCGGTGCGGGCCGGGTCTTCCTGGCCCGCGACTTCTTCGTTCCGGCCTGTCCCACCAGGCCGAACGGCTCCACCCGGCTGCGTTTGACGTTCTTCGCCCACACGGTGGCGGCGATCGACACCGAACCGGCGGCGAGGCCGAACTGGGCCTCGATCGCCGCGTGGCTGGACGGGATCAGGCCGTGCTGCCAGACCGTGGCGGTGGGCGGACCGATCTCGAAGGTGCCGGAACCGTCGACGCCGAACTCCTCGACGCGGCTGACCGCGTGGAAGGCGCCGCAGACATAGAGGCAGTCCGCGGGGTCGGCGCCGCTCGTCGCGAGGTGCTCGCGCATCCGGATCCACATGTGGCGCTCGCGGTCCTCGTCCACCCGGACCCGGTGCGGATCACCGGGAGCCAGCCGCCGGAAGAGGCTGCCGATCAGGAGCATGACCTGGCGGTAGGTGTCGTGGTCGCTGTCGCCGAGCGGAAGCTCGACGTACTGGTGCCACCACTCCGACCAGTGCCGCACCTTGCCGTGGCGCAGCAGGTGCTCCTCCAGTTCGGCGAAGCGGGGGCGCAGGTCGCCGATCTCCACGCCCACGGCGTCGCCGTGCAGCGCGGCCTCCTCCTCGGCGGGTGGTGCGTCCGGGTCCGCGGGTCCGTCCGTGTGCGCGCCGCGCGCGTCCCACTGGAAGACGTGGTCCGAGGAGCGGTCGACGAGCACGAGCTCGACGCCGGGGGTGTCCAGCGCGTAGGCGATCGCCTGGTATTCGGCGGAGGCCTCGGTGATCGGTGCGACGACCGACAGCGGGGACCACTCGGCGGGGAAGCCGTCGATCTCGGTCGCGAAGGACTGGACCGCCACCGGCAGCTTGCAGTTGCGCAGCTCGGTCAGGAGCGGCGCCATGTCCTCGCACAGCTCCAGGTAGACGACCTTGGGCTGCTTCTCCCGCAGGCGGCGGGCCATCGCGATCGCCGAGGCGGGCGAGTGGTGGCAGACCGGGAAGATCTCCAGCGGCTCGCCGACCGCGTGGTCGACGTCGTCGACGATGCCGAGGAGGATTCCCTCCAGGGCGCCGGGCCCGTCGGCGAACGCCGCCGCCGCCTCCTGGAGCTGTGTGCGCAGGGACGCGAAGGTCCCTTCCTGCGTGCCGCTCATGACAGGGTGGCGATCGCGTCGCGGCCGCCCTCCAGGAACTCCGGCCAGGAGCCGCCTTCCTCCTTGCTGCGCGGCTCGACGACGCCGTGCAGGTACTTGTTGAGGATGGCCAGGTCCTCGGGCTCGCGCCGGGCCAGCGAGCCGACGAGCGAGGAGGCCAGGGTGCGGGCGGTCAGGGCGCGGTCGCCGAAGAAGTTGCTGTGCAGCACCGCGTCCTCCAGCACGCCGATCTGCTCCGCGGTGGACAGCGCGGACTCCAGCTTCTCGTCGTCGCTGCCGGCCGCGGCCGCCGAGGCCCGCAGGTCGGCGAAGCTCTGCAGCAGTACGTCGAGGAGTGTCGGCGGCACCTCCAGTTCGATCTGGTGGCGGCGCAGCAGTTCCTCGGTGCGGAAGCGGACGATCTCCACCTCGCTCTTCTTGTTCGTCACCACCGGGATGCGGACGAAGTTGAACCGGCGCTTGAGCGCCGAGGACAGGTCGTTGACGCCCCGGTCGCGGCTGTTCGCGGTGGCGATGACGGAGAATCCGGGCTTGGCGAAGACGATGCTGTCGCTGTCCAGCTCGGGCACCGAGATGTACTTCTCGGACAGGATCGAGATCAGCGCGTCCTGCACGTCGCTGGTGGAGCGGGTCAGCTCCTCGAAACGGCCGATGGCACCGGACTCCATCGCGGTCATGATCGGCGAGGGGATCATCGACTCCCGGGACTGGCCCTTGGCGATGACCATCGACACGTTCCAGGAGTACTTGATGTGGTCCTCGGTGGTGCCGGCCGTCCCCTGCACGACCAGTGTGGAATTGCGGCAGATCGCGGCGGACAGCAGTTCGGCCAGCCAGCTCTTGCCGGTGCCCGGGTCACCTATGAGCAGCAGTCCCCGGTCCGAGGCCAGAGTGACGATGGAACGCTCGACGAAACTGCGGTCGCCGTACCACTTCTGGGAGATCTCCCGGTCCAGGCCGTCGGAGCGCTCGGATCCCAGGATGAACAGACGCACCATCTTCGGCGACAGCCGCCAGGAGAACGGCTTGGGGTTGTCGTCGATGGACTCCAGCCACTCCAGTTCCTCGGCGTACTTGATCTCGGCGGGGGCGCGCAACAGGTCGGACATGACAGGGCCTTTCTAGGCGAGGAAGGTCTTGAGCTCGTGGACGAGCTTGCGGATGTGGCCGGAGAGGACCGGCGTGCCGAGGTCTTTGAAGCGTTCGCGGAACCACGGGTTGACACTGCCGCGGCCGGAACTGGTGACCGAGCCGACGGGGATGAACTTGGCACCCGAGCGGTGGATGGCGGCCATGCTCTCGAAGAGCGGCTCGGTCTGCCATTCGTAGAAGTCGGAGATCCACACCACGACGGTGTTGCGGGGCTCGGCGATCTTCGGCTGGGCCAGTGCCATGGCGACCGTGCCGTCGGTACCGCCCCCGAGGTTGGTGCGCAGCAGGGTCTCGAAGGGGTCGTGCACCCAGGGTGTGAGGTCGAGCGCCTGTGTGTCGTAGGCGATCAGGTGGACGTCCACCTTGGGCAGCCCGGCGAAGATCGACGCCAGGATGGTGCAGTTGACCATGGAGTCGACCATCGAGCCGGACTGGTCCACGACGACGATCAGCCGCTGGGGTGTCGTCTTGCGGACCGTATGCCGGTAGAAGAGGCGGTCGACGTAGAGTCGCTCCTCCTCCGGGCTCCAGTTGGTGAGGTTCTTCCAGATCGTGCGGTCGAGGTCGAGGTTGCGGAAGACCCGCTTGGGCGGGACCGAGCGGTCCAGAGCACCGACTGTGGCCTTCTCCACCTGGGTGCGCAGCACCTCGGCGACCTCGTCGACGAAGCGGCGGATCAGGGCCTTGGCGTTGGCCAGGGCCACACCGGAGAGGTTGTTCTTGTCGCGCAGCAACTGCTCGATCAGCGACATGCTCGGGGTGAGCTGTGCGGCGAGGGCGGGATCGGCGAGCACCTCGCGCAGGCGCATCCTCTTGACGAGGTCGGCCTCGATACTGCCCAGTTCCGGTCCGATGGCCGGGATCAGCCGGCTGAGGTCGGGGGTGGCGCCCCGGCCTCCGGTGCCGGCCGGGCTGGCGCCGTGCCCCGCCGCGCGTCCGCCGGTCCGGCCGCCGCGCAGGTCTCCGGGCATGCAGCCGAGCGCACGCTCCAGCCAGCCCGCGTCGGACTGCCAGCGCGCCAGCTGACCGGCGGTGACCTTGCCCGTGCCGGAGGCGAAGACGTTGAGCAGCACCTTCGACACCAGGGCCGCCCGCCGCACCTCGGCGGCCCGGTCACGCGCTTCCTCGTCGCCGCCGCCGTCGTCGCCGCCGGTGCCCGCGTCGGGGGCGGGTGCCATCAGGCCGTCGAACTCCGCGGCCAGCCCCGGGTGGCGCTGCACGATCGAATCGACGGACGCCTGGGGGTCCAGAAGTGTGGTCGGCAGGCCGATGTCCTCGACAACGGCAAGGCTGGCCGACTCCAGTGCGGCCTGCTCCTCCTGGTCGAAGAGGCGGGCGAGGAGGCGCCAGTAGAGCACCTGACGCCGGTTGTCCTGGGGGTCCGCCTCCGGGACCGGAGGCTGCGGGGCCGTGGTCTCGACGGCTGGTTCCGTCGTGTGCTCGGTCATTTCCGCAACAGCTTCCCCGCCCGCTCCCGCAGGACGGTGACGGCGTCGGTGGCGGCCTTCTCCGCCTTCGCACCGGCCTTGTCCGTCGTGCCCCCGGCCCATCCTCCGGCGTGCAGCGCGACGGCCTTCTTCCGGACGGTCGTCTCGACCGCCAGGGGCTGGACGCGATACGCCCCGGCATCCCAGCGGAGCAGTCCGATACAGGCTCCGGACGCCGCGACCGCCCCGGGAGTGAGGGGACCGGCAGCCGGAAGGCGATCAGTGTCGACGGCGAGCGCACAGCCGGGCAGGCCGAAGGTCAGCGTGCCATCGTCCTCGGTGGTGGTGTAGCCCTCCAGGAACACCGGGACGGCGATGCGCGACGGGTGCCGGTCCAGGGGCGCGGTGACCGCGTCCGTGGCGGTGGGCAAGGCGACCCGTGCGGTGGCGAAGGCGTCGGCGGGCTCGCCCCGGCGGGCGTGCTCATCGCTCCAGACCAGATCGCCCTCGGCGGTGACCGGCATGCCGGTGAGCTCCACGCAGTGGCCTTCGCCGAGGGCGGCCAGCAGCGAGAGACGCGGGCGGAGCAACTGCCAGAGCCCCGCCCCTACGACCGTGTCGGGCTTCGGCACCGCCGCTCCGGCACGTACCAGCCGGGGTGTCCCGCCGTCCGCGGGCTCGAACACCGCGTGGACCTGGGCCTGTACGGCGGTCGGGTGCTCCTGCAGATCGACGCCGAGGGGCAGCAGGCGGCCGGTGACCGCGCCGGTCACGGGCGCCTGCGCGGCACCGGGCAGCGTCAGCAGCAGGGCCCGCGACCACAGGTCGGCCCAGCGGCGCACCGGTATCCGTTCCAGGGTGGCGCCCGGACAGGACGCGGCCAGTTCGGCGGCGAACCCGTCGAGGAGCATCGCCGGGCGGCGCAGCGCGGGCTCCGGGAGCATGGCGGAGACGACCGGTGCCGCTCCGGCGACCAGGTCGTGGTCGATGCCCTGCCACCCCGACCGGGCCAGGTCCGACAGCCAGGAGCGGGCGGCGGCCAGCAGGTTGGCCGACTGCTGCCCACCGGGCGGCGGTACGGGCTCCTCACCGCGGCTCCGTCCGGTCGCCTCCGCGGTCCGGGCCATCAGCGCGTCATGCACGGAACCGAGAAGCGCGGTGCGGGCTGCGGCCAGGGCGACGAAGTCGTCCTCATGCGCGGCTCCGCCCGCCGCCTTCCCGGCCGCCTCGGCGGCCCGTGCGCCGAGCGGGCTGCCCGCGACCGCGTGGGCGAGCGCGGTCAGACCGGCGGTCTGGGCGGCCTGCGGTCGCAGCAGCCCGGCGACGAGTGCCCGGTCGAAGGCGTCGACCGCGGCGAGGGCTTCGTCGAGCCCGGCGATACCCTCAGCGAGGAGATCGGCGCGCATCACGCCACCGCCCTGGTCGTCGGGAACCAGTGCATCTCCGGCACGGGAGCGGTGTCTGGGGTGAACTCCAGATAGGCGAGGTGGCGCAGGAACCGGCTGAACACCGGGGCGGCGGCCTTGGTGTCGCCCTGCGGGGGCCGGGTGTTGCGCATGGCGGTGGCGAGGGCGCTCGCGCCTGACTCCCCGTCCGCGGTCTCCACGCGCAGATAGCGGGTGACGCGCTCGGCGCCGTACTGGAGCACCGCCTCGCCGATCAGGGCCAGGATGTGGTTGCAGAACGAACCGCGGGCGCCGCCGCAGGGACGGTTGTTGTTGGTGCTGCACGCGAAGGCGTAGGTGCCGACGGCAACCGACGACACGTAGACCCGCCCGATGTCCGAGCCGCTGGACACCACACCCTGAAGACGTCCGTCGGCCAGCTCGACGAACGGGACTTTGGCCAGCTTGCGGGCTCGTGCGGGTGCCATCACCCGTACCGTGCTGGACCTCTCCCAGTCTGACAACACACCACTCCTCTGTGCACCGGGGCGACTTCCGCGCCACATCGGCGGGACACGACCGAACTTATCCGCGACCACTGACAATCGGTCCGGCGGACGTGTGCGGGCGCCGCGGAAGGCCGCTCCCGGGCAGAGGTCAGAAGGAGTGCCCCACCCCCTCCCGCGCCGGGCCCGCGCCGCCCAGCGGCGGCGGGGAGAGCGGAAGGGCGATGAGGTCGTACTGGGGACACGGCGTCGTGACGCACTGTTTCGGCGACGGCACGCAGACGTGTCCGGCGGGCGCCACGACGGACGCGCACGGGATCAGCTGTGCCGTGAGGGGGTCGTCCGAGGCGAGCGCCGGGCTCGCCATCGTCAGGGGCAGGGCGCTGAGGGCTACCGCCGTGGCGGTGCGCAGCAGGTTCTCGATCACAAGCAGCAGGGATAGCCGCGCGTGGACGCGGCGCCGCGTCCAGGGCCCCGCCCATCACCCGATCGGATTGCCATGTTCACCACTGGAACGCGCTTCCCATTCTTCGGACGTCCCGTGGCAGCGCGCAGGGCCTGCCGTACGGATCGGCACCGTACGACAGGCCCCGCGGCCGGCGGGACTGCGCGGGGGCCTACTCGGCGGGGACCGCCCCTGCACCGCTTCCGGTGCCGGTGCCGGTGGTCTCCTCGGCAGAGCTCTCCGGGCGGCCGATCGAGCAGACCAGCGCGTTGTCCCTCACATCGGCGACGATGGTGTCGCCCGGCTCCGCCTCTCCGCTCAGCAGCAGGGAGGCGAGGCGGTTGTCGAGTTCGGTCTGGATCGTGCGGCGCAGCGGACGGGCGCCGAACTCCGGCTGGTGGCCGTGCGCGACCAGGAGCTTCTTCGCCGCCTCGGTAACCTCCAGCTCCATGTCCTGGGCCCGCACGCGGCGTTTGCTGCCGTCGAGCATGAGGTCGACGATGCGCCCGAGATCGTCCTTGTCCAGGCCGTGGAAGATGATCGTCTCGTCGACGCGGTTGAGGAACTCCGGCGGGAAATGGCCCCGCAGGTCGCCCATGAGGTCCTCGCGGATCTCGGAGACATCGCCCTTGTGGGCGAGGATGCGCTGGGCGCCGATGTTGGACGTCATGATGACCACGGTGTGCCGGAAGTCCACCGTCCGCCCCTGCGCGTCGGTCAGGCGTCCGTCGTCGAGGACCTGGAGCAGTGTGTTGAAGACGTCGGGGTGGGCCTTCTCCACCTCGTCGAACAGGAGCACGCTGTACGGCTGCCGGCGCACCTTCTCCGTCAGCTGGCCCGCCTCCTCATGGCCGACGTATCCGGGCGGTGCGCCGACGAGCCGCGAGACGGTGTGCTTCTCCTGGAACTCGCTCATGTCGAAGCGGGCCATGCGGTTCTCGTCCCCGAAGAGCAGCTCGGCCAGGGCCTTGGCCAGTTCGGTCTTGCCCACGCCGGTGGGCCCGAGGAAGAGGAAGGAGCCGACGGGGCGGTTGGGGTCGCCCATTCCCGCCCGGCTGCGGCGTACCGCCTGCGCGATCGCGGTGACCGCCTCGTCCTGGCCCACCACCCTGGAGTGCAGCGCGTCCTCCAGCTTGAGGAGCTTCTCCTTCTCGCTCGCGGTGAGCTGGGTGACCGGGATGCCGGTGCGGCGGGAGACGACATCGGCGATGTCGGCGGTGGTGACGTCCATGACGCCTTCGCGGCGTTCCTCGATCCCGGCGAGTTCGGCCTCGGTCTCCGCGATCCGGCCCTTGAGTTCGGAGGCCTTCTCGAAGTCTTCCGAGGCGACGGCTTCGTCCTTCTCCCGCTTCAGCTTGGCGAGCCGGTCCTCGCGGGAGACGACCTCGGTGGACCGGCCGAGCGACCGCAGCCGCACCCGGGCGCCCGCCTGGTCCATGAGGTCGATGGCCTTGTCCGGCAGGAATCGGTCGCTGATGTAACGGTCGGACAGCACGGCCGCCGCCACCAGCGCGTCGTCGGCGAAGCGGACCTGGTGGTGCACCTCGTAGGAGTCGCGCAGGCCCTCCAGGATCTGGATGGTCTCCTCGACCGACGGCTCCGGCACCATGACGGGCTGGAAGCGGCGCTCCAGGGCGGCGTCCTTCTCGATGTGCTTGCGGTACTCGTCGATGGTCGTCGCCCCGACGACATGCAGCTCGCCGCGGGCCAGCGCGGGCTTCAGCATGTTGCCCGCGTCCATCGCGCCCTCGCCGGACGCTCCGGCGCCGACCACGGTGTGCAGTTCGTCGATGAACAGGATCGTCGAGTCCGCGGCGGCACTGACCTCCTCGATGACGTTCTTGAGCCGTTCCTCGAACTGGCCGCGGTACTGGGAGCCCGCCACCAGGCCGGAGAGGTCCAGCGCGATCACCCGCTTGTCCTTGAGGGTGCGGGGCACGTCACCTGCCACGATGCGCTGGGCGATGCCTTCCACGATGGCGGTCTTGCCGACGCCGGGCTCGCCGATCAGCACCGGGTTGTTCTTGGAACGCCGGGAGAGCACCTCCACGGTCTGCTCGATCTCCTCGGCCCGGCCGACCACGGGGTCGAGCTTCCCCGCCTTCGCCTCCTCGGTCAGGTCACGCCCGTACTGGTCGAGCGTGGGGGTGTCGCTCGTGCCGCCCGCCGGTGTTCCCTCGGCCCGTGCCGCGTTGTCCGCCTCACGTCGCAGCCTGCCGGTGTCGGTGCCGTACGCGCCGAGCAGTCTGGCCGCTCCGGACTCCTTGGCGTCGAGCAGCGCGCCGAGGATGTGCTCCGGCCCGATGTACGAGACCCCGGCCGCCTGGGAACGCTCGTAGGCCTGGAGCAGTACGCGTTTGGCGGCGGGCGTCAGACTCGGCTCCGCCGACGGGGTGGCGCTCTCCCCCGGCAGGATCTCGGCGATCCGCTTGCCCAGCTCGTCCGGGTCCGCCCCGGCCTCCTGGAGCAGGGTACGGGAGGGGTCCACCTGGGTGGCGGCCCACAGCAGATGCTCGGTGTCCAGGTCCCGGCTGCCGTCGTCGGTGGCCCGGGTGGTCGCCCGGCCTATCAACTCGCGTGCCGACTCGGTCAGCAGCCGCCCGATCGGGACACGCTGCACCTGCGGCGGCGAGGACGCCGGGGACATCCCGAAGAACCGGTTGAGCATTTCCGAGAACGGATCCGGGCCGCCGAAGGAACCGAAGGAGGACATGGTCATGGTCACCGTCCAGTCAGTGCGGGTGCGGGGAGCGCGCGAAGGGTGGCACGCCGGGATCGCCCTGTGCCGGGCACCGCCTCCGGTGCCCGGTGCGCACGGATCGTCGAGCGCGTCCCGTGCCCCACGGGCAGGTGGTCTCACTAGACCAACGCCCACCTGGCCACGCAACGGCACGGACGCTCACCCGCGGCCCGCGGGCGGTGTACGCCACGGGGCCATGGACCTCCCGGCGCGGTCACGGCCTGGTCGCCGGTAGCCCGATCGGGTGAGCTCCGGGCACGGGGCGCGACCGGATCGGGCGGATCCGGGCGTCCCGGCTGGCCGTCGCCGCGCCGACCGCCCGGACCCCGCCAAGACTTGGCCCATGAGCAACACGGAACGGTCGGTGGACCTCAGGGGCGGCCCCGGTCACCTCGTGCTCCTGGCGGTCGTCTTCGCCGTACCCGTCCTCAAGCTGGCCTGGACGCTGGGCGGCGGGGGCGCGGCGAGCGAGGCATTGACCGCCATGGAGCCGTCCAACTGGCCCGACGTCCTGATCGGGATGCTCCTCAACGACGCGCTGCTGGCCTCGGTGCTCGCCGTCGTGGTGTCGCGCACGTCGTACGCCTACTTCGCCGCCAGGGGCGGGGCGCGGGCCCACACGGACACCTCCACCGCACACACGCTGGTGCAGGCCGCGGTCGTCCCGCTCACCTTCGCACTGGTGGTGGGGGCCTTCCACGGCTTGTGGTGGGGCGTGGCGGTCGGCCTCGTCTCGTACGCGCTGCGGCTCGGCGTGATCGTGGAGTACCGCACCGGGCGGCGCGAACGCGAGAGCGGCAGACGCAGCCGTACCTCCCCCTCCGGCTGGCTGGAACGTGCCGCGGACTGCGCATCGGTGGCCGCGCTGCTGCTGGCCGCGGGGGCCCTCCCGGTGATCGCCCTGGCCGGGGCGGTGGACGGCCGTTCCTGGACCAGTGTCGTGGAGTGCGACGTCAACACCGGGCACGGAAACGAACGCGCCCGTCTGGTGGAACTCGGGCGCAAGGGCAACGGCGTCGTCGGCTGGCACCTCGCGCGGGACGAAGTCGTCAACGGCCTCAACTGCGCGGTCTCCGAGAACGACGAGGTGCGCACGCCGCTGTGGCGTGCCCGAGGGCGTACGCCGTCGGGCGCGCCACAGCGCGACGACGACGGCGTTCTTGGGTGACGCACATTTTCGGACATGCGACGAGCGGCCCGAAGCCCTCCTGTACAGCGGTGTGTTCGCGCGTCCGCATCCGGGAAACCCGCGTGGTCCGTGGTACGCACGCCGTCCCGGCGCGTTTCGGTGACTGACGGACCGCCACCTTCACTTCGGCCGTGACGGCCGGACGCAGCACGTTCTATTTCCGGATTTCTACGTGCTTGTCAGCGCCATACGCCACGCTGGACGCATACCGCCCAACACCGGCTTGGAGGCCAGTAGTGGACGCCCAGGACCTCGCGCAGCTCGCCGACAAAGAGTTCGAGCAGATGCTCACCTCAAACATCCATCCACCCACCCGTGACGCCAGCACATGGGCCGCGGTCATCCACCCCGACAACCTGCCGCGGGCCCGCAAGATCCTCACCCATGTCCACGAGCGGACCGCGAGCGTGCTGCGCCGCCGCAAGACCGAGCGTGAGGAGTTCCGCGTCGAGTGCTTCGCCCGGGGCGAGGCGGGCAAGCGCGAGTGGTTCGCCACCCGGGCCGACTTCGAGTCGCTGCGCCGCCGCACCGCGAACTTCCATCAGCGTGTGCAGCGGGCCATTACGGAGCTGGGGCAGGAACAGCGCAATGTGAACCGGGCGCAGAGCCACACCGCCGGGCAGCAGAGCCGCGAGACCCTCCGCGAGCTGGCCGTCGCCGTGCAGCGCCACCAGGACGTCCACGCCCGCGACGGCGGTGGCGCCGGACAGGCGGACCATGAGCTGTGGCAGTACCTCGACCGGCTGACCGTGCCCACCGGTCCCGGCCAGCACCCCACGACGCTCCGCACGATGCTCAGCATCTACTGGACCGACCCCCAGCCGCCCGGCGAATCCCCCGGCCACCCGACGCCCGCCGCGCAGGCCGTCGGCGGCGGCGTCGCCGCGTGCGCCGGGGTGCCGCAGGCCCGGCGGGCCGACGAGCGGGACGAGTCGGCGGCACGGGCGCAGCCCCTGGATCCGCCCGGCTGACGTGCCGGAGCGAGGGCGGCCCGGGACAGGGCGGTGGTGCCGGACGCAGCGGCTGCCGACCGCCGCGCCCGGCACCGAGGATCAGCCGATGTTCACGTCGATGCAGGCGTAGAAGGCGTTGGCGGTGTCCGCGATGTTCCACACCGCGAGAACCTTCTGCCTGCCCGTCACGCTGCCGAAGTCGACCTGATGGGTGACCGTGGCGCCGGGCTGCGCGCCGTTGTCGTTGAATTCGGCGACCTTCCGGCCACCGGCGAAGTACTGCCAGGTGCTGGTGGCGTGCCGGGCGGTCAGCACCCACTGGAAGGACGTACTGCGACTGATCGAGGTGACCTTCCATCCCTTGGAGTCATTGTCGAGTTCGGCGAACCGGCTGTTGCCGCCGCTGCAGCTGGTCAGCCCCTTGGGGCCTTCCACGCTCTGCGGCTCGTACTTGATCTCACCGCAGCTCACGGTCCCGGCGGCGCACTGGGCCTGACGGCTCGGCGGCGACGAGATGTACCCGTGGGCGCTGGCGGAGCCGACCGGAAGGGTCAGGGCCAGTACGGGAGCGAGCAGGGCGCCGATGACCGCGGCCGTCTTCCTTTTCGTGTGCATGCTTCTCCTTCACATGAGGCGTCGCCGCACACGAGCGGGCTATGGGGGCCCTGCGGTGTCGGACCGGCCTCTCCGGTGTGGGGCCAAGATGTGCGAAGGGCACGGCAGGAACCACTGCCGTGTACGCCCGGGACACGCCCGACGCCCGGCAGGGGCACTGCACTTGGCCTAGACCATACCGATCGGCTCATCCGCGTCAAGACGTTCCGCGCCGCGCGGTGACACCGTTGCGCGCACGCCGGGGCGCACGCCCGCATTTCGCGCGCCCGCACCGGAGGGCCGCTCCGTGGCGCGTCAGCCTCCCGTCACGCCGTCGACGCGTTCGCGTACGAGGTCGGCGTGACCGATGTGGCGCGCGTACTCGGTGATCATGTGGAGGTGGATCAACCGCAGCGAGTGCTCCTCCCCGCGATGGACGAAGGTGTCGTCGAGCGAGGCGTCGGCAACGATCCGGTCCGCGAGCCGGCACTCCTCGACGAGCCGTTCGTACGCCTCGGCCGCACAGGCCGGGTCCAGGTCCTCGAAGTCCGCGTCCTTGCCCTTCTCCGGGTCGTACATCGAGTCGAAGGCCAGCCCGGCGAATCGCTCCCTGAACCAGGTGCGTTCGACCTTGGCCATGTGGCGGATCAGGCCGAGCAGCGTCAGGTTCGACGGGGCTACGGACTGTTCGGCGAGCTGTTCCCCGGTCAGGCCCGCGCATTTGTGCAGCAGCGTGCTGCGGAACCATGCGAGGTAGCCCGTGAGCATCTCCCTCTCCCCGGCCACGAGCGAACCGGGCGTGCGCTGCACCTCAGGTGCTGTCCAAGTCATGGCGTGATGATCTCCCCTCCGACGCGGTGCGGGCCAGGTCTTTTCCCGTGCGGCCGCCCGGTGACGGCCGCCCTCATCCGGCGGGTTCGAGAAGCTTGTCGCGCAGCGCCGTCACCAGCTGCCCGTCGGCGCCAAGGGGGCCGGTGACGTAGCCGTGGACGGAGCCGTGCTCCGCGTTCAGGCCGGCCAGGAAGAGCCGCATGATGTCGGCGGGTGCCTGGCCGTAGCCCGGCCAGCGGAGCTCCTGACCGGGATGCTCGGCACGCCAGTCGGCCAGGAGCCGTTCGGTGGCGCGCCCGGTGAGGGCGAAGTCGGTGACGATGTCGTCCTCGGACACCCCGATCAGGGACAGGACGAGCGCGGCGATCAGTCCGGTCCGGTCCTTGCCGGAGGCACAGTGGAAGACGACGGGACCGCTGTCCTCGGCGGCGATCACCTCCAGGGCGCGGCGGATCTCGGCCACCCCGTCCTGGGCGACCTCGGCGTACCGGTCGGCCAGGAACCGTCCGGTCTCCACCTCCGGCCCCAGGGCGGCCTGGTTGTAGGGCCGGTGCTCGATGCTGAGGTTGTGGTAGCGCAGCCCCGGCGCGTCGGGGACCTTGCCCTTGGCGGCGATCTCCCAGTCGTACCGCAGGTCGATGACGGTGCCGATGCCGAGAGCCAGGAAGCGGTCCCAGTCCCCGTTCCGCAGCTTGCCGAGCGAATCGGAGCGGTAGAGCACCCCCTGGCGGACCGGTCGGCCGCCTTCACCGCAATACCCTCCGACATCGCGGAAGTTGTGCAGTCGTTCGAATGCGATGTGCCTCTTCACGTCCATGACGGTGGACTCTAGATCGTGCCGGAGCACGGTCGCTGCCACGGGGCGAAATGGGCGGGAGCGAGAACGAGCAGCGCTGATGGCAGCGGCACAAGAGCCCGTGCGGACGAGTGATCCGCACGGGGTCGCGCCGGGCCTCAGCGGGAGCGTGGTGTCACCTAGAGCCGGGGCAGCCCGGTCATCTCAGGGGCAACTGGGCAAGCTCCTCGGTCTCCTCGGGGTACACGGACTGAGAGGTGCACACCTCTGATCCCGGCCTTCGGCAGGATCGGGTCCGGCGGGTCTGGTAACGGCGCCACCGCGACCGCCCGGCCTCCGTGTCCTCGTGCCGGGCACGGGGACACGGAGGCCGGGCGGCGCGCTCAGCAGTCGTGGAGAAGGGCGACCGCTTCGGCGAAGTCGGCATGCGCGGGTTCGAAGGACCGTGCCGCGACAAGGAACATCGACCGGTCGGTGAGGGCGCGGGCGAGGCGTGCGGGGTCCGCGGGCAGGCGGCGGGCGAGCGTCACTCCCTCGTCGAAGTACGGCGTGAGCCGCTCCTCGAACTGGTAGGGATGGTCGCCCTCGCGGACGGCCGCGCGGATGCCTATCCTGCGTTGGACGTCGGCCAGCTCGGGCAGCCGGCCAGCCTCGCGCAGTTGCGCCGCCTCCGCTTCGAGGCCCGGCAGCATGCCGAGAAATCCGTCCCGCACGTCGCGCGACCATCCGCGCTCCCTACCGAACGGCGGCATCGGGGACTCGGGGCTCGCGGCGGGCTCCGCTGCCCGCCCCGACAGGACGAAGAGCGTCTTCCACCACCCGAGGATGCAACTCCAGTTCCTCGGCTCGCCCGTGGACGCGAGCTCCTCCAGGACGCTCAGGGCCTCGCGCCGGGCGGCCGCGGCACTCACCCCGTCCCCGGCCGTCTCCCGCATCCGGGAGAAGTGAACCAGCTCCCAGGTGAGTATCGCCAGAGCGGTGCGCTGTTCGGCCGCCTCACGGCGGGTCTCCTCAAGGAGCCGGCAGAAGACGGCCGATGCGGTGTCATGCAGCCCGGCGCCCTCCAGGTTCGCCGCCCGCCGCACCACGTCCCAGAAGGAGTGCTCCGGGATTCCGTTCCGGGCGGCCTCTTCGTCGACCTCCGCCGCCTCCCTGAAGCGCCCCTCTTCGGCCAGAACGCCCGCCAGGGGCTCGCTTCGGCCAGCCTGGGCCAGCTCCTCGCAGACTGCGTGTCCGTCCGCCCTGCGCCCGAGGGCGAACAAGGAAGCCTGGTAGGCGTCCAAGGCCCTGCGCAACCGCTCCGCCCTGTCCGGCGCCCCGGCCTCCAGCGTGCGGGCGGCCCGGGAAGCCTCGGCGGCCAGCGCGACGTCCACCTTCGGATCGCGGCTCTCGTGGCGCAGCGCGAGCAGGGCGTCGACCAGCTTCGGCCCATACGCCTTCGGACTCACCTCGGCCAGAACCCGGTACGCGCCGACCAGTTCGGCTCGACCCGGATGACCGGACCCCAGCAGCAGCACACGGGCCCGAAGCACCGCATCGTGATCGATCGTCACCATTCCCCCTGTCTCCGGATGACGCACGAAGGAGATTCTGAGCGGCGGGGAACGGACCGGACAAGCCTCGCGAACTGTGCGTTCCGTCCTACGAAAAACGGCGCTGACCTGTCATGATGGACATGCTTTCGCCCTGAATCCATGAACGGGAAGCCGCTCCGAACGCCTCCCGCACCGGCAGAGGAGCCACGGCCTGTGCGCTCAGGCGACGAAGCGACCGCACACGGCCCCTCAGCCGCCCCGGTCGGCCACGTGGCCATCCACCACCGTGCCCAGTCGTCGCCGGAATCAGGAGCCGCACGTCCGGCCGCCACCTGCACCTCGACGACCGGACCGGCCCGCACCCACGCGTCGGCCCCCGAGGGCTCTTAAGCGCCGCCTTGTTCGCACACGCGCGCCATCGGCCAGCCGTGACTCGCCGCCCGAAGACGATCTACGGCCAGCCCCCGGGCCAGCTGGCACCCCCTGGCGGCAAGGACCGCGCTCCGGCACCGGGAGTACGGCGGGTCACGAGGGCATCGGGGGCGGCGGGGCCGAAGATACGGACGTGTCCACTGCCGTACACCCCTCCGCCCCCTTCCCCGGCGCCGGAGCCGATCCCTGGGGCGAATGGCCCCTGCTGTTCCTGTCCGCGGCCTCCGGCGCGGCCGACGCGTTCGCCTTCCTCTGCCTCGGCCAGGTCTTCGCCGGGGTCATGACCGGGAACCTGGTGCTGCTCGGCATCTCCGCCACCGGTGCCGGTGAGCACGGGGCGGCTCCCCGGGTGATCACGGCGCTGCTCGCCTACGGCGCCGGTGTCGCCTGTGGTGCGTGGATGGAGGGACGGCTGAAGTGGCCGCTGCCGGTGATGCTGCTGGCGGAGGTGGCCCTGCTGACTGCGGGATCCACGCTGTGGGCGCTGGGCCCCCTCGCCTCCCCCGGGGGCCGGACGGGGCTGCTGGCGCTCACCGCCCTGGCCATGGGCCTCCAGGGACGGATCCGCTCGACCCCCACCAACTACTTCACCGGCACACTCACGGGGCTCGTCGGCCGGGCGGCGCTGCGGTCGTGGGGGCGCGGGGACCTCTGGGTGGCCGGCCGGCTGGTCGCGGTAGCGGCGGGTGCCGCGGCAGCCGCCGTGACGGAGCACCTGTGGCCGGGCGCGGCGGCCGCGGCGGCCGCACTGCTCATCGAGACCAGGCACCGCACACGGCCCGCGGACTGACCCGGCCGCCCGCCGCAGGGGATGCCCCGGCCGGATCGGGGGAACCCGACCGGGGCGGCTCAAGGGTGGGCACGCCACGCACCCACATATAGATGAACGATAAACCATTAGCCGCCATTCCCGAAACGCACCCCCCGGTCCGTGCCCCATGACCCGGAGCACACCCTCCCCCGGCCGAACCGTCTGGCATATGCCTGAATCGAGTCGGGCCCGCCGGGCGAGCACCGCGTACGCGGGCGCACAACAGTCCGCACGCGCCGGTTGACTTGCGCCAACGTCCGCAGACGGCATACCCGTTCGAAGGATCGATGCGGTGCGCAGCCTGTGGCATATTCCTCGGGCAACAACGCGTCGAGTGTTGCCAAATCCCTTACGGCCTCCCGCGGGCTGTGCGACAGTCGTCTTCGGTCCACCTCTCAGACCTGGTCGTACCGCGCCTGTATCGGAGTACGAGATGCCGTCCCACGTGTCCGCGGACCGCCCCGCCCCACAACCGCCCGAGCGCGACGCGGTCGACGCGCTGATCAGCCGGACGCACCGGCTCCGCGGTGATGTGGACGCGGTGCGGCGGGGCACGGTCCTGGTCGACGAGGAAGATCCCCAGCTGCGCTTGCGGCGGGCGCTCTGCGACCTCGCGGTCCACCACCTGGAAGACCTCGGCACACGCTTGGGACAGCTCAGGGAGGGCCTGCCGTCCGCCGCCCCGGAACGCCGCACGACGACCCCGGCACCGAAGACGAAGGCGGCACCGGGTGTCCCCGGGCCCAGCGCGCCGAAGCCGCACGCAGGGACGAAGCGGGACTCGCTGATCGGCCGTGTGGGCAGCGCGGAGTGGGATCTGCTCACCGACGAGGTCAGCTGGTCCGAGGAACTGTTCCAGATCTTCGGCAGGTCCCCCGAGGCCGGGCCGCTCTCACTGGACGAACTCCCGTCCGTACTGCCTCCCGAGGACCAGCCACTGCTCACCGCGCTGATGACGGACTGCCTGGTGGACGGCAGGCCGATAAACGGCGAGTTCCGCATCGTGCGGCCCGACGGCCGGATGCGCACCCTCCACATGACGGGCGAGCCCGTGCTCGACACGGACGGCCGCACCGCCTCGATGTGGGCCGTCCTGCGCGACGTCAGCGAACTCCGGCGCAGCGAACAGGCGCTGCACCGGAGCCATGACTCACTGCGCCGCCGGGAGTACCGGGCACGGGCCGAGCACCGCATGGCGGTGGAGCTCCAGGAAGCCGTGCTGCCCCCGTGGCGGGGCACGCTGCGGCTCCCCTCCCTTACGCCGGACACACTGGACGTGGCGGCCCATTACCTCCCCTCGGAGTCGAGCGCGCGCGTCGGCGGAGACTGGTACGACGCACTGGCGATGCCGGACGGCAGAACCCTCCTGACCGTCGGCGACCTGACCGGCCACGGCGTCCGGGCCGCCTCCGAGACGGCGATGCTGCTCGGTGCGCTGCGCGGGATGGCCCTGGCCGGCACCGAGCCGGGCGCTTTGATGGGGCATCTCAATCAGTTATTGGAGTCCTCCGTCCAGTCTGCTCTGGGCAGCGCGCTGTGCTGCCGGTTCGATCCGGCCACCGGCACCCTCGCCTGGGCACAGGCCGGACACCCCGCGCCGCTGCTGTTCCGTGACGGGACGGGGCGACCGCTGCCCACGCCGGACGGCGTCCTGCTCGGCGCGGCTTGCGGGGTCGTCTACGAGCAGGACGAGACACGGCTGCTGCCCGGCGACGTGCTCGTCCTGCACACCGACGGACTGAACCGTCATGACGACCGGGTTACCGGCCCGGACGCGCTGCTGGCACTGGCACCCCGATTCGCGCAGGCGCGTACCGCGCAGGAGTGCCTGCGGACGGTCGTCGCGGAGTTCGGCGACACCGAGCGCCTGCACGACGTCTGCGTACTGGTCGCCCGCGTCGGGGCACAGCAGCACGACGCCACGCGTACGGCACCGCTCACGCGGCACCACGAAACGCCGGACACCACCCGATAGCACCCGCGGGTCTGTGCCCGTACCCGGGCGGGAGCCCGGAGGGCCGGGACCGCGCCTCAGATCTGTGAGGTGCGCCTCGGCTGCTTGACGACGGAGACCTGCGGCAGGGAGAGCTTGATCTCCTCGCGCAGATCCTCGATCTTCGGGTAGCCCGCGAACTGACCGGTGAGCCGGTACATCTCGCGCAGCCGGTCCCAGGTGCGGTGCGAGGAGGTCTCGCCCATCGACACCAGGGCGAGCCGGGCGTACCGGTCCGCCTGCTCGGGATCGTCGGCGATGAAGCACGCCGAGGCGAGCGAGATGTAGTCGAAGATCTTGGAGCGCTGGCGCCCCTTGGCCCGCAGCTCCAGCGCCTGCCTGGCATGGCGCTGGGCGACGATCGCCGCCGAGGGCTCGTGATCGGCGAGCGTACGGAACGCCAGGGCCTGCATGCCGTGCAGATCCGCCTCGTCGAACATCTGCATCCAGCCGGGCGGCGGCGCGTCGCTCCTGTCCGAGACGAAGAGCTCCTCCGCCTTGCCGAGGGTGCGCCGCATCGCCTGACCGCGCCCTATGGCGGCCTGCGCCCAGGCCTCGATGGTGTACAGCATCGCCTGGGTGCGCGGCAGGACCGTGTCCCCGGAGCCGGACTTGGCGAGCTTCATCAGGTCCAGGGCGTCGTCGGGACGGCCGAGGTGGACCATCTGGCGGGCCGCCCTGGAGAGCGCCTCGCCCGCCCGGGGACGGTCGCCGCCCTCGCGCGCCGCGTGCGCCGCGATGATGAAGTACTTCTGGGCGGTCGGTTCGAGGCCGATGTCGTGGGACATCCAGCCCGCCAGCACCGCGAGGTTGGCCGCGACGCCCCAGAGGCGGCGCTGGAGATGGTCGGGATGACGGTAGGCGAGCATGCCGCCCACCTCGTTGAGCTGGCCCACCACGGCCTTGCGCTGGAGCCCGCCCCCTCGCGAGGCGTCCCAGGCGCGGAACACCTCCACGGACCGTTCGAGCGCCTCGATCTCGTCCGACCCGATGGGGGCGGCCTCGTACCGGTCGAAGCCGGCCGGGTCCGCGTGCAGCGGGTCGTTGATCCGTGGCGCGTCGGCAGCCAGTACGGGGTCGGAGTGCAGCCAGTCGTGCATGGGTCCGGTGATGGTCGATCCTGCGGCGAGCGCGGCGCCCGCGCTCACCAAGCCGCGTCGGTTGAGCATGAGGTCCATTCCCGTGAATTCGGTGAGGACCGCAGCCGTCCGATCGGGCGCCCACGGCAGTCCGTCGGGATTCTCCTGCGTCCCGGACTCCCGCCGTTTCCCACCACGCCCGCGCCGGTCGAACCCGAGGTCCTCGATGGTCACGACACGACCGAGCCGCTCGGTGAACAGGGCCGCCAGCACCTTGGGCACGGGATCGCGGGGGCACTCCCCCATGTCGATCCAACGCCTCACCCGCGAGGTGTCGGTGGCCAGTTGGGGGTGGCCCATGGCCGCCGCCTTCCTGTTCACCATTCTCGCGAGTTCGCCCTTCGACCAGCCGACGAGGCCGAACAGGTCGGACAGGCGGGTGTTGGGTTCTCCGGTCACGTCAAGCCCCCAGGTTCTCGGCTGTGTTGACAGTAACCCCCTGTCAGGTGCCCTGCGCCAATTCGCCACCGTTCGCCACGGTGCGCCACATGGTCTGCCACCCGGCGCCTGGTGTCGGGTAGGAAAGCGCCACCCCGCCCGGCAGCCCTCGGTACTCCCCAGGGTGCCGATCGGCCGCCGGCCGGGGCGGTGTACGCAACTTGTCGGCGCGCGAAGGGATCTGTCTCGCCCATGTACACAGCATCGTCCTCCGTGACCGCCCCGCCCCGGCCGCTCCGCCCGTTGGGCGCGGGCGGCGGACCGTACCTCGCTCCGCACGCCTCGGCGCCCGGCACGGTCCGGCAGCGGCGGCCGGCGGGGAGCCTGGCGGGCCCCCCGCTCAGCGGTCGGCTGGACCTGTCGGGCGCGCAGGGAGCCCAGCTGAGGATGGCGATCGCCTCGGTGCGACGGATCTGCCCCGAGTTCAACCCGGTCCAGGTGATGCGGCGCAGCGGCCGTTCGGTGCTGCTGGTCGGCTCCACCGGCCGGGCGACCGCGGTCGCCAAGTGCTTACTGGACCACTCACCCGCCTGGTCGGAGCGGTTCCGCCACGAAATAGCTGCATATCGTGCGTTCGTCCGGCACCGCCCGCCGGTGCGTGTGCCGCGTCTCATCGCGGCCGATCCGGAGAACTGCACCCTGGTGATCGAGCGGATGCCCGGCCGGGTGGCGGCGCTGACCAGGCATCCATCGGAGGCACCGCCCCGGGCCGATGTCCGGGCCGCGCTCGGCGCGATCAGCCGGGTCAACGCCTGGCAGCCCGCCCCCGGCCTCTTCGAGGTACCGCTCGACTACGCCGCCCGGGTCGCCCGCTACCACGAGCTGGGGCTCTTCACCGACCGGGATCTGGGCGATCTGCAGAAGCTGCTGCACGGGCTGGCGCACGCGGGCGTCCGCCAGGACATGTGGCAGTTCTGCCACGGCGACGCGCTGCTCTCCAACATCCTGCTGTCGCCCACCGGCCCGGTGCTGGTGGACTGGGAGCACGCGGGCTGGTACCTGCGCGGCTACGACCTGGCGACGCTGTGGACGGTGCTGGGTGACGCACCGGCCGCGCGTCGCCAGATCAGCCAGCTGGCGCAGGCCGCGGGCCCCGCGGCCAGGGACGCCTTCCTGGTGAACCTGATGCTGGTGCTGACCGGGGAGATCCGTACGTACGAGACGGCCGTGCAGCGTGCCATGCGCGACTCCGCCGCCCCCGGGACCGGGCAGGAACGTCCGGGAATGCTGTCGTCGAGCGAGGAGCAGCGCTTGCTGCTGCGCCGCTTGCACGACGACTGCGCAATGGCCCGCAGGGCCGTGCGTGCCGCGGTCGGCACGCGCTGATCCTGCACCCGGGGGGTGCTCGCCGCGGGGCCGGTGCCGACACACCTGCTCCGCGGCGCGCCGAGGCCCGGGTGCCCCACCGCCGTACACCCGTCGGGCGGTGGGGCACCCGGGCCGTCCGGCTGTCACGCGGGGATCATCAGGTCCCAGCGGGCCTCGAACAGCACGCAGCGGTAGTTCGCCCAGCTTCCGGCGGCGACGCCCGCGTCCCCGGCCGTGACGCACTCCTGCTGGGTGCCGAACGATCCGGCCTGCTCCCAGCCCTGTACCCCGGCCTCGGCCGCCGCGGCGGCCGTGGCCGTCGCCACGGTCGCGGCGAAACCGGCGCCGGTCAGTGCGAGCGCCATGGCGATGCCCGCTGCCGCGGTGGCGGCGGTCCTGGTCGGCTTCTGCATGAGCCTCTCCATTCTCTGTGGGACGGATACCCGGGTGCGGTGTCACCGCGCCCGGTCCCGGCGCGGGATCAGCGGGTGCGCAGGATGTCCACGTCGGACGCCTTCACGAAGGCGATGCGGTGGCCGATCTGCACCGTCACGTACCTCTCCTTGCCGCTGAAGTACGCGTGGTCGTAGGGGTAGGAGGCGTCGATCGTCGGCGCGTAGAAGTAGCCCGTGGGTGCCTCGCCGCCGCCGGGGTAGGACTGCCCGGCCTTGATCGTGTACTGGAGCGGTGCCCCCACTCGCTGGTCACCGAAGTCCGCGGGGTAGGCGGACTTCTCCGGGTAGGCGACCCCGTACACCGGTACGTCCGTGCGGCCCGCCTTCGGCCGGACGACGTAGCCGGCGGTGGGCGTGGTGGTCCGGGTCCTCGCCGGGGTCCGGAACCATGCCTTCTGGCCGTACCACCAGATCGCCGTCCAGCCGGGGGCGCGGTCCGCGACGACGGCCTGCTGAGTGGCGCTGATCTTGCTGCCCCAGTCGGCGGCGCAGTTCGTGCCGGGCGAGCCGTCGGTGTGCAGGCCGGGGTCGGAGAAGAGCGGGGCGTCCTGGGACGGCGCGGTGTGCAGCGGTACGGCGCTGGAGCCCTGGACCGGCAGGTCGACGCCCTTCTCACAGTCGCGGAAGGCCTGCCTGTTCTGCGTGAAGTCCGGGCTGACGGTGATCAGTTCGCTCTTCTTGGAGGCGCTCGGAACGGTGGGTCTGCCGAGCAGCTTCATGAAGCGGTTCCAGTCCCAGTAGGTGCCCGGATCCCAGTGCATGTTCTTGGTGCCGGACGCGCTGGTGGGCGGTACCCCGTCGTGGCCGATGATGTGCTGGCGGTCGAGCGGGATGTCGTACTTGGCGGCCAGGTAGCGCACCAGCCGGGCGGTGGAGCGGTACATCTCGGGGGTGTACCACGTGGCACCCTCGGTGGCGACACCCTCCTGCTCGATGCCGATGGAGTGGCTGTTGACATACCAGTTGCCCGCCTGCCAGGCGACGTCCTTGTTCTTGACCATCTGGGTGACGTGGCCGTCGGCCGAGCGCACCACGTAGTGGGCGGAGGTCTGCTTCAGCGGGTTCTGGAAGATCTTCAGCGTGGTGTCGTAGTCCTCCTCCGTGTCGTGCAGAACGATGAACCGGATCTTGTTGGTGTGCGGCCGGTCCGCGGTGTCGTAGTTCCCGTACGTCTCCTTGTCGGCCGGGTCGCCGGTCTGCTGGTACGCCGCCGGAACCCAGTCGCAAGCCAGGCTGCGCGGGCATTCCGGCCGCACCCCGTCCGCACCGGCCTGCGCCACGGGGCTGAGCAGCGCCATGCTCAGCGCGCTGGCACCTGTCAGCGCGCTCGCGATTGCGGTCCTCTTCTTCGACGTCATGACAACCCTTCTTGGAGCCGTGCGTGCCAAAGCCGTGCGTGATCCGATCTCACCGTTGCGTGGTGCGCGCACACTCTCCGACCTGAGATGACAGCACGTCAAGGGATCGGCACGGGTCACGGAAGGAGTCAGTGGACCAGACCACTGACAGGGCGTCTGACCTGCGAGAGGAAGATCAACCAGCGTGGGGCGGCGGCGCGTTGCCGGGCTTCGCGACGTCTCCGGACGCCGTGGGCCGTCACCTCTCCACTTCACGCCACACTCGTTTTATCTGACTATTTTCGGATGTGTGTACCTCGAACATCCGAAGGGTAGTGCTCGCGCCGACACGCTCATACCCGTGCGGTTTCGCGCGCGGCGGTCCAGGAAAGGCCCGGACGCACATGGCTCAGCCCTTCACCCTGCCGGATTTCTACGTTCCGTATCCGGCCCGGCTCAACGCCCATGTCGAGGGGGCCCGTGCCCACACCAAGCGGTGGGCCCGCGGCATGGGGATGGTGGAGGGGTCGGGCATCTGGGAGGAGAAGGACATCGACTCCCACGACTACGCGCTGTTGTGCGCGTACACCCATCCCGACTGTTCGGCCGAGGCGCTGTCGCTGGTCACCGACTGGTACGTATGGGTCTTCTTCTTCGACGACCACTTCCTGGAGCTGTTCAAGCGCACGCCGGACCGGGAGGGCGCCAAGCGCTATCTGCAACGGCTGCCCGCCTTCATGCCGATGGCGCGGGGGGCCGCGATGCCGCAGCCGGAGAACCCGGTCGAGGCGGGGCTGGCCGATCTGTGGACGCGTACGGTGCCGGGCATGTCCGACGCCTGGCGGGCCAGATTCGCCGAGGCGACGGAAAACCTCCTGAACGAGTCGCTGTGGGAGCTGTCCAACATCGACGAGGGGCGCGTCGCCAACCCCGTCGAGTACATCGAGATGCGCCGCAAGGTGGGCGGGGCCCCCTGGTCCGCGGGGCTCGTGGAGTACGCGGCGGGCGCCGAGGTCCCCGCGGAAGTGGCGGACGAGCGGGCGCTGCGGGTGCTGCGGGACGCCTTCTCCGACGCCGTGCACCTGCGCAACGACCTCTTCTCGTACCAGCGGGAGGTCGAGGACGAGGGTGAGAACAGCAACGGTGTACTGGTCCTGGAGCGCTTCCTCGGCTGTTCCACCCAGGAGGCCGCCGAAGCGGTGAACGACCTGCTGACCTCCCGGCTCCAGCAGTTCGAGAACACCGCGCTCACCGAAGTCGGCCCGCTCTGCGCGAGAAAGGGGCTCGACCCGGTCAAGGCCGCGTCGGTCCTGGCGTACGTCAAGGGCCTCCAGGACTGGCAGTCCGGGGGCCACGAGTGGCACATGCGCTCCAGCCGTTACATGAACGACGGCGCGGCCGAGGCGTCCGCCACCGCCTTCGGGATGTCGGCGGCCTCGATCAGGTTCACCCCACGCTCGGAGACGGCCCGGCTGCGCAGCCACAGCCATCTGCCCCACCGGCGCGTCGGTCCGTCGCTGCTGCCCGACTTCGCCCTTCCCTTCGGTACGACGCTCAGCCCGCACCTGGAGGGGGCCCGGCTGCGGATCGTCGGCTGGGCGGAGCGCATGGGTCTTCTGGAGGCGCAGCCGGGGGTGCCCGGTTCGCACATCTGGGACCGGCAGCGGCTCCTCGCCATCGATCTTCCGCTGTGCGCGGCGGGGCTGCACCCGGACGCGACGCCCGAGCAGCTGGACCTCGCCTCGCAGTGGCTGACCTGGGGGACGTACGGGGACGACTGGTTCCCGGTGGTGCACGGGCGGACCCGGGACCTGAACGGGGCCGGGCTCGCCAACGAGCGCCTGTCGATGTTCATGCCCCTGGACGGGGCCGGGACGCCTGAGCCGGTCAACGCCCTGGAGCGGGGGCTCGCCGACCTCTGGGCGAGGACTTCGGCGCCGATGGACCAGAACGCCCGCCGGGCGTTCCGCACGTCGGTCGAGGACATGACCGCCAGCTGGGTGTGGGAACTGGCGAACCAGACGCAGAACCGTATCCCCGACCCGGTGGACTACATCGAGATGCGGCGGATGACCTTCGGCTCCGATCTCACGATGAGCCTGTGCCGGCTGGGGCACGGCCGCAAGGTCCCGCCGGAGGTCTACCGCAGCGGGCCGATGCGCTCGCTGGAGAACGCGGCGGCCGACTACGCCTGTCTGCTCAACGATCTCTTCTCATACCAGAAGGAGATCGAGTTCGAGGGCGAGATCCACAACGGGGTCCTGGTCGTGCAGAACTTCTTCGGTGTGGACTATCCGACCGCGGTGGCGATCGTCCACGATCTGATGCAGTCGCGGCTCAGGCAGTTCCTCCATGTGGCCGAGCACGAACTGCCCACGCTCTACGACGACTTCGGTCTCGATACCGAGGCCCGAGCGGTCCTGGCCGGGTATGTGCAGGAGCTGAAGCACTGGCTCGCGGGCATCCTGATCTGGCACCGGGACTGCCGCCGTTACCGCGAGGAGGACCTCCGGCGCGGGAGCACGGCCCCGTGGCGGCTCGGCGGTCCCACCGGGATCGGCGTTTCGGCGGCACGGGTGACCACGCTGTTCGCCCGGCCCTCCACAGCCGGGGTGTAGCGGACCCCAAAGACCGGCAGCACGACGTGGCGGCCTCCTGGACGGAGGCCGCGCGCACATGGGCGGATGGGGGAGATACGCGGTCCGGCCGCCCGCAACCCGGGCGGCCGACGGGAAGGACCGTTTCGGCCGGTCCGGGCCGGCCGGAACCTCAGCCCTGCTGGAACAGCTCGGCGGGCAGCGGCTTCAGCAGCGTGTACAGATCGTCGGTGATCGGCCGGTCCCAGCTGGCGATGGTGACGAGCACGCCGTCGCTGCGGTCGAACTGGACGCAGGAGATCCGGCTCTCGGAAAGCTTGATCCGGCGGACGATGAGCAGGTTGTCGCCCTGCATCACGGGGAGGTCCTCCGTACCGGTGACCTCGACCGGCTCGTCGTTCTCCAGCGCGAGGAGCAGCTGGGCGACCTCGAAGGGCACCTGGCCCTCCTCGGTCTCACGGGCGGGCGAGCCCTCCGGGAGGTTGCCGATGATCATCGCGGGGCCGCGGCCGCCGAAGAGGTCGTAGCGCAGGAAGACGCCCTGACAGCTTCCGTCGGGAGCGGGCAGCAGACCGGCACCGAGGTTTCCGGGCCAGTCGCCCGGGTCCATGGCCAGGACGTCGAAGTCGGGGCCCGCGGGTGTGGCTGCGCTACGGCGGCGGAGGAAGGACATGCGGCCATGTTACGTGTCCGAGCTCACCTTGCGGTGCCGGGTGCCGCCGCCCCGCGCTCGGGCCGGGCCGCACCCGCCCTCGCGGGCGTTCGCCACGAAGGCGCGCCACTCGGCCGGGTGAAGAGGAGCGGCGGGCTGCCGGGGCGGCCCGCCTCACGCGTCATGGTTCCCCCCTCGGCGAGGCGGTCCGGGCGCCGTCGGTGCCCCGGGTGCCCGAGCGCCACCGCGCTTCGCCCGGATCGGGCTCCGGCTCGTCCGGGCCCGCGAAGTGCTGCCGGTCCGTGGTGGTGCGCTCACCTGCCCCGCTCCTCCCGCCCGCCCGTCGTCCCGGGCCGAAGCGTGAGCCGCCCCGGCCGGTCCCGGGCAGGGGGCGCAGAGGGGTCCGCGGGGCCCGGGACGGCCTGTAGTCAGCGGGTGGGGGGCTCGGCGCCGACCAGCCACATGGAGAAGAACTGCGCCCCGCCGCCGTACGCGTGGCCGAGCGCCTTGCGGGCCCCCGGCACCTGGTGCTCGCCCGCACGCCCCCGTACCTGGAGTGCGGCCTCGGCGAAGCGGATCATGCCGGAGGCGCCGATGGGATTGGTGGAGAGCACTCCGCCGGAGGGGTTCACCGGCAGGTCGCCGTCGATCTCGGTGGCCCCGGACTCGGTGAGCTTCCAGCCCTCCCCCTCGTCGGCGAAGCCGAGGTTCTCCAGCCACATCGGCTCGTACCAGGAGAACGGCACGTACATCTCCACGGCGTCGATCTCCCGCCGCGGGTCGGTGATGCCCGCCTGCCGGTACACATCGGCGGCGCAGTCCCGGCCCGCCTGCGGCGAGACGAAGTCCTTCCCCGCGAAGAGCGTCGGCTCGCTGCGCATCGCACCGCCGTGCACCCAGGCCGGCGGGTGCGGCGACCGGGCCGCTCCGGCCCGGTCGGTGAGGATCATGGCGCAGGCCCCGTCGGAGGACGGGCAGGTCTCCGAGTAGCGGATCGGATCCCAGAGCATCGGGGCCGACCTGACCTTCTCCAGGGTGATGTCCGGGTCGTGGATGTGCGCGTACGGATTCTTCAGCGCGTTGCGGCGGTCCTTGTACGCGACGAGGGAGCCGACCGTGTCGGGGGCACCGCTGCGGCGCATGTACGCCCGCACGTGCGGGGCGAAGAAGCCGCCCGCACCGGCGAGCAGCGGCTGCTGGAACGGGATGGGCAGCGAGAGCCCCCACATGGCGTTGGACTCGGACTGCTTCTCGAAGGCGAGGGTGAGCACGGTGCGGTGGACGCGGGCGGAGACCAGGTTGGCGGCGACGAGTGCGGTGGAGCCGCCGACCGAGCCCGCGGTGTGCACCCGGAGCATGGGCTTGCCGACCGCGCCGAGTGCGTCGGCGAGGTACAGCTCCGGCATCATCAGGCCCTCGAAGAAGTCGGGTGCCTTGCCGATCACGACGGCGTCGATGTCCGCCCAGGTGAGCGCGGCGTCCTCCAGGGCGCGGACGGCGGCTTCCCGGACGAGTCCCGCGATCGAGACGTCCCGCCGCGCGGACACGTGCTTCGTCTGGCCGACACCGACGACGGCCACGGGCTCCTCAGGCATCGGTGTTCTCCCCTTCGAGGACGGCGACCAGGTTCTGCTGGAGGCAGGGCCCGGAGGTGGCGTGGGCGAGGGCCCGGTCGGACTCGCCCCGGTGGATGCGGGCGGCGGCCTCGCCGAGGCGGATCAGCCCGGCGGCCATGACGGGGTTGGCGGTCAGTGCGCCGCCGGACGGGTTGACCCGCACCTTCCCGTCGAGCCCGAGCGCCTTGCGCAGCACCACTTCCTGAGAGGTGAACGGGGCGTGGAGTTCGGCGGTGTCCACGGGGCGCTCGAAGGCGCCGGCGCGGGTCGCGGCGAGCCGGGTGGAGGGTGAGTCGGTGAGTTCCCGGACCCCTAGGCCATGGGCCTCGATGCGGTGGTCGATGCCGCGGATCCAGGCGGGCCGGGGGCACAGGGACCGCGCGGTGTCACCGGCGGCGAGGATCACCGCGGCGGCGCCGTCGCCGGTCGGCGGGCAGTCGCCGGTACGCAGGGGCCGCACCACGTACTCCCCGGCCGGGGCCGGTTCCCTGAGCTGGGCGTGCGGGTTGCCGGCCGCGGCGGCGCGGCTGCGGTGGCCGATCTCCGCGAGGGCGGCCTCGTCGGTGTCGCCCGCGTCGATCAGCGCCTGTGCCTGGAGGGCGGCGAGCGCGACGGAGTCCGGCCAGAGCGGGCCGGTGTAGTACGGGTCGAGCTGGCGGGTGAGCACATCGCGGACCCGGCCGGGCGAGGACTTTCCGTAGGAGTAGACGAGCGCGGTGTCGGCCTGGCCCGTCTGGATCTTCACCCAGGCCTCGTACAGGGCCCAGGCGCCGTCCATCTCGACGTGCGACTCGGAGATCGGCGGGCAGGCGCCGACACCGTCGAGCGCCATGGTGAAGGAGAAGGCACGGCCCGCGAGGTAGTCGCTGGAGCCGGAGCAGGTGAAGCCGATGTCGCTGGTCCTGAGCCCGGTCGCGTCGAGGACCTGGTGGAGCACGGGCATCAGCATCTCGACTTCGGAGAGTTCGTCGGTGTGCCGCAGATGGTCCGTCTGCGCGAAGGCGACGATCGCCACGTCTCGCATCTAGAGCAGCTCCTTGTACGCGTCGTAGTCGGCGTCGGGCTCACCGGTCGGCCGGTAGTGGTCGGGGTGGCGCCCGCCCTCGGTCCAGACGGGCTCGACGCGCAGGCCCATGCGCACCTGGTCGTAGGGGATGCCGCCGATCCGCGCGTGCAGGGCGAGGTCCGCGCCGTCCAGGGCGACGTGCGCGTAGACGTACGGCACTTCTATGTCCAGGTTCTTCGCCTTGATGTTGACGATGCAGAACGTGGTGACGGTGCCGCGCGGGCCGACCTCCACCTGCTCGGTGGTGGCGACGCCGCAGGTGGGGCAGGCGCCGCGGGGCGGCACGTAGACCTTGTGACAGGAGGGGCAGCGTTCGCCGACGATGCGCCGCTGGGCGAGTGCGCCGAGGTAGGCGCTCTGGGCACGGCCGGGGGTGTAGCGGTAGTCGAGCCTGGCGGGGGTGACGATGCCGGTGACGGGGTCGGCGAAGCCGCCGTCGTGCGGTGCGGCCTGCCCGGTGTCCTCACCGTCGTACGGTTCGAAGCAGGCGATGTCGGTGATCGCTCCGGTCCGCTCGGCGGCCCAGCGGACGCGTACCCGCATCCCCGTGCGCACGGCGTCGGGGCCGGGGGCGTCGAGTACGTGCAGCAGGGCGGTATCGGCGCCGTCGAGCCGGACCAGGACCCAGGCGAAGGGGGTGCCGAGGGGCTGGCCGCGGCGCGGGGCGGGGTTCCAGGCCCAGGTGGTCACGGTGCCGGTGGCGGCGACCTCGGTCAGCTCGCGGATCTCCTCGGCGGTGACCGGGTCGTACTCGACGGGCGGGACCAGGATCTTTCCCGCGGTGGTGCGCACGCCGAGGACGGTGCGTTCGCGCAGTCCGGTGAGGAAGGCACTCTGGACGGGCCCCAGGGAGCGGGTGAAGGGGAACTCGACCACCAGCGGTGCGCTGAGGGCTTCGGGCACGGTTGCCTCCTGTGCTCAGGTGCGCCGGTAGACGGGCGGGCGCTGCTCGGCGAAGGCGCGGGCGCCTTCCTTGGCGTCATCGGTGGCGAAGATCGGCCAGCCGCGTTCCAGCTCGGCCGCCAGCCCCTCGGTCTCGGTCAGATCGGCGCTCTCGTACACGGACGCCTTGACCGCCTCGACCGCGAGCGGTCCGCAGGCGTTGATCCGCTCGGCGATGCCGAGGGCCTGTTCCAGTGCGGTGCCGTCGGGAACGACCCGTCCGATCAGGCCGATGCCGGCGGCCTCCCGCGCGCTGTACGGACGTCCGGTGAGGAGCATCTCCAGTGCGTGTGTCCGGGCGATCTGGCGCGGCAGCCGCACCGTCGACCCGCCGATGGGGAAGAGGCCGCGCCTCACCTCGAAGAGCCCGAAGGTGGCGCCCTCCCCGGCGACGCGGATGTCGGTGCCCTGGAGGATCTCGGTGCCTCCGGCGACGCAGTGGCCCTCCACGGCCGCGATGACCGGTTTGCGGGGGCGGTGGTGACGTAGCATCGCCTTCCAGTGAAGATCGGGATCGGCCGTCATCCGGTCCCGGTACTGCTCGCCCGCCATGCCCTTGCCGGCCAGGGCCTTGAGGTCCATCCCGGCGCAGAAGCAGCCGCCCGCTCCGGTCAGCACGACCGAGCGGACGGTGTCGTCGGCGTCCGCCTCCAGCCAGCCGTCGTACAGCCCGACCAGCATCGCCAGTGACAGGGCGTTCTTCGCCTCGGGCCTGTTCAGGGTGAGCACCAGCGTGGCGCCCTCGCGCCGTACGTCGAGGTGTTCCGTACCAGCCATGGTCGGCCTCCCGTCTAAGACCTAGAACAGGTTGCAGTAGGCCGGGGTCCAGTTCAATAGTTTTCTGACAACCAGTCAGATTTCCTCGACGGCACTCTTCACAGTTGCGTCCACCGGCGCTCTAATGACCGCCGAGCCAGTCAGCTTCCGGGGTCAGGAGGAATTGGTGGAGTACAACCTTGCCGACCTGTTCGAGTCGGTGGTCGACGCGGTCCCGGAACGCGAGGCGCTCGTCGGCCTCGACCACCCCGGTACAGGTGCGGAGCGCCGGCTGACCTACGCGGAGCTGGACGCGGCGGCCAACCGTGTCGCGCACCACCTGATCGAGGCGGGCATCGCGCCCGGCGAGCACCTGGGGCTGCACCTCTACAACGGGGTGGAGTACCTCCAGACCGTCCTGGCCTGCCTGAAGGCCAGGATCGTGCCGGTCAACGTGAACTACCGCTACGTGGAGGAGGAACTGACCTACCTCTACCGTGACGCGGACCTGGCCGCACTGGTCTTCGACGCCGAGTTCGACGAGCGGGTGGCCACCGCCGCCCCGAAGGCACCGGCCCTCCGGCACCTGGTGAGGGTGGGGACTCCCGGGCCGGGGGCACGGGGCCCGGAGGCCGTCGCGTTCACCGACGCCGAGGCGTCCGGAAGCCCTGAGCGCGGATTCCCGCCGCGTTCCGCGGACGATCAGTTCATCATCTACACCGGTGGCACCACCGGCATGCCCAAGGGCGTGATGTGGCGCCAGGAGGACCTCTTCTTCTCCGGCATGGGCGGGGGCGCTCCGACCGGCGATCCGGTGAAGTCCCCGCAGGAGCTGGCCGAGCGGGTCGCCGCGGGCGGTGAGGGGATCACGTTCTTCCCCACTCCCCCGCTGATGCACGGCACGTCGACGCTCACCGCCTTCATCGGCTTCAACTTCGGGCAGCGGGTGGTGGTGCACCGCAAGTTCGCGCCGGAGGAAGTGCTCCGTACGATCGAGAAGGAGAAGGTGACCAGTGTGTCGCTGGTCGGCGACGCGATGCTGCGGCCGCTGATCGACGCGCTGAGGGGCCCGCTGAAGGGCACCGACTGCTCCTCGCTGTTCTCCGTGTCCAGCTCCGGCGCGATCATGTCGGATTCGGTGCGCGCGGAGTTCCAGGAGCTCGTGCCGACGGTGATGCTGCTGAACAACTTCGGTTCCTCGGAATCCGGCTTCAACGGCACCGCGACGGCCGACTCGGGTCCGGAGAGGGGGTTCCGGCTCCAGGTCAACTCCCGTACGGCGGTGGTTGATCCGGCCACACACGAGCCGGTGGCCCTGGGCGTGCCGGGGCGGCTCGCCCAGCGCGGGCACGTGCCCCTCGGCTACTACAACGACCCGCAGAAGACGGCGGAGACCTTCTTCAGCCGGGACGGGGAGCGCTGGGTGCTGCTCGGGGACATGGCGACGGTCGACGAGAACGGGATCGTCACAGTCCTGGGCCGGGGTTCGCAGTGCATCAACACCGGGGGCGAGAAGGTGTACCCGGAGGAGGTCGAGCAGGCGATCAAGGCCCATCCCGACGTGTACGACGTGCTGGTCGCCGCGGTGCCCGACCCGCGGTGGGGCAACCGGGTCGCGGCGGTGGTGCAGCTGCGCGAAGGGGCGGCCGAGCCGTCGCTCGACCAGCTCCAGGCGCACTGCCGCAGCCGCCTGGCGGGCTACAAGATCCCGCGCAGCCTGGTGATCGCCCGCACCATCCAGCGCTCGCCGAGCGGCAAGGCCGACTACCGCTGGGCCCGCTCGGTCGTCGCACCCCGCCAGGAGCCCGGGGCGTGAGTCCGCCCGGCCGCCGGTCCGGGGCACCGGTGTAAGCCATTCGGGCACGTACCGAACCCATCCGCTCACTCTGTGTGGCAACCGGGGGAGATCGCCCATAGCTTCGGCTCATGAGGAAACGAACCATCATGATCCTGGCCCCGGTCGCGGCCCTCTCGGCCGCGACGGTGGGCATGGCCCAGCCCGCCGCCTCCTCCCCCAGCGCGCGGGTGGTGCATCCGGGCGAATCGATTCAGCGGGCGGTGGACACCGCCCGGCCGGGCGACACCGTCATCGTCCTGCCGGGCACCTACCGGGAGAGCGTACGGATCACCACCTCCGGGCTCACCCTGCGCGGCTCCGGCAGCCGCACCGTCATCCGTCCGGCCGAGGCCGGCACCCGGGCCGCCGCCGACGCCTGCGCGAAGGCGGGCAACGGCGTCTGCGTCCTGGGCGCGGCGGGCGAAACCGTGGACGGTGTCCGGATCGAATCGCTGACCGTCTCCGGATTCACGAAGAACGGTGTCTGGGCCTCCGGGACCGACCTGCTGACCGTCCGCCGCGTGACCGCCGAGCACAACGGTGTCTGGGGCATCGCCCAGGAGCGTTCCACCCGCGGCCTGTTCACGCGCAACACCGCCCGTTCCAACGGCGACGCGGGCGTCTTCGTCGCCAACACCGTCGACGAGGAGGGCGGCGCGACCGACACCCGGGGCACCGAACTGAGCCACAACACCCTCACCGGCAACCGGATCGGTTTCACCGCCCGGCGGGTACGCAATTTGTCCGTCCACCACAACACCGCCACCGGCAACTGCACCGGCATGTTCGTCGTCGGCGACGAGGGCAAGCCGCAGGCCGGGGCCATGACCATCGAGTCCAACACGGTCACCGGCAACAACAAGTTCTGCTCCGCCACCGAGCGGCTGTCGGCCCTTCAGGGATCCGGCATCGTGCTCACCGGCGCCGCGGACACCCAGGTGCGCTCGAACACGATCCGCGAGAACTCCGGCACCTCTCCGATGTCGGGCGGTGTCGTCCTGTTCAAGAGCTTCGTGGGCACCAAGAACACCGGCAACACCATCAGCGACAACGTCGTCCTCGACAACAAGCCGGCCGACCTCACCAACGGGGACACCGGAAAGGACAACACCTTCACCGCCAACATCTGCGCCACATCCGCACCGGCCGGGATGTGCTGACCGGTGCGCCGCCGCACGAGGAGAAGCGAGACAGCATGACCACCGTGAGCCCCAACCCCTCCCCCGCCCCCGCACACACCTCCCTCCCGCATCCCGTCGCTCCCCCGCAGCCGGCCATGCAGCTGCGGGAGCTGGTCTTCGGCGCGGCCAGAGCCGCAGCCGTGCGCGCCGCTGCCCGGCTGCGCGTCGCCGACGCGCTGGGCGAGGCACCGGCCACGGCACAGGAACTCGCGGACCTGGTGAAGGCCGAGCCGGTTCCGCTGCGGCGGCTGCTGCGGGCCCTGGCCTGCTACGGGATCTTCGCCGAGACGCCGGACGGGCGGTTCGCCCACACCGAGATGTCCCGGCTGCTGCGCGAGGACGACCCGCACAGCCTGCGCGACATCTCGCTGTGGTGCACGGAGCCCTGGACCTGGGGCGTGTGGCCGCGTCTGGACGACGCGGTGCGCACCGGCCGGAGCGTCTTCGAGGACGTGTACGGCAAGGGGTTCTTCGACCACCTGCACCAGGACGCCCACGAGTCCGCGCAGGTCTTCAACCGCGCGATGACCACCTCCAGCGTGCAGTCCGCGCTGGACGTCGCCGAACTCCTCGACCTCACCGGGGTGTCCTCGGTCGCCGACATCGGCGGCGGCCAGGGCCATGTCGTGGCGAGCCTGCTGGAGAAGCACCCCTCGCTCCACGGCACTCTGATGGACCTGCCGGGCGTGGTGGCCAGGGCGGACGCGCGGCTGCGGGACCAGGGTCCGCTCGTGGAGCGGACCCGGATCGTCGCCGGGGACTGCCGTGAGGCGATCCCGGTCCGGGCCGACCTGTACATCATCAAGAACATCCTGGAGTGGGACGACGACAGCACCCGCCGTACGCTGCGCAACATCGTCGCCGCCGCCCGGCCGGGCGCCCGGGTCGTGATCATCGAGAACCTGGTCGACGACACCCCCTCGATGCGGTTCACCACCGCGATGGACCTGCTGCTGCTCCTCAACGTCGGCGGTGCGAAGCACACCCGGGAGAGCCTGGTCACCCGGATCTCCGACGCCGGTCTGCTGATCGGTGACGTCGTCCCCGTCAACGCCTACCTCCACGCGTTCGAGTGCGTGGTTCCCGACTGACCTTCCGTTTCGGGCATGCCGAAATGCCCCGGGCCCGGCCGTGCGGCCGGGCCCGGGGCATTTCCGCGGGTCTCAGGCGGGGGTGGCGCGCTCCCACCGGTAGAACTCGTGGGCCATGGCGTCCTTGGGCCCGCGCCAGGTCTCCGGGTCGTACGCGCTGACGTACGCGGTGAGCTTGTCGCTGATGGCCTTGAACTCCGGGTGCTCGGTCACCTTCGCGATCTCGGGGCCGGGCGGGCGCTCGGACTCGATCAGATGCAGATAGACATCGCCGAACTGGAAGAGCTTGCGCCGGGTGACACCGACCAGGTGCGGCAGTTCGGTGCTGTCGGACGCGGCGAACAGCTCGGCGATGTCCGGCGCTGAGCCCGGTGCCATCCGGGCGACGATCAGGGCGTGGTGCATCGGGAGGTGCCTTTCTGGGTACTGGTCCGCCGCCCGGCCGGACGGCGGACCGTGGGCGGGCGGCGGACCGTGGGCGGACGGCGGGTCAGCTGGCCCCGACCGGGGCGGTGCGGCGCTCGCGGTCGCGCTGCTCGATCTTGTCCCGGATCAGCTCCATCTGGACCTTGGAGTTGCGGTTGATGTTGTCGGTCATCCAGGCGTCGTCCACCGGGGCGTCGGGGCGCATCGCGAAGTCCTGTGCCCAGTGCATCCTGGTACCGCCGGGCACTTCCGCGTACTCCCACCGGATGTTCATGTGCTGGAACGGGCCGGGTTCGACGCGACGGGCACGTACGGTGCGCGTGGCACGGTCCACGGTCCGTTCGGAGACCCAGCTCCACACCTTGCCGTTCTCGTCGGGGTGCATCGTCAGGCGGAAGGTGGTGCTGTCCCCGTCCCGCTCGATGACCTCCACCGCGGCGTACTCGCTGAACAGCCGGGGCCAGTTCTCCAGGTCGTTCGTCACGTCCCAGACCAGGTCCAGCGGGGCGGCGATGGTGATCTCGTTCTCGGTGTGTCCGGGCACGTCAGGCTCCTGTCATGAGGCTGTTGTTGACGAGGTCGAGGAACTCCTGCGGGGTCTTGCAGCGGTCGGCGTCGGTCGGCAGTGCCCGGCCGTGCCGGTTCTCCAGCACGCCCACGATGCCGAGCAGGCCCAGGGAGTCCAGGCCGTACTCGTCGAAGGCCGAGCCGGGGCGCTGTTCCATGTCGCGCGGATCGACGGTGACCCCGGCGCCCTTCTTCATCAGGGCGGCGAGTTCCGTGTAGGTCAGTGGGTCGGTCATCAGGATTTCTCCTTGTCACATTCGGGGGTCGGTGACGCACCGCAGCACCATCGCCGCGTTCGAGCCCATGAGCCCGCGGCTGAGCACCAGCGCCGTGCGCAGTTCGGCGGGGCGGGCGCTGCCGGTCACCACGTCGATGTCGTGGCACACCTCGAAGACGTTCGGGGTGGGCGGTATCAGCGCGTTCTCCATCGAGAGCACCGCGGCTGCCACGTCCAGCACCGGCGCCCCGCAGTAGGCACGTCCGATCCCGGTCTTGGGCGCCGTCACCGGCACCCGGCTGCCGTGTGCGCCGAGGGCGTCGGCGATCGCCAGTACCTCGGCCCGGTCGGCCGCCGGCACACCGAGGGCGTCCGCGAAGACGACATCGATCTCCTCGGGCGCGCAGTCGGCCTCCCGCAGGGCGCCGATGATCGCCTGGGCGAGGCCCTCCCGGGACTCCTCCCACCTGGCCGCGCCGGTGAACGTGGCGGCGTGTCCGGCCAGTTCCGCCCGCACCTTGGCGCCGCGCCGACGCGCCGACTGCTCCTCCTCGACCACCAGCATGGCGCCGCCCTCGGCCGGCACGAAGCCGCGGGCGTCCGAGGTGAACGGACGGTAGGCGCGGGTGGGGTCCTCGGCGGTGCTCAGGTCGTCGTAGCCGAGCTGGCAGACGACCGAGTACGGCGCCAGCGGGGCCTCGGCCGCGCCGACGACCACCGCTTCGGCACCGCCGCGGATCGAACGGGCAGCGTGCGCCAGCGCGTCCAGACCGCCCGCCTCGTCGCTGGCCACCACCGCGCACGGCCCCTTGAACCCGCCGCGGATGGAGATCTGGCCGGTGCTGGCCGCGTAGAACCAGGCGATCGACTGGTACGGGCCCACGTAGGTGGAGCCCTGGCCCCAGAGCCGCTGGAGCTCGCGCTGGCCGAACTCGCCGCCGCCCGATCCGGCGGCGGTCACCACTCCGATGTCGAAGGGTGATTCCTCGTAGTCGGCGCGGCCGAGCCGGGCGTCCTCCAGGGCGATGTCGGCGGCGGCCATCGCGAAGTGCGTGAACTTGTCGGTCTGGACGAGGTAGCGTTCCTCGATCAGTCCGGCCGCCTCGAATCCCCGTACCTCACCGGCGACCCGCAGGGGCAGATGCTCGCACCCCTCGCGGGTGACCCGGTCCAGGACGCTCATGCCTTCGTGGGTCAGCTTCCAGAAGGCTTCGGTGTTGGTGCCGTTGGGGGCGACCACCCCGATGCCGGTGACGACGGTGCGCCGGGCCTTGCGGGTGCTCATGGTGTCCTCCCACCTGTTCGGGTCAGGGCCACGGCTGACTGGAATCCGCCGAATCCGCTGCCCACCGAGAGGACGCTGCGCAGCTTCAGGGGCCGTGCGGTGCGCGGCACGTAGTCGAGGTCGCATTCGGGGTCGGGGCTCTCGTAGTTCGCCGTCGGCGGCACCGTCTGGTGCACCAGGGCGAGTACGCAGGCCGCGATTTCTATCGCCCCGATCGCTCCCAGCGAGTGGCCGACCATGGATTTGATCGAGCTCATCGGGATGTCGAAGGCGTGTGCGCCCAGGGCCCGCTTCACGGCGGCCGTCTCGTGCCGGTCGTTCTGCTTGGTGCCCGAGCCGTGGGCGTTGACGTAGTCGATCCGCGAACCGTCCATCCGGGCGTGGGCCAGTGCCCGGTTGATCGCCTCGGCCATCTCCAGGCCCTCGGGGGTGAGCCCGGTCATGTGGTACGCGTTGCCGAAGGTGGCGTAGCCCGAGATCTCGCAGTACACCGTGGCGCCGCGCGCGCGGGCGTGCTCCAGCTCCTCCAGGATCAGGACGGCGCCGCCCTCGCCCATCACGAAACCGTCCCGGCGCGCGTCGAACGGCCGGGAGGCGTGCTCGGCGTCGTCGTTGTTGGCCGAGGTGGCCTTGATCGCGTCGAAGCACGCCACGGTGATCGGGGTGATCGGTGAGTCGGACGCCCCGGCTACACAGACGTCGACGCGGCCCTCCTCGACGGACTGGAAGGCGTAGCCGATCGCGTCGAGCCCGGAGGTGCAGCCCGTGGAGACGGTCTGCACCGGGCCGTGCGCGCCGACCTGCTCGGCCACCGCGGAGGCCAGGGTGCTGGGCGAGAACGCGCGTTCCAGATGGCGTCCGGCCTTCTGGTGGTCGACGTCCCAGCGGGCGCCGTGCTCGCTGACGGCGACGTAGTCGTGCTCCAGCCGGGTGGTGCCGCCGACCGCGGTGCCCAGCGACACCCCCATGCGCCAGGGGTCCACCGTCTCCGGGTCGATGCCCGCGTCGGCGAGGGCCTCCCGGGCGGCCACCATCGCGAACTGGACGTAGCGGTCCTGCCGCGCGACGGTGTCGGCGTCCAGTCCGTGGGCCGCCGGGTCGAAGTCGCACTCGGCGGCGATCCGGGAGCGGAAGCCGGTCGGGTCGAAGAGCGTGATGCCCCTGGTCGCGGTACGTCCGTTGGCGAGGAGGTCCCAGAAAGCGGGGGCGCCGATGCCGCCGGGGGCGACGACGCCGACACCGGTGACCGCCACGCGGCGGGTCATGAGGCCGCCTCCGTTCGTTCCGGCGGGGCGACGCGGTCGGCGGATTCGGTCTGCTCGGTGTCGACGTGGCCGAGCTCCGGGCGCGGGGCGAGCGGGCCGAGGTGGAAGACCATGCGCGCCTCGATGTCACCCACGTTGCGGAACCGGTGGCGCACATGGGGCGGGATGAGCAGCCCCTGGTCGGGGCGCATCCGGTACGGCTCACCGTCGAGGTCCACCTCCAGCAGACCGTTCACCACGTACACGAACTCCTCGGAGTACGGGTGGTAGTGCTCGCCGATGCGGTCGCCGGGCTGAACGATCGCCAGCCCCATGAAGCCGCTGGTGGCCCCGACCGCGGTGGGCGTGAGCATGGCGCGGAGATCACCGCCGCGCCTGCGGTTGGGCTGCGTCTCGCTGAGGTCCACGATGCGTGGCCGGTGCGTGGTCATGTCTGTTCTCCTCCTGGCGCATTGCGTGTTGTGTCGACGGGTTGAGCGAGAACCCCCCAGGGTGCGGATGCGCGGTTCAGGACTCCATGGCCCGCCGATCCGTGATCAGGGTCATCTCGGACTCTTCGAGGAAGCGCGCGAGCCCCGGCTCGTCGGTGGGCACGGCGTCGCTGTCGAGGAGGCGTCCGAGCCGGGCCTCCTTGCCGGTGCCGTCGACACCCACCACCTGGGCGGCCTGGGCGTCGATCGGTCCGACCGCTTCGAGGAGGCGGACGACGACATCGTCGCGCTGGAAGATGGTGCTGCTCTCGATGATGCTCGCCGGGTTCTCGGCGGCCTCCTCGTCCTGTTCGGCGAGGAGCCGGGCGAGGGCCATACCGCAGCCCTCCTTGGCCTGGTAGAAGAGGGCGTGGCGGCGGACGTCCTCCGCCCGGTGACGGCCCGCGGTCACGTGGTGGACGGTGGGGAGCGCCGCCCGGGTGAAGAACATCCGGGCGGAGTCCGGGTCGCTGAGGTCCCGGTCCTGCTCCAGATACGGGTTGATCGCCTCCTCGACGGCCCTGATCTCGGGCTGCCGGGCGACATGGCGCAACGCGGCGAGCAGGTCGCCCTCGACCTCGACGGCCCGCACGACGCGGTTGCCGTGCATGAAAAGGGAGGTGCGGCGCAGCCGGGTACCCGCGTCGACCCGGGCGTTGGGGGACTCGTAGTCGGCCAGGATCTTCGCCACGATCTCCTCGGTGCCGGGCCGCACGGTGAAGGTGAGCGCGTGCCGCACCACCCCGTCGCCCAGGCGCGGGGAGGCCTGGAGGCGGCCCTTGGCCGACTCCGGCGCCATCTCGAAGGCCTTGCCGGTCTCCCGCAGGACGCTGAAGCGCAGCGAACGGGTGTCGCGTACGCAGTTGTGCAGCGGCTGGACGGTCGCGACGTGCTCCTCGCTGTTCACCCACGCGAGGAAGGGCGGCGCGCTGTCCCACTCGCTGGTGATCAGCCACTGGGAGGGGTTCTCGATGGACTGGCAGAGCTGGTCGCTGAGGTGGCCGGGGACGGACGCCACCTGGTTGCGCATGTGCTCGTAGGCCTCCAGGAACTGCTTCTGGGCCCCGTCGTAGAGGTCCAGGAGGAGGACGACGCGGAGCCGGGAACCGTCGAAGGCCGACTGGGAGATCCGTTCCGAGAGGGTGGTGGTCATCTTTCGAACTCCTTCGAGACGGTCCGGCGGGCGGGTCTGCTGGCCTGCCGTCGGCCGTCGGTTGGCGAGTGGTTTCGGAGCGGGGTCTCTCCCGGCGAACGTGCGTGGTCCGCGTCAGGGCCGCGGGCATCGTCTCCGTGACCGATCGTGAAACGCTGGTCCGGGTGGCGCGAGATTTATGAACCGTTCAGGTGAGCAGCCGTCCGAACCGCTCTCACCAGGGCATTGAACAATGCATCCGAACGGCGTCCGAGCAGGAGCAGCTGATGAACGAGAACGTCGACATGCGCGTACCGGTCCTCATTGTGGGCGGCTCTCTGGTGGGCCTGTCCGCGTCCGTCTTCCTCGGCCGGCTCGGGATCGAACACCTGCTGGTCGAGAAACACCGGGCCACCTCGACCCACCCGCGCGGCCGTGGCAACAACGTCCGCACGATGGAGGTGTTCCGCACGGCGGGCGCCGAGGAGGGCATCCGCCGGGCGGCCACCGTCCTCGCCGACAACCACGGCATCCTGCAGGCCGGTTCGCTGACCGGGGACGACCAGGAGTGGCTGTTCAAGGAGATCGACCCGGGCGGGGGGATCGGCCGCTTCAGCCCGACCGGCTGGTGCCTGTGCAGCCAGAACGACCTGGAGCCGGTGCTGCTGGAGCAGGCCCGGAAGCAGGGCGGCGATCTTCGGTTCTCGACCGAGATGCAGAGCTTCGACCAGGACCCCTCGGGGGTGCACGCGGCGCTGAAGAACCGGGAGACCGGCGAGCACATCAGTGTGCGCGCGGACTACCTCATCGCGGCAGACGGGCCGCGCAGCCCCATCCGCGACCAGCTGCGGATCGGCCGGACGGGCCCCGGGGACCTCTTCCACAACGTCAGCATCACCTTCCGCTCGCTGCGGCTCGCCGATGTGCTGGGAGACCGTCGCTTCATCGTCTGCTACCTGACCAACCCCGAGGCGGACGGCGCCCTGTTGCCGGTCGACAACAAGCGGGACTGGGTGTTCCACGCGCCGTGGAAGCCCGAACTCGGGGAGACGCTGGAGGACTTCACCGACGAGCGGTGCGCCCGGCACATCCGTACGGCGGTGGGCGCGCCGCACCTGGACATCGAGATCACCGGCAAGGCCCCGTGGCACGCCGCCGAGCGGGTCGCCGAGCGGTACGCCTCCGGGCGGGTCTTCCTCGCCGGTGACTCGGCGCACGAGATGTCCCCCACCGGGGCGTTCGGCTCCAATACCGGCATCCAGGACGCGCACAACCTGGCCTGGAAGCTGGCGGCCGTACTGAAGGGCGAGGCGGGTCCGGGGCTGCTGGACAGCTACGAGGCGGAACGGCTTCCAGTGGCACGGGCGACGAGCGCGCGGGCGTCGGCGCGCTCCAGCGAGCACAGCCACCCGGGGTACGCGGCGGCGCCCGGGGTGGGCGGCGGGCGGCAGGGCGGCATGCTGAGCGTGGCGCTGGGCTACCGCTACCCCCAGGGCGCGGTGCTCGGTACCGACCCCGGGGAGCCGGTGGTGCCGCAGGGCGTGCGGTTGAACGGTGAACCGGGTAGTCGCGCACCGCATCTGTGGGTCCGTCAGGGCGGCGAGCGCAAGTCCACACTCGATCTGTACGAGCAGACGCTGGTACTGCTCACGGACGGTGAGGACGAGGTGTGGCGTCCGGCGGCGGAGCGGGTCGCCGCCCGGCTCTCGGTCCGGCTCCCGGCGTACGGCATCGGACCCGGCTCCGATCTGGAGCCGGAGAACGGCGTCGACTGGGCCGAGGCACACGGGGCGACGAACCGGGGAGCCGTGCTGGTGCGCCCCGACGCCTTCGTGGCCTGGCGGTCGGCGGGGCCGGTGGCGGATGCCGAGCAGACCCTGTACGAGGTCCTGGCCTCTCTGCTGTGCCGCACCTGACCCGCCGCCGCTGCCCGCCGCCCTTCAGGCCAGGCCGAACTCCCTCAGCGCCGCGAGGAACGCGTCGGGGCGGTCGGCGTGGACGAGGTGGCCGGTGTCAATGGTTCTGAACCGGCCGCCGGGTATCCGCCCCGCCAGCCAGACCAGCCGCTCCTGGTCGACGTGGCTGGTGGGGCCACCGCCGATGACGAGGGTCGGGGCGGTGATCTCCCCGAGGCGGTCCCGCGCCTCGGGGTCCGGCGCGTTCAGCTGGGCGTCGGTGGACGGCACCACGGGCCAGTCGTAGTCCAGCTCCCCGTCGGGCCGTACGGCGGGGCCTCGCGGCGGGTCGAGCGGGAACGGCGGCGGCGCCTCCTCCAGGACGAGCCGCCCGATCAGCCCCGGCTCCCGCTCCGCGAGCAGATAGGCGGCGGCGCCCCCCATGGAGTGCCCGACGACGGTGGCCCCGGCCAGGTTGCGGGCCTCCAGGAAGGCGTGCAGATCGTCACGGAACAGTTCGAGGGAATAGCGTCCGGGCCAGTCGCTGAGTCCGTGGCCGCGGAAGTCGAAGGCGTACACCCGGTACTCGGCCGCGAGGTCCTCGGCGATCCGGGTCCAGGTGCGGCTGTCGCCGCACCTGCCGTGGGCGAGGACGACGGGCGGCGCCGACGGCTCCCCCCACACCCGGTAGGCGAGCCGCGTGCCCCCGGCGTGCACGCTGTGGACGCCGGGGTCGAGAAAGGCCTCCACCGTACGGACGAAGGCGCCCGGGTCGTCCAGCCAGGGGAAGTGCGCGGCGCCGCGCTGGACGACGAACTCGGCGTCGGGGAAGAGCGCGACCAGTTCGGCGGCGCGGTCCGGGGTGGGCCCGCCGTCGTACTCCCCCGCCAGGACGAGGACGGGTGCGGTGACCGCCCCCAGCGCGGCCCTGGTGGCGGGCGGGTCGAAGGCCCCGTCCGCGTAGAAGTGGGCGGCGGCTGCGGAGTTGGTCAGTCCGGGCCCGGCGGCAGCGTGGGCGCGGGCGGTCTCGTCCCAGCGTCCGTAGGCGAACGGGACGACGGCCTCCCGGACCGCGGCCGGGGCGCCGCCCGCCAGGAAGTCGTCCAGGGCGGCCCGCGCCCGCGGGTACCAGGGCTCGTCGCGCCGCAGGTCACTCGCCTCGTACCAGTCCTGTTCGGTGACCTCGATGCCCACCGCCACGGTGCCGGGGGTGACGAGCGTCAGTGTGCGCAGCCGCTGCGGGTGGCGGGCGGCGTAGAGCGCGGCGAGATTGCCCGCGGCGGAGTGGGCGAGCAGGTCGACACGCTCCTGGCCGAGGTGTTCGCGCAGCGCCTCGACATCGTCGACGAGCCGGTCGCAGCGGTACGTCGACAGGTCGTCCGGCACCGCGCAGTACCCGGAGCCGCGCAGGTCCGGCACCACGAGCCGGCGGCGGGCGGCGAGCCCGCCGAGGTCCCCCAGGTACTCGCCCGCCCGCATCGGCCCGCCCGGCAGGCAGATCAGCGCTGCGCCCTCGCCCTTGCCCAGGAGTCGGTAGGAGAGTCGGGCCCCGTCGTATGCGTGGAAGATCGGCATACCCGCCATCCAAACAGGGCCGGCTGGGCCGTGCGGCCCTGTTCGGTATGAGCGAAGTACCGATCGCGATCAGCGGTGCCGCGCCTCTTGCCATGCGCTGGATCAGACTGAATTACTACTCCCGAAAGATCGACCGAATGATCGGTCGTTGCTCGGAGGAGGGAGATCCCGATGGCGTCCCTGCTGGACGACGCGGAACGACTGGGCCGCGACGAGCTGGAAGCGCTCCAGCTGGAGCGGCTGCGGGCCACGCTGCACCACGCGTACGAGAACGTCGGCCACTACCGCGCCGCCTTCGACCGCGCCGGGCTGCGCCCCGAGGACTGCCGCGACCTCGCCGATCTCGCCCGCTTCCCCTTCACGACCAAGGCGGACCTGCGGGACAACTACCCCTTCGGCATGTTCGCCGTCCCCGAAGAGCGGGTGCGGCGCATCCACGCCTCCAGCGGGACCACGGGCCGCCCGACCGTCGTCGGGTACACCCAGCGGGATCTGGACACCTGGGCCGATGTGGTCGCCCGCTCCATCCGGGCCGCTGGCGGACGCCCCGGCCAGAAGGTTCATGTGGCGTACGGATACGGGCTGTTCACCGGCGGCCTCGGCGCTCACTACGGGGCGGAGCGGCTCGGCTGCACGGTCATCCCGGCCTCCGGGGGCATGACCGCCCGGCAGGTCCAGCTGATCCAGGACTTCCGCCCCGAGATCATCATGGTGACCCCGTCGTACATGCTGACGCTGCTGGACGAGTTCGAGCGGCAGGGCGTCGATCCCCGGGCCACCTCGCTCAAGACCGGGATCTTCGGCGCCGAGCCGTGGACGCAGGAGATGCGGCGGGAGATCGAGGAGCGGTTCGCGATCGACGCGGTCGACATCTACGGTCTCTCCGAGGTGATGGGGCCCGGGGTGGCGCAGGAGTGCGTCGAGACCAAGGACGGGCTGCACATCTGGGAGGACCACTTCTACCCCGAGGTGGTCGATCCGCTCACCGGCGAGGTGCTTCCCGAGGGGGAGGAGGGCGAACTGGTCTTCACCTCGCTCACCAAGGAGGCGATGCCGGTGATCCGTTACCGCACCCGGGACCTGACCCGGCTGCTGCCGGGCACCGCCCGGGTGTTCCGGCGGATGGAGAAGGTGACCGGACGCAGCGACGATCTGGTGATCCTGCGCGGGGTGAACCTCTTCCCGACGCAGATCGAGGAGATCGTGCTGCGCACCCCGGGGGTGTCGCCGCACTTCCAGCTGCGGCTGACCCGCGAGGGCCGTCTGGACGTGCTGACGGTGCGCGCGGAGGCGCGGGCCGGGGCCTCCCCGGAGCAGCGGACGGCCGCCGCGGCATCGATCATGGCGGCCGTCAAGGACGGGATCGGGGTGTCGGTCGGGGTCGAGATCGTCGGTCCGGAGACGCTGGAGCGGTCGGTCGGCAAGTTCCGCCGGATCGTGGACGAGCGCGGTCCGCGGTAGCGCGCGGCGGGAGGGCGGGGCCTGCCGGCGTCCCGGCGTCTCACGGACGGTCAGACGAGGCCGCCTCCGTACGCCGCCAGCGCGGCCTGTCCCAGCCCGGACAGGCGGCGGAGGTGTTCCTGGCCGGTCCGGCCGTCCGCCGGCACGGCCATGGCCTCGCCCTCCGGGGAACCCGGGCCCCGGCGCGTGCGGGTCAGCCGCCCTGACCGGCGCTGCCCATCGGGCCGACCCTCACCCGGGAGCCGGAGCCGTCCGTGACGGGCAGGGTGGGCTCGCCCGGCCAGGCGAGGGTGACCGGCTTCGTCTCGTTCGGCGGGGTCACGACCAGGCCGGTGATCCGGACGCCGGAGCCGCCCGGCTCGTCGAACGGGTAGGTGATGCCGAAGTACACCGACTTCCCGTCCTTGAGCGTCATCGCGGTGGTCTTCTCCCCCGTGCGCTTCGCGGAGACCGTCCCCGCGCTGGTCTTGAGGTCGACACCCGCGTACGCGGAGAGCACGCAGTCCCGGCCGCCGCTGTTCTTCAGCCCGACCGCGACAGTGCCCTCGGCGTCGCCGCCGACGGTGCCGTCCACCGCCGTGATCTCCAGCTCGCCGGTGCGGCACGTGCCGCGTCCGCCGTTCTCCTTGCCGAAGACGGTTCGGGCCGCCGTGCCCTCCCCGGCCGCGCCCCGACCGTCCGGGACCTGCCCGTCGCCCTGGTCCGAACCCCCTGATCCCCGACCACCGGCAAAGGAGTACGCGGCGGACGACGGCCCGGTCCGCCCCGTGCCGTTCTCGTCGTTCTGGCAGGCCGTGAGCGAGAACGCCGCGGCGGCGGCCAGGGCGGCGAAGGTGAGCTGGTGAACGCGCATCGTCATTCCTCGAAGCCGTGGGGGCTGCTCGTCGGAGTCGGTACCGACAAGCGATTCTGACCGCCAGGGGCCGCCGAGACCTGCGGGGCGTTCCGCCCGGCCGTGCGTTCCTGCCTCCCTTTCACACGTACGGCCGGGCACCGTGCGGCCCGGCGGCGAGAACGCCCTGCCCTCGCCGCTCCTCCCGCTCGCCGCACCAGGGCGGGACGGTGGTCCCGCGTGCGTGCCGTGTCCGTTCCCCGGCAGCCGCCTACGGGGACAGACCCGCGACCGGCCGGTCCTTGGCCACGGCCGGTGCGCCCGCTGCCGCCGCGTCGGCCGCCTTCACGACTGACCCTGGGCGAACCGGTCGCGGAGTTCGCGCTTGAGGATCTTCCCGCTGGCGTTGCGGGGCAGTGCGTCCACGAAACGGATCCGCTTCGGGGCCTTGAAGCGGGCGAGCCGTTCGCGGGCGTGGGCGATGAGTTCGTCCGCCGTCGCCTCGCCTCTCAGCACGACGACGGCGGTGACAGCCTCGATCCAGCGCTCGTCGGGGAGGCCGACGACAGCGGCCTCGGCGACGGCCGGGTGGGTGTAGAGGGCGTCCTCGACTTCCCGGGAGGCGACCAGGACACCGCCGGAGTTGATGACGTCCTTCACCCGGTCGACGACGGTGAAGTACCCCTCGGCATCGCGTACCGCGAGGTCGCCGGAGTGGAACCAGCCGTCGCGGAAGGCCGCCGCGGTCTCCTCGGGCTTGTCCCAGTAGCCCTCACACAGCTGGGGCGAGCGGTAGACCACTTCACCGGGTGTGCCGTCGGGCACCTCCTGGCCGTCCTCGCCGACGACCCGGGCCTCGACGAAGAGGACGGGACGTCCGCAGGAGTCCATCCGGCCCTCGTGCTCGTCCGGTCCGAGGACGGTGGCGAGCGGACCGATCTCGCTCTGTCCGAAGCAGTTGTAGAAGGCGAGCGCGGGCAGCCGTTCGCGGAGCCGCTCCAGAACCGGTACCGGCATGATCGACGCGCCGTAGTACGCCTTGCGCAGTCCGCCGAGCTCGCGGGTGGCGAAACCGGGGTGCTGGGAGATGCCGATCCAGACCGTCGGCGGGGCGAAGACGCTGTCCGCCTCCCCGGTCTCGACCAGTCCGAGGATCCGGTCCGCGTCGGGTGCGTCCAGGACGGTGTTCCGCGCCCCGACCGCGAGATACGGCATCAGGAAGACGTGCATCTGCGCGGAGTGGTAGAGCGGCAGTGCGTGCACGGGCCGGTCGGTGGCCTTCAGGTCGAGGGCGGTGACCGCGCTGACGTACTCGTGGACGAGGGCGCCGTGCGTCATCATCGCGCCCTTGGGCAGCGCGGTGGTGCCCGAGGTGTAGAGCAGCTGCGCGAGGTCGCCCGCGGCCGGTTCGCGTTCCGGGGTGAAGGGGCGCGGGACGGCGGTGGCCGCCAGGAGGGAGTCCGGGGCGTCGCGCAGCGGGCGGACCGGGAACGCGCCGGGAACGCGGCCGGTGAGGTCCGGGTCGGTGAGGACCAGCGCGCTCCCGGACTGTTCGAGGATGTACACGAGGTCGGCGCCGGTGAGGTTCTGGTTGACCGGTACGTGCACCAGACCGGCGCGGGCGCAGCCGAGGTAGCCGATCAGGTAGGCGTCGGAGTTGTGCGCGTAGCAGGCGACCCGGTCGCCGGGGCGCAGCCCGTGCTCCTCGGTGAGGACGGCGGCGGCGGTGCTGACGGCCGTATCGAGTTCGGCGTAGCTCCATGACCGCTCGGCGTACCGCAGTGCGGTCCGTCCGGGGGTGCGCCGGGCGCTGCGCGCCAGGACTCCGTCGACTGTGCTGCTCCGTACACCTGTCATGGCGTGATCCTGTGCGGCCAGAACCCGCTGGTCAAGGGTTCGGCGGTCAGGGGCTGATCGCGAGGAAGACGAAGGCGGCGAAGACCGACAGGTGGACGCCGCCCTGGAGCAGGGTGGCCCGTCCCGGTACGACGGTCAGCGCGCCGACCATCACGGTGAGGGCGAGCAGCACCATGTGGGTGGCGCCGAGGCCGAGGTGGAGCGGGCCGTCCAGCCAGATCGAGGCAAGGGCGATGGCCGGGATGGTCAGGCCGATGCTGGCCATCGCCGAGCCGAGGGCGAGGTTGAGGCTGGTCTGTACGCGTTCGCGGCGGGCCGCCCGTACCGCGGCCAGGGTCTCCGGCAGCAGGACCAGCAGGGCGATGATGACACCGACCACCGCCTGTGGCAGGCCCGCCGCCTCCACCCCGGACTCGATGGTCGGGGAGACGGACTTGGCGTCACCGACGACCGCGACGAGCGCGATCAGCAGCATCACCAGGCTGAGGGCGGTGGCGCCCCGGCCGGGCAGCGGCGCGTGGTGCTCGTCCGGTTTCAGCGCGCCCTCCGGGGTGAGGGGCAGGAAGTAGTCGCGGTGCCGGACCGTCTGGACGGCGACGAACAGTCCGTACAGGAGGAGCGAGGCGACGGCGGCGAAGACCAGTTGGGCCGGGGAGAACTCGGGGCCGGGTTTGCCGATGGTGAAGGTCGGCAGGACCAGGCTCAGTGTGGCCAGGGTGGCGACGGTGGCGAGGGCCGCCCCGGAGCCTTCGGCGTTGAAGACGGCGACGCGGGAGCGGACGGCTCCCACCAGCAGGGACAGTCCGACGATCCCGTTGCAGGTGATCATCACGGCGGCGAAGACGGTGTCGCGGGCCAGTGCGGACGTCTTGGGGCCGCCGTCCACCATCAGGGTGACGATGAGGGCCACTTCGATCACGGTGACGGCGACGGCCAGGACGAGCGAGCCGAACGGTTCCCCGACCCGGTGGGCGATGACCTCGGCGTGGTGCACGGCGGCCAGGATGGCACCGGCCAGGCAGAGCGCGACCACGACGACGGCGGGTGTGGGCAGTTCCCGGCCCCAGCTGAACACCAGGGCGAGCGCGGCGACGACCGGCACGGCCACCGTCCACTGGGTGGCCAGTGTCCGGACCGTCGTGCGCGCGTTCATGGATCTCACCCTGCCAGAGCGCCGCCGGGGCCGCCGCCGGGCGGCGGCCGTCCGGCTCACACGGCGCGGGAGCGTCCTTCCCAGTACGGGTCGCGCAGCCGCCGCTTGTAGAGCTTGCCGTTGGGGTCGCGGGGCATGGTGTCGATGAAGTCGACCGTGCGGGGCCGTTTGTATCCGGCGAGCCGCTGTTCGCAGTGGCGCAGGATCGCCTCGGCGAGGTCCGGGCCCGCCTGGTGTCCCTCGGCCGGTTCGACGACGGCCTTGACCTCCTCGCCCCAGTCGGGGTGCGGGATGCCGAAGACCGCGACGTCGGCGACGGCCCGGTGGCCGAGGAGGACGCCCTCGATCTCGGCGGGGTAGATGTTGACCCCGCCGGAGATGATCATGTCGATCTTGCGGTCGCGGAGGAAGAGGTAGCCGTCCTCGTCAAGGATGCCGAGGTCACCGACGGTGAAGAAGTCGCCGATGCGGTTCTTCCGGGTCTTGGTCTCGTCCTTGTGGTAGCTGAAGCCGCCGGTGTTCATCTTCAGGTAGACGGTGCCGAGTTCGCCGGGCGGCAGCCGGTTGCCGTCGTCGTCGAAGACGGCGAGTTCGCTGATCGGCCAGGCCCGGCCGACCGTGCCCGGCTTCTTCAGCCAGTCGTCGGCGGTGGCGAAGGCGCCGCCGCCCTCGCTGGCCGCGTAGTACTCCTCGACGCACTTTCCCCACCAGTCGATCATGGCGCGCTTGACGTGGTCGGGGCAGGGCGCGGCACCGTGGATGGCGTGCCGCATCGCCGTGACGTCGTAGCGCCGTTTCACCTCGTCGGGCAGGGCGAGGAGGCGGTGGAACTGGGTGGGGACCATGTGCGTGTGGGTGCAGCGGTGGGTGTCGATGAGCCGCAGCATCTCCTCGGGGGCCCACCGGTCCATCAGCACCAGGGGGTGGCCGATGTGCAGGGACGCGCCCGCGAACTGGAGCACGGCCGTGTGGTAGAGCGGCGAGCAGACCAGGTGGACATGGCCGTCGAAGGGTTTGATCCCGAAGATGCCGAGGAAACCGCCGAGGTGGCTCTCCTCGGGGAGGCGGCCGGACAGCGGGCGGCGGATGCCGCGCGGACGGCCGGTGGTGCCCGAGGTGTAGTTCATGACCCAGCCCAGGGTGCGGCCGTCCGGCGCGTCCTCGGGCTGCCCTTCGAGCAGTTCGCCGTACGGGCGGAAGCCGTCGACGGCGCCCACGGCGTAGCGGTGGCTCGCGGGCAGTTTCGCCTCCTCGGCGGCCTCGCGCGCGGCCTGCGCGAACCGTTCGTGGGCGATGAGCACCTTGGCGCCGGAGTCGGCGACGATCCAGGCGATCTCGGGGCCGACGAAGTGGTGGTTGACGGGGACGAGGTAGAGACCGGCCTGGGAGGCGGCGAGGTAGGCGGTGAAGAACTCGACGCCGTTGGGCAGCACGACGGCGAACGCGTCGCCGCGTTCGAGTCCGGCCGCGCGTAATCCGTGGACCATGCGGTTGGCGGCGGCGTGCAGCCGTCCGGCCGTCCAGGCCTCGCCGTCGGGGGCGATCAGTACCGTACGGCCGGGGTCGGCGGTGGCCTGGGCCCAGAAGCCGTTGGGGGGCGGTGTCATCAGGCGCTCCGTCCGGCGATGCGGTTGATCCGGTCCACGGCGCGTTCGAAGCCGCGGGTCAGGTCGTCGAAGACCTCCCGCACGCTGCGTTCGCTGTTCATCCGGCCGACGATCTGGCCGACCGGGGTGCCGAGCAGGGCCCCGGTCTCGTACTTCTGGATGCGTGAGACGGCCTCGGCGACCAGCAGTCCCTGAAGCGGCATGGGCAGCGGCCCGGGTCCGGCCTGGTCGTCCCAGGCATCGGTCCATTCGGTACGGAGCTGGCGGGCGGGTTTGCCGGTGAGGGCGCGGGAGCGGACGGTGTCGCCGGAGCCCGCGGCGAGGAGCTTGCGGGTCAGTGCCGGGGAGTGGAGGTCGGCCTCCTCGGTGGTCAGCCAGAGGGAGCCGAGCCAGGCGCCCTGGGCGCCGAGGGCCAGCCCGGCGGCGATCTGCTCCCCGCTGCCGATGCCTCCGGCGGCGAGTACGGGCAGCGGCCCGACGGCGTCGACGACCTCCGGCACCAGGACCATGGAGGCGATCTCGCCGGTGTGGCCGCCCGCTTCGTACCCCTGGGCGACGACGATGTCGATGCCCGCGTCGGCGTGGCGGCGGGCGTGCTTGGCGCTTCCGGCGAGGGCCGCGACGAGCACGCCCCGGTCGTGGGCGCGCTGCACGACGTCGGCGGGCGGCGATCCGAGGGCGTTGGCGAGAAGTCTGATGGGGTAGTCGAAGGCGACGTCGAGCTGGTTGCGGGCGACCTCCTCCATCCAGCCGGTGATCCGCCAGCCGGACACCTCGCCCTCGGGCAGTTCCGGCACGCCGTGCTTGGCGAGGGTGTCCTGGACGAAGCGGCGGTGCCCGTCCGGGATCATCGCCTCGACGTCGGCCTCGGTGACCCCTTCCACCTTCTTCGCCGGCATGACGACGTCGAGCCCGTACGGCTTGCCGTCGGTGTGCTCCTGCATCCAGTCGAGGTCGCGCGCGAGTGCGTCGGGGGCGGTGTAGCGGACCGCGCCGAGGACGCCGAATCCACCGGCCCGGGTGATGGCCGCGGCCACCGCGGGGAACGGCGTGAAGCCGAAGATGGCGTGCTCGACTCCCAGTTTCTTGCTCAGCTCCGTCTCCATGGGCGGCAGGATGCCGCAGCCGGGCAGCCGAGGGAAGAGATTTTCTGATGCTCAGTCAGATTCTTTCTGCCGCATGGGGCCCCCGGGACGGCAGGGGTGACAGTAACCTCTGCCCCGGAAAGAAGTTTCAGTGTCGGGCATAGTTACGAAAGTTACTTTCGTGCAGCGGAAGGGGCTCCGGATGACCGAGGACGCGGCGGCGGACAGAGGGATCAGCCGACGGAGGCTGGGCGGTGGGATGCTGGCCCTGGGCGGGGCACTCGCCCTGGCGCCGGTCCCGTTCGCGGAGCAGGCGTCGGCCATGGAGTCGAAGACGGGGTCGCCGGGAATGCGCGCAGCGGAATCGGGGGGCACCGCGCCGGGACAGCACCACCCGACGCTGCGGCGCGGACCCGCCTCCCGCGCCGGGCTGCTCCAGGAGCCTCTGGACCAGCTGGTCGCCGACGCCGAGACGTTCCTCGCCGACTCCCCCAAGCACCCCTGGTACGCGGGGGCGGTACTGCTCGCCGGGCGCGGCGGCACGGTCGCCCTGCACCAGCCGATCGGCATGGCCGTGCGCTACGCCGCGTACGACGAGAAGACCGACACCGGGGTGGAGTTCCCGCCCGGCCAGCAGATCCCGATGGCCGAGGACACCGTCTTCGACCTGGCCTCGGTGTCGAAGCTGTTCACCTCGATCCTGGCCGTGCAGCAGATCGAGCGCGGAAAGCTGGAGCTGGAGGCGAAGGTCGCCTCGTACCTCCCCGATTTCGCGGGCGGCGGCAAGCAGGACATCACGATCCGTCAGCTGCTGACCCACACCTCGGGCTTCCGCTCCTGGATCCCGCTGTACAAGGAGCCGACCCGGGAGGGAAAGCTGCGCCTGCTGTGGAACGAGGTGCCGGCCAGCCCTCCCGGCACGGTGTACCTCTACTCCGACCTCAATCTGATCTCGCTCCAGCTGGTCCTGGAGAAGATCACCGGCCGCGCCCAGGACGTCCTGCTCCGTGAGGAGATCACCGGTCCGCTCGGGATGCACCGCACCCGCTACAACCCGCCGGGCTCCTGGAAGCCGAAGATCGCCGCGACCGAGGACGCCCGGCAGCCCTGGTCCGGGCTGGACCGCGGACTGGTCTGGGGCGAGGTGCACGACGAGAACGCCTACAGCCTCGACGGGGTGGCGGGCCACGCCGGAGTCTTCTCCTGCGCCTGGGACCTGGCGATCCTCGCCCGTACGCTGCTCAACGGCGGGGTGTACGGGCGCTCCCGCATCCTGTCGGCCGACTCGGTCGGCCTGCTCTTCACCGACTTCAACACCGCCTTCCCCGGCGACGCGCACGGCCTCGGCTTCGAGCTCTACCAGCACTGGTACATGGGTGCGATGGCCACTCCGCGTACCGCGGGCCACACCGGCTTCACCGGGACCAGTCTCGTACTGGACCCGACGACCGACTCCTTCCTGATCGTCCTCGGCAACTCGGTGCACCCGGTACGCAGCTGGCGCTCCGGCAGCGCGCCGCGTGTCGCCACCGCCAACCGGATGGCCCGCGCCGTCGCGGTCCGCCCGGCGCACGGGCGCGCGGCCTGGTTCTCCGGCATGGCGAGCGCCGCGAACGCCACGCTCACCCTGCCCGCGCTGCGGCTCGCCTCCTCGCGCGCCCGGCTGCGCTCGGCTCTGTGGTGGGACACCGAGCCCGGCTCCGACATCCTCTTCCTGGAGGCGTCGGCGGACACCGGGGCGACCTGGCGGCCTGTACCGTTCACCACCGCACCGGCCGCCGGACGGCCCCGCCAGGAGCCGGAGCCCCACCCCGCGGGCTCGCTCTCCGGCTGGTCCGGCCGGGTGTGGCACGCCCTGGAGGCGGACCTCTCCGCCTGGCGCGGCACGGAGGTGCGTCTGCGCTGGCGGTACACGACCGACCAGCTGTACGTCGGCCGCGGGGTGTACGTGGACACGGTGCGCGTCGAGGACGGCGGCCGGACGATCTTCGACGACAGCCGCTCCCGCGACGCGTCCCGGGTGGAGGCCCAGGGCTGGACGGCCTCCGCCGACTAGGAGTCTGTCGTCCGGATCAGCCCGGGGCGCTCCCGGGGAAAGACGCTGGTGACCTGAGCCGAGATGCGTCCGCGGTGGGCGGCGAGGCTCCGGCTCGGGTCACCGGATGTGCGTGGGGCCCGCATCACCGGTACGCGCCCCCTCGGCCTGTGCCGCCACCTCCATGACGGGCCGTCCCGAAACAACCAGAAGGCGACGGCCGCCCGGCAGCCGTTCCCCCTCCGCCTCCTCGGTACACGGCCATGAGGCCCCGGTGTCCTAGGGTCTTTCGTTTGGATCAGGCTGGATCAGGGAGCGGGGGCTGGTGCGTGCAGCTGCAAGGCGGAGGAAGGAGCCGACGCGGAGCGTCGGTGACTGACGACAACGCGGCAGATGTGCGTGCCAGCCCCCGCGAGCCCGGCATGATCCAAACGAGAGGCCCTAGCTCAGACATCAGCCGCAAGGTAGCGGGTGATCACACGCTGGCCACCGTGGCGGCCTTCTCGTCGTGCTCGCGCAGCATCCGCATGACGGTGGCGGGTGAGGGGTGCTGGCCCTTCTTCGTGCCGGTGGTGATGACGAGCCGCTTGGCGATGTCGCGCAGGCTCATCTCCTGGTCACGCAGGTACAGGGCCATGGACAGCATGTCCTCGTCGGTGACACCCGCGCCGCCGATGGTCTTGCCGCGCTTGCGGGCGGATTCGTGGCCTTCAAGGGTGCGGTCGCGGATGTACTCGCGCTCCATCCCGGACATGGCCGCCAACACGGTGAACACGATCCCGGAGGGGTCGTGCGAGCCCTTCAGCTCCCCGGTCAGGAATTCCAGCCCGACGTCGCTGGCCTTCAGCTCTTCGGCGAGCATGGCGAGTTCGATGCCACGGCCGAGCCGCTTGTGCTCGTGGACGACGAGGGTCACGGCGACGCCGGAGGAACGGATCTCCCCGGCGAGCTTCACGACGGCCTCCAGCTCGGGGCGCCGGGTGGCGCGGGTGGAGATCTTCTCTGAGAAGACGCGGGTCACCCCCGCCTCGGCGAGGGAGTCGAGCTGCGCGTCGAGGGACTGCCGGGCGGTCGAGGCCCGTGCGTAGCCGAGGCGGACGTGCCCGACTGGTTCGGCGCCGGCACTCACCGGCCGGGGCAGCTCGGTCCACACCGACCCCGGCTTGCGCACGGCCGGGGTCGGCACGCCGAGCGTCTTGGCGAGTTGGGGCACAAGGCGGAAGCGGGCGGTGTGGTACTGGATGGCCACTTTGCCCTTGCCGGTTCGGCACGGGGAGCCCGCGGGGGCGGCGCAGACGGACATCGGGCAGTCGTTCGATTCCACGCGCTTGAAGTCGTCGCTCACGCCCCGGAGCGTTTCATGGGGGTGTTTCAGACGTCAGCCATTTGCAACAACTCATGAAACATGATCACCGCAGGTGGACCATCGGACGGTCGGCTGTTTCATGAGCGAAAACCTATGAAACGCACTTGTTCGCTCCGGGGCAGGAGCCAGGAGTGACGCCGATGCCGCTGGCCGACTCCTGCCACGCCTCCGTGCGGTGCCGTGAGGGGCGACTCGGTGTCATGGCCGTCCGACTCCCGGCGGCCGTGACACGACTGCATCGGTGTGACGGGCGCACGCCCCGAAGGTATTCGTCAGGCACCGCCCCAGACCGGGGCATCCGTTCCCCATAGACCCGGCGGACGTGCCCAGTTCACCGGGCCCCCTTCGTACGACACCGGCGGCAGCGCGTGCCGCAGTCGGCCCATGGGACTGTCGGTCTCGGTCAGCCAGTGTTCGGCGTCGAAGCCCTCGTCCTCGCCCGGAGCGGGTGCCAGGTCGTGGACCAGCCAGTGCGCGGTCTGCGTCAGCGCGAGGCGGACCAGCCGGGTGCCGCCCGTGCGGTGCTGCTCGGTGAGCGCTCGCAGGACACCGGCCGCGAGCAGATAGCCGGTGCCGTGGTCGAGCGCCTGAGCGGGCAGAGTACCGGGCGAGTCCGGCGAGCCCTCCAGCTCGGCGATGCCGGTGGCCACCTGGACCAGGCTGTCAAAGCCGCGCCGCCCGCGCCACGGCCCGTAACGGCCCCACGCGGAGAGCTGGGCGATCACGAGCCCTGGGCGGTATTCGGCGAGCGCCTCGGGCGTCAATTCGAACCGTTCCAGCGCGCCCGGCCGGTAACCGGTGACTACCACGTCTGCCGCATCGAGCAGTTCCTCGAAGAGCCTACGGTCGGTGGCCTCCCCCAGGTTTAGGGTGGTCGAGCGTTTCCCCATCCCTGTGTCGTTGTGAGCCTCCTGGCTTTCCGGCAGTTGTGGAGCGTCGATCCGCAGCACGTCAGCTCCGAGCAACGCAAGCGTTCTGGTGGCGACCGGTCCGGCCAGCACTCGGGTCAGATCCAGAACGCGCAGCCCCGCGCACGGTAGTGCGGCACCTCCGAGCATCCGATCCGGGGCATCATCGATGCGCGCCGTCGTCAGCAGCGGCTGCCCCGCAACCATGACCCCCTGCTCGCTCTTGGCCCAGTCCTCGGGGCTGCGTGCCGCGACGGCCAAACCGCCCGCCGCGTACACGGTCTCCTCCACTTCCAGCGCAGTAAGCCCCGCGATCGCCTGGGCCACCGCGTCCACCGCCTCCTCGACGACGCCTCCCGGCACCCCGAGAGCGGCGAGCAATCGGGCCTGGTGGTGCGGGTAGTTGGCGTGCGTACGAACCCATCCGTCGGTCGCCCGCCAGAACCGGGACAGCGGCGAGAAGGTCGACCACCCTTGTCCGTCGACCCGCACCAACCGGTCGCTGAGGAACGCCGCCGCGACCGCCTCGTCATCGACCCGCACACGGGGCACGGGGCGCCCCGTGCGTACGGAAGTGAGCTCGGCGGCCGCGAGCGAGCACACCGCGACGGTGGCCCGCGCCAGCTCCATGACGGGCAGCCGTGCCGGCAGCCCTCCGGACGGACCGCCGTAGGACACCCGGTCGAGCAGCGAAGAATCGGCACCCAGTGCCGCCCAAGCCTGGGAGGCCCCCGAGATGATTGGAGAATTCATGGCCCTACTGTGGCACTGAGTGCCACCTATGGGAAGGGTTGCGTCATGGCCCCAGGTCCTCGCCGACGCACTGCTGAGAGTCGGCCAGAGAAGCCGCCCGCGCCTGCGGCGCCCGACTCGGCCGTCCGCCGGCGATGATGGAGGAGCAGCGTCATGCCCGCTACCTTCGTGTCTCCGTGCTCGATCGGTCGGCGGCGTCCGCGGGGGTGCGGGGGCGGGGCATCGTGAGCTCCAGGTCGAGGCGCCTGTCCCTATCCAGGCGGAAGGTGCCGTATGGGCTGACGTTGGACCAGAACAGCGCCGTCAGGCCGCGCCGGTCCTCGGCGCTCAGCTTCTTCGCCCATGCCGGTTCGGCCAGGACCTGCTGCACCAGCAGGGTGTTGACGTGCACGAGCGCGGACTGGAGCAGGTGCAGGGCGAGCATCGAGGTCTCGGCGTGCTCCTTGTCCGGGCCGGTCAGGGCGCCGTCCTTGCCGTAGTGGAGCACGGTGTTGGCGCTGTTCCAGTTCTCCACGACCTGGAGCCCACCGTGGATCTCGCGGCGCAGGCCCGGACTGGCCAGGTAGTCGCAGGCGAAGACCGTACGAACAGCGCGGCCGAGTTCCTCGAGCGCGGCGTAGGCGGGGTGCTTGGGGCCGCCGCGGGTGAAGCGCCGCAGCACCTGCTCCGCCTCTGCTGTCCCGAGACGGAGCGCGGTCGCGTACTTCACCATCTGGTCGTACTGCTGCTCGATCAGCTCCCAGCGGATCGGCCGCGTCAGCGAGCCGCCGAGGGCGGGCCAGCCGGGCGGGGCGTCGTCCGGGCGGTACAGGCGGATGCTGCCGATGTTCTTCAGCCTCGGCAGCAGGCGGAAGTTGAGCAGCTCGGTGAAGGCGAACCCGACAATGCTCGCGCCGTGCGTGTCGACGTAGTTCGACTCGATCTCGGCGTCCGTACAGTGCCGCAGCAGGCCCTCGATCATCGCCGCGACCTCGGACGACGAGCAGGACTTGAGCTGGGAGTAGATGCAGACGCTTTTCCGCTCGACATGCCAGTAGATCATCACGCCGTTGCCGCCGTAGCGGGCGTGGTACTCGGTCATGAAGTTCGAGGACCAGGACCCGAACTTCTTCGAGTCCGATGCGCAGGCGTTGCCGCGACCCCACCATGCGGTGTCGCGGGCGGCGAAGGTGGAGTTCACCAGCCGGGTGACGGCGGCCCGGAGGTTGTCGACGGTGATGAAGTGTCGGCGTACGTGCCGCAGCGCAGCTTCGCTCTCGCCGTGCTCGCCGGTGGCCACGATCGCGCGGATGCCCATGTTCGTGCCCAGCGCGAAGAGGGCCAGCAGCAGGCGGCGCTGGAGGACGTCACGCTCGATGCGCTCGTAGGCAGCCACTGAGGCGAACTCGTCGGTGAAGCCGGTGAGGAAATCGGCGTTCTTCAGTACGTCCAGGAGGTCTAGGACGCACCAGCGGCGTGCGACCTCGTCCTTGAGGGCCGCCAGGCCGGTGGGCTCGGCCAGCGGTTCCAGCTTGGGCACGGTGATCCACGGCTCGCCCTTGCGCGTGGTGACCTTCACCCCGCCCGCTGAGCCGTCCGCGAGCGCGGCCGAGAGTCGGTCCAAGCCCGCGGTCATGCGCTTCTTCAGGTCCGCGATGAACGCTCTCGGGTTCAGCGGCCGGCGGATCGCGGCGCAGTGCACGGCGCGGGTGGCCTCGAAGTCGCCGGGCAGGTCGTCCTCCGGGTTGCGCCAACGAGCCGCGCCCTCGATGTAGATCTCGCGGCGGCGGACCGCGTCCCGCAGCGCGACCAGGACACACAGCTCGTACGGGATGCGCTCGACCTTGCCCTTGTCGTCGACGACCGCCTCGCGCCAGTCCTTGCGCACCACGCCGTCCATCGGCACCGCGTCACCGGCGTCGTGGAACCGGGTCTTGCCGTCGACACCGGCGTACTTCTTCAGCAGCTTCATCGCATCCATCACCGGACGGTAGGCGGTGTTGTTGCACTTGAAGCCCAGGGTGTTCAGCAGCGGCGGCAGCATCTGCCGGTGGTACGAGCTGTAGGAGGAGCGGAGTGTGGTGCGGACCCTGGCCTTGAAGACCTTCTCGTTCGCCTTCGCCTCCGCGACCAGCTCGCGGAGCGTCTTCTCCCCGACCACCGGGAACAGGGCCCGGCGTACGACCTCGTCAGGCTTGTCGACGGCGGCCGTCGCCAGTTTGAAGAGGATGCCCTCCTTGCCGCGGACCTTCTTCAACTCGGCCGTCAGCTGCTTCTCCACCCGTCGCTCGGCGCGGGCGTTGATTTTGTGGACCAGGGCGACCAGCAGGTCGACCAGAGCGTCGGTGATCTCCGCCTGCCGGGACGAACACAGCGCCGCGAGCAGGGTGATCCGTACGTTCTCCGCTGTGTCGCGGAAGTCGGAGGGGTACATCTTGATCGCCCGTGCCCGCCAGGCGGCCACCAGCTTCTCCGAGAGTCCGCGAACAGACCTTCGGGCAGCCCGAGCTTGCGCACGTCGTTGAGCTTGGTGATCTCCGTGAGCACGGAGTCCAGGCCGACCGCGCCGGGGTCGCGCTTGAGCGCGGCCAGCAGGGCGGTACCCGACTCGTTGTCCTCGGCCACCAGGGACAGCAGCCGATCCGTGCCCGCCTCGCCCAGGCCGCCGATCGTGCGGGCGCAGAACGTCTTCTCCCACTTGCCCCGCGCCGCGACAAGGATCTTCTCGACCCGGGTCCGGCCCGGTGGTTCGATCTTCCGGGCCCGGCACTCGACCAGCAGGGCCTCGCGCTGCCGGTCCTCCACCAGCTCGACCGGACAGACCTCTACGGCCAGCCACTGGGTCAGCGCCTTCTCGTCCGCGGCCGTCGACGGCCGGAACCCGAGGGCCTCTCGGATCTGCTTCCGGTGGTACTCGGCAGTCCGGCCGACCAACATGTACTTCGCGAAGTCGGTAGCCGGGACTTTCACCAGATCGGCGACGTGCCTCACCGCGGCCGGCGGGACCTCTTCCAGCACATCGGGAAACCCGCCCTCCAGCTCGAAGAACTTCAGCAACAGACGGAAGCCGAGCCGGGTCGCCCCGCTCTTGTTCGCCACCAAGCCCCAGTCGCCGTCTACCAGCGTCCAGTTCGCCAACAGCTCCTCTGGCGACCACTCTTGCCGCACGCCCGCCCCTTTGGCCTCGATCACTCGATCAGACCAACGACGGCGCCCCGGACAGGGAAACGGGACTCGCCTCCATACCCACGACCTACTTTGCGGCCGGAGTCTGAGCTAGGACACCGGGGCCCATGACATCTGTGCGGCCGCCCGGCATCATGAATCCCATGAACCCCACAGACGCAGCGAGCACCGAGTGGATCACCGTCGCGGCCTACGAGAACCTGCCGGGCCGCCTCACGCCGGTGGCGGCCGTCCGCGCTTGACTGCGGGACCGCGGCATCGACTGGATGCCCTTCGCCCCGGACAGGATCCGGTTCGACCTGGCCTGCGGCATCGGCCCCGACGGCCACTGGCACGGCTGGTTCGACGTCCGCGTCCACGCCGACGCACTGCGGCGGCTGGGACTCCACCCCGACCAGCCCACTTCCGGGGTCACCGGCTCCTCCCCGCCCGGCTGGTGGCACGCCGCCGCGGAACGCAACCCTCACCGCCACCTCGGACAGCCGCCGCGGAACTGAGGCCGAGCGCACGGCAGGTCACTTCCCGAGGAACTCCAGCAGGTCGGCGTTGAACTTCTCCTTGTCCCCGGGGACCAGGGCGATGCCGTGCGAACCGCCCTCGTAGACCTTCAGGGTGGCGTCGGGGATGATCTCCGCCGACCTGCGTCCGGTCGCGTCGATCGGCACGATCTGGTCGTCGTCACCGTGGACGACCAGGGCGGGGACGTCGATCTTCTTCAGATCCTCGGTGAAGTCCGTGTTCGAGAAGGCGTCGACGCAGGCGACGCCGCCCTCGATGGCCTGCGCCATGCCCATCAGCCAGAACGCGTCCTTGTTGCCCTGGGTGACCCTGCTGCCCTCACGGTCGGCGGAGAAGAACCCGATCGCCGCGTCCTTCCAGAACTGCGAGCGCTCGGCGAGGATTCCGGCCTTGATCTGATCGAACACCTCCTGCGGCACCCCGTCGGGGTTGCCCGGACCCTTGAGCATGAGCGGAGGGACGGCCGAGAGCAGGACCACGGAGCGGACCCGGCCGGTGCCGTGGCGGCCGATGTAGCGGGAGAGCTCGCCGCCGCCCATCGAGTGCGCGACGAGTGTGACATCACGCAGGTCGAGGCCGGTGATCAGGTCATTGAGGTCATCCGCGAAGGTGTCCCAGTCGTAGCCGTCGAAGACCGGGGTGGAGCGGCCGTGTCCGCGCCGGTCGTGGGCGATGCCGCGGTAGCCCGCGTCGGCGACGGCCTTGAGCTGGTCCTGCCAGGCGTCGCCGTTCAGCGGCCAGCCATGGATGAACACGACCGGGCGCCCGCGGCCCCAGTCCTTGTAGAAGATCTCGACCCCGTCACGCGTGGTGCACACCGGCATGGTGGTGGTGCCCTTCTGTTCGTGTCTGCTGTCCGTGCCTGTCGTTCGTGTCTGTTGTCTGTGCCTGTCGTTCGTGTCTGCTGCTGGTGGCCCAGGGACCTGCCCCTTCGGTGCCACGACAGGAAGTGACCGTGCGCGTACGCATGGCGACGGAACCCATCCTCGCGGCTTCCCGGAGCTTCGCAATCCGGGCTCGGTCCCCGGTCGTCTCTTCCCTGCCCGTACGGTCTGCTCATGACCAGGACAACGCCAGCCCGACCGGTTCCGGTGGAGGCCGTCTTCCCGGAACTGGCCGCCCATCGGGGCCGGACCACACGGCTGCACCCCAGGCCGGGGCGGCCCGGCCCGCGTGACAGCCATGTCGGTGGCCCGATGCTGTGGCCGGACGGCGAGCCCTGGCCGGTCTGCCGCGAGCCGCACCGGCGCGAGACCGAGGGGTACGTGCCGGACGAGATCCGCAGCGCGCGGGCCGCGGGCTCCCGGCCGCCGGTCCGGCCGTGGCCCGGCACCACGACGCCCGGGGAGGAGGGACCGGTTCCTTTCACAGGGCTCGCCCAGCTCTTCCGGCGGGATGTCCCGGGCCTGGCCGCCGGGCCCGACGGGGCGGACATGGCGCAGCTCTTCCGCTGCCCGTTCACGCACGGTCCGCACCTGGAGGTCCGCTACCGTCTGCACTGGCGACGAGCCGCAGAGGCCGAACGCGCGGAGCGTTTCCTCTGCGCCCCGCCCGAGGTGCCCCTGCTGCGGTGGGAGCATGACCTTCCCGAACCGTGCGTCCTGCATCCCGAGGAGGTGGACACCTATCCCTGGGCGGAGGACGACACCCTGCCCGCCTCGTTGATCGCCCGGATCGACGCGTGGGACGACGCCCAGGTGGCGGAGTACGGCCCCGGTGCCCTCAGCTACCAGAGCGACCTGTCGATCCCGCCGGGCTGGCGGGTCGGCGGCTTTCCCAGCTGGGCTTCGACCGGCCCGATGGCCATCGTCTGCACGTCCTGCCCGGCTCCGATGCGGCTGCTGCTGACGGCCGAGGGAAGCGAGATGGACGGCGGCTCGCACAGCTGGGTACCGGCCGAGGACCGCGACTCCGTCCTGAGCGGACGTGACGCGGTCCGGAACGTTGGGACCGTCGCCCGGCCCACCCGCCTCCGCTTCGGCCGGGACCGGGACCTGCACGTCTTCACCTGCCCGGCCGACCCTCGCCACCCGCCCCGGTGGGTCCTCTCGTAGGCCGGGTCCGGCACGCCGCCGCCCTTGGGCGGCCCTTCAGCCGGCCGGGCCCCGCCGAGGAGACGGACGTCGTCACTCCTCGGCGGGGCCCGGCCGGACCATGGGCCGTGCCGCCGCTCCTCACGCGGCCTTGGTCAGGGTGCTCCGGTCCTTGCCGGGCCTGTGCCAGGAGGTGACGGCGGCCCCGTCCGCGGTTCCTTCGCCGTCGTGGCGCGGCCAGAGGAGGAGGGCGGCGACCGCCCCGGCCGCGGCCAGTACCGCGAGGGCGGACCAGGCGAGGGTGAGACCGCTGTTCGTGCCGAGCACGCCCGCCACGGGGTAGGTGATCAGCCAGGCCAGGTGCGACAGGGAGAACTGGGCCGCGAACGCCTCGGGAATCGCGTTCCGTTCGACGGAGGAGCGCAGGACCTTGCCGGTCGGCGTGATGATCAGCGCCATACCGATGCCGATCACGGCCCAGGTGACCGCCGTTCCGGCCCAGGTGGTGAGGCCGGCCGCGATCATCGTCACCGCGGCGGCCGTGCCGCCGACCAGCACACCGGCTCCGGTCGTCATGACGGTGCGGGCCGCGGCCCGTTCGAGTACGCGGGGCAGGACGAGGGCGGCCAGGAGGGTTCCGGTGCCGGAGGCGGCGAGCATCCAGGCGACGTCCTGCTGCGTGCCGCCGAGTTCGTCACGTACGTAGTTGACCGTGCTGACGACGACGATCGAACCGGCCGACGCCACCACGAGGTTGAGCGCCATGATCCCGCGCAGTCGCGGCGTGGTGAGGAAGGTTCTGATGCCGCCCACGGCCTTGTCCCACGCCCTGGTGCGGGCGCTGGGGCGGGCGTCGGGAACGCGTGTCGACAGGACGAGCAGGGCGGAGACGACGAATCCGGCGGAGGTTCCGAGGAACAGCCGGTCGAAGGTCATGAAGGTCAGGGCGACGGCCGCCAGTACCGGGCTGAGCAGGCTCTCCATGGTGGAGGCGACCTGGGAGGCGGACAGGGCCCGCGTGTAGGCGGCCTCGTCGGGGACGATGTCGGGGATGACGGCCTGGAACGTCGGGGTGAAGGCCGCGGAGGCGGCCTGGAGCAGGCCGATCAGGAGGTAGATGTGCCAGACCTCGCTGACCAGGGGCAGCGCCAGGACCACGGCGCCGCGGATCACGTCGAGGACGACCAGGAGCATGCGTCTGGGGAGCCGGTCGATGTACGCGGCGGCCAGTGGGGCGATGACCACGTACATGATCATCTTGATGGTCAGGGCGGTGCCCAGGACCATTCCGGCGCGCGGCCCGGCGAGGTCGTAGGCGAGCAGCCCGAGGGCCACGGTGGTCAGCCCGGTACCGAACAGGGCGATGACCTGGGCTCCGAACAAATGGCGGTAGTCGCGTACGGCGAACAAGCGCATGACAGGTTCCTTCCGTGTCCATGCGGCGGGGCACGGCCCCGGGGCGGGGGGCGTGCCCCGCGATTACAGGCGGGGTTGTCGCTACGCACCGGCGTCACTCCCCGGTGTGAGTCCGGCGAGAAGGTTGAAGGCGCCGGTGAGGATGTTGAGCGCGACCACGCCGACGACGTCGGCCATCACACGGTCGCTGTATCCGTGGGCGCGCAGCGTGGCGATCTGTTCGTCGGTGATCGACGCCGGCTCGCGGTAGACCTGGAGGGCGAGCGTGATGATCGCCGCGATCGCGGGATCGGCCGAGGTGCCCGCGTGGGCCCGCTCGATCTCCTCCTCGTCCACTCCCAGGGCGCGGGCCGCGCTGACGTGCGCGTCGAGGCACAGGCGGCAGCCCTGCAGGGCCTGGACGGCGATCGAGATCCGTTCACTGATCCGGCGGTCGAGTCTGGCTCGTCCCATGGCCCGGCTGAGCTGGAGGTAGCCGCCGAGCACGGCCGGCGAGTGGGCCATCGTGGCGACCATGTCACCGATCCGGCCGTGGCGGGACACCAGATCGGCAAGGAGGTCGCGCGAGGCGCCGACCGCCGTGTCGGGCGTGAGCCGGGTGAGGCGGGGCATGTTTCCTCCTCCGGTGCGGGGGGCGTTCCCGCGGTCAGTGGTGGGCATGGCCGCTGTGTGCGGACGGTGCCGGGGCCGGGCGGGGCGCCGTCCCGGTCGTAGGCACGGTGAACTCGGCCGTCCGGACGACGCCCTCGTGCTGGAAGTCCAGGTACAGGCGGTAGGTGCCAGCCGACGGCGCGACCGCCATGAAGGCGATCCCGGGCCCCGGTGCGGTGACGCCGTCACCGGGCGCGCCGTCCGGGTGCACGTGGAGGTAGCCGAGGTCACCGACCCGCAGCGCCACCAGGTGCCCGTACGCGGCCAGATAGGGCTGCAGGTCGGTGACGGGACGGCCGTTCCGGCTGATGGTGAGGGTCAGTTCACTCGCCTCGCCGGGCAGGAGGGCTCCGTCGAGGGTGACGGTGTACGCGTCGATCCGCGCGATCCGGCTGGCGCCGGGCAGCGGTCTCGGGTCGTAGGGTCCGGCGACCGCGGCGTCTATGCCCAGGGTCATGGCGCCGTCGTGGCCCGCCGGGTGGATGTCGGCGAAGAACCTCCAGTCCCCCGCCTCCAGGGTGAGTTCGGTGCTCCAGGTGCCCTTCTCGTCCCGCACCGGGTGCACGTGCTGGAACCCGGACGTGTCGCGCCGGACGGCGATGAAGTGCAGTTCCTTCTCGTGCTCGGGGAGGAACTCGGTCACCGGGTGCCCGTCGGGTCCGATCACCCGGAAGCTGACCGGCCGCACACCGGCGGTGAAGAGCGTGGAGTCGAGTTCGAGGGTGTAGCCGTTCTCGGAGACCGACAGCCCACCGGGCCGGGCTCCGCCGTGACCGCCGTGACCGCCATGGCCGCCATGACCCTCGTGGTTCTCGTGGCCGCCGTGGTTGGCCTGGTTGTGGCTGGTGTGCTCATTCATGACAACTCCCTGGTGTGTTGCGCCCTTCGGCGTTTCCCGCTTTCTGACGCCCACCATAGCCCACATACCCCCAGGGGGTATACAGAGAAGGGGGAATTCTTGAATGCCTTCTTCGCTGGAGCTCCCAGCGGTGCCCCTCAGCCGGTCTCGGGCATCCGCTCGGCCTCGGCCGCATGGGCGTCCCGGCCACCGGCGCCGGAGAATGGCCCGATGACCCCATCACCGCAGAACTGGACGCGAGCCGAGCGCCTCACCCCCGGCCGGCTGGCTGCCGCCGTCCACCAGGCAACGGGCGTACGGCTGGTGGTCGAGGGCCTCTGCCCGGGAGGCCAGGTGGGGGCCGCGTACGTCCGGTGGCCCGACGGACACCGGTCCGTGCTGAAGTGGCGGCCGGGCGGACGGCTCGACGAGCTGCGGGCGGGCCCCCTGGCGGTGTGCGAGGTGCTGCGCGGGCGGGGGTACCCCTGCCCCTCGACGGAGCTGGTGCTCCAGGTGGACGGTGCGGTGGTGCTGGTCCAGCAGCTCCTGCCGGGCGCCCCGTTGGACGTTCTGGACCACGACGGGCTGGACCGGGCGCTCGCCCTGAACGCCGCGCAGGCGGGGCTGCTCGCCGGGCGAGCGGACATCCCGCCGGTGCGTCTGCACCTGCTGGACGACGGCCCCGGCTACTGCCTCCACGAACCGCTGCGCCGCCACAGCGCGCGCGGCGCGGCCCTGGAGGAGCGGATCAGGTCGGTCGGGGCCGCCCACCCTCCGCTGCTGGCCGGGAACGACGTGGTGCACCAGGACTTCCACCACGGCAACCTGCTCGCCGTGGACGGCTCCGTCACCGGGGTCATCGACTGGGACGGAGCCGGACGGGGAGACCACCGCTTCGATCTGGTGACGCTCCGCTTCGGCCTGCACGCGAGAGAACAGCCTCCGGGCGTCGTCCGCCGCCTCGACGGCCTCCTGGACGCCCTGCCCGGGGACGTACTGCTCCCCTGCTGGGCCCACATGAGCCTGCGCATGGCCGACTGGGCCGTCCGGCACTTCCCTCCACAGGAGGTCCCGCACTGGCTGGATCTGGCCGAACAGCGTCTGTGACGGCGGGCGTTCCGGCCGGGCCGGGGCCGGTTCCGGCGATGACCTCCACCCGGCGGTACAGCCGCCCGGCCGACGCCCCGCGAGGCGGGATCCCGACCGCCCCGCGCCGCCCGGACGCGGGGTCCACCGCGCTCGGGGACGTACGGCTCCTGCCTGCGCACGCGGTGCCCCTCGCGGACGGACCAGAGGCGGAGCACCCGCCTGAGCTCCCGGCGGCGACACGGTCGGCCCTCGTCTCCGGCACCGACCGGCCCGGGGCAGCCGTCGGGCACGCCTGCCGCCCCACGGACCGCGCGTGGCGCCGGGCCGTCCCGGAGATCCTCGGCACCGCCCGCCGCTTCCCGCACGTCCGCGTGCGGCCCCGGCAGGGACGGGAGCCCGCCCGCCCGGCCACCTGGCCAGGACGGGGCCGGCCGGTCATGTGACTACTCCACGCCCCGTGTGCGGGCCGCCACGACGGTCGGCCGCTTTCCCTCATGATCTGTTCCTTCTGGCGCAGCCTTTCGCCTCACCACCGCTTTGCCTACGCTTCGTTCATCCGTGGCCGGGATGGCCGCGCAAGGATTGGAGAGTGCCGTGAGGGTGTTCGTCTTACGTGCCGCTGGTCTCACGGTCTCGGCAGCCGTCGCGCTCCTCGTCGCGGGGTGCTCGCCGGATACCCCGAAGACAGCGGCCACGCCGACTACGCCTCTGCCCGGGGCATCCGTCCCTACGCCTCTCACCATCGGTCAAGTGGCCACCTACGACGCCCCGGCGACCGTTGGGGGAGGCACCACGCGGATGTCCGTGTGGTTCGAAGGCATCGAGTACCTGTCGGCCCGAGACATCGGTGCGACCGGCGAACCGAAGCGGGGGCAGTTCGTCCGCATCACCCTCACGGTGAAGAACGTGGGGACGAAGAACGCCTCCTTCAGCAGCGACGGAAAGATCAAGTGGGAGAGCGACGCCACGGCCCCGCAGGTGGTGACCACGGCTGAGGGCGTCCGGGAGGGCGCGGACCTCAACACCACGTACAAGCCGGGTCAGTCACTCAACGGGTCGTTCAACCTGGACATCGGCGGCAAGGAGGGCAAGGCCGCCTACTGGCAGAACCTGACGGACGCCCAGCCGTCCTTCGTCCTGAAGCTTTCGCTGGGGAATTAGGCACAGGAAGGAGCCGCCGCCCGCATCGGCCCGTCGTCGGCCCCCGCGTCAGGGGGGCGCGATGGCGGAACACCAGCACGAGACACGGGGTCAGGGCCTTGCCGCCCGCCTGGCGGAGGTGGTGCGGGAGGCGAGGGCCTGGGCCGCTCGCGCGGCGGGTTCACCACCAAGGTCCACCTGAGCACGGACGGACGCTGCCGCCCGTTGCCCCTGATCCTCACTCCAGGCCAGCGGGCCGACCGTACCCCGTTCAAGCCGGTGCTGGAAAGGATCCGCGTCCCCCGACCGGGGCCGGGCAGGCCCCGCAAGAAGACGGACAGCCTCGCCGCGGACAAGGCATACGGCAACGGCCCAGTACGCGACTGCCCGCGACAACACGGCATCCGGCACGCCATCCCGGAGAAGACCGGCAGCCAGGCCGCCCGCCTGAGGAATGGCTCAGGCGGCGGTCGGCCACCAGGCTTCGGCGAAGAGCGGTACAGGAAGCGCAGCACCGCCGGACGAGCTGTCAACAAGCTCAAGGACGCCAGAGCCGTCGCCACCCGCCACGACAAGCGCGGCTACGCCTGCCCCGGAACCGCAGCCGCCGCAGCCCTCGCCATCTGGCTCCGCACATGGTCGACCCGGCAGAGGCTACTCGGCAAAGCGCGGGCCCGTCTTGCCCGTGAACGGGAAGAGCGGATAGCCCTCCACACACGGGCCCCCGGGTGGGTGGTACGGCCAGTCCATTCCCAACCGGTACAGCAGAGTCAGCACGATGGCAACAGCGAGCGGTGCGAGCCACATGGCTGCCCGCCCTCCCCCGAGGGGCCACCTCCGCAGTGCGAGTTGGAGCAGAAGCAGCAGCAGAGTCATGCAGAGCCACACGACAGGCAGCATCATCCGCAGCCCTGTGCTGTTGCTGGCGTCGTTCCCGAGTGGGCAACTCGCCCACGACCGGATGGTCCATACGGTGCCGCCATATGCGCCGAAGGCGGAGAGGGCGGGAGCCAGCACGTACCAGCCGCACCCCGGCGCGGATGCGGGCGCCCCGCCTTTCATCCTCGAGACGTGCATCCTGGTGCCTCCCCTGAAGACCGCGCCGCGGAGTGACCGAGCAGGCGAGCTGACCGGCATCCCCCGAGGCGACTGAGCTGGTTCACTCACACTGACCGAAGAAGGATCAATTCGGTTCCTACTTGAGCCGCCTTACCGTGGTCGGCCGGATTCTGTTCCAGGGCAGTCTCCTGGCCGCGCTCGCGCAAGGCTCCCTCGCGGTGCTGGCCGCGCTCGCACAGGGCCCCCTCGCGGTGCTGGCGGCCACGCACCACGCGACGACCGCGTCGATCGCCGTGTGCGGCTTCGTGCCCGGAGTCGTCGCGGCCCTCACCGCACCGGCCGCGGTGGAGTGGTGGGGCGACTCGTCGCGGCGGAGCAGTCGCCGCGGGCCACCGCGCCGGGCCGGATGAGCGCGTTCAACGGGGCCGGCGAGCGGATCGCCGTCCCCGCCGGACACTTCGTGAGCGCCCTCGCCGCGCATGCCCGGGCCGAGCGGACCGTGCTTCTGGTCTGCCCGGGGGCCATCGTGGCGGCCGCCCTCCTCAGCCTCTGTGTCCGGGACGTGTACCGGATCGAACGCGGGTGAACGGCACGGACGGCACGCTACGCGGACCGGGTGGTCTCCGCCGGGGCCGGGGCCGTTGACTCGCGGATGACCAGTCTGGGGCGGATGAGCAGGGAGCGTCCCGCCGCCGGGGCTGACTCGATACGGGCACGCAGTTGCTGGAAGGTCTCCGCGGCCATCTCCGGCAGGGGCTGGCGGACCGTGGTGAGCGGCGGTTCGAAGAGGTCGGCGAGGAGGATGTCGTCGAAGCCGACGACGGAGACGTCCTGTCCGGCGCTGCGGCCCGCGTCCCTGGCGCCCCGGCAGATCCCGATCGCACACATGTCGTTGATGGCGACGAACGCGGTGGGCGGGCGCGGGCCGGACAGGAGTGCGCGGGCCGCCTTGCGGCCCAGCTCGGCCGCGTCCTTGTCGCCGAACTCGGTGGCGTCGGCGCCGGGCCAGACGATCGCGTCGGCCGGGTCGAGGCCCGCCGACTCCAGGGCGGCCCGGAAGCCGCGCAGCCGTTCGCGGCGGTTGACGCTGTTGACCGATCCGGAGACGAACGCCAGGCGCCGGTGGCCGAGTTCGACCAGGTGGCGGGTGGCGAGCTCGGCACCCATCGCGTTGTCGACACTGATCGAGGCCAGCGACGGCGGGTCGCCCGCCTGCGCGGTGCGGTCGAAGGCGACCATCTTCAGCCCGCGGCTGAGCAGCGGCGTCACATGGTCGATGGAGGGCAGCGAGGAGCACAGCACCACCCCGCTCACTCCGTCCGCGAGCAGCTCCTCCCCGTACTTCAGCTCGCGGGCCGGGTCGCGCTCGCTGTTGCAGAGCAGGACGTGGTACCCCTCGGCGAGCGCGATGGCTTCCAGTTCGCGGGCGAGCGCACCCCAGAAGGGGTTGGCGACCGACGGCACGATGAGGCCGATGACCTTGATGCGCCCGGTGCGCAGCATCCGGGCGGCGCGGTTGGGCCGGTAGCTGAGCTGCTCGATCGCCTGCTCCACGCGGGCCAGTGTGGCCGCCTGCATCCGGTCCGTACGCCCGTTGAGGACGTTGGAGACCGTGCTCGCGGAGACCCCCGCTGCCTGCGCGACCTGATGGATCGTTACCCCGCTCATGCCACCTCCGGTTCGGAATGCGTCTGACCCTATCAGTGTATCGATTTACTGAACATCGTTTACCGGTACACCCGTTCACACCCCCAAAAATTCATGCGCACCAGCTGTTGACGTCCCTCTCGACGCGTTCCTAGCATCGGTGCATCGATTTACCAGCATTTCCCAGCCATGGCCGGGACTCCTCGCTGGATCGATCCACAGCCTCCACCTCAAAAGGGGTGTCCCATGCAACTCAATCGACGGTCCCTGCTTGCCGCCATCGGCGCCGGAACGGCCTCCGCCGCGCTCGGCGGATGCGGCACCGGCACTTCGACGGCAGGGTCCGCCGAAGGCCCCGCCGAGGGTGAGATCACTCTGCTCACCCCGATCTACGAGGGCGCCGACGGCAAGAAACTGCTGGAGCAGGAGATCCTCGGCGGCTTCCGGAAGAAGTACCCGGACGTCAAGGTGAACGTGGACTACACCACGTACCAGCAGCTCAACGAGAAGATCACCACCGGTCTGGCGGGTGGTCTGCTGCCCGACGTGCTGATGATGGGCGTGGGCTGGATCCCCCCGTTCGCGGCCAAGAAAGTGATCGCCGAACTGCCCGAGAAGTTCGCCTCCGCGCACGACTACGAGAAGCGGGTGCTGGAGCCCTCCCGGTACGACGGCAAGCTGTACGCGCTGCCGGTCATCCTCGACACCCGCATCGTCGTCTACCGCAAGGACCACTTCGCCGAGGCCGGGATCAGGAAGACCCCGGCGAACTGGGCCGAACTGCGCGCCGTGGCCAAGCAGCTGACCCGGAACGGCCGTATCGGATTCGACCCGTTCTCCGTCGAACTGCGCCAGTGCTGGGAGACCTTCCTCTTCGCCAACGGCGGTCAGCTGTTCAGCGAGGACGGCAGGAAGGTGCTGTTCAACGACGCGCGCGGAGTCGAGGCGCTCCAGTTCTTCAAGGATCTCGTCAAGGACGGCTCCGCCGTCTACGCCAAGAAGACGGAGCTCGGGGCCCCGACCAACGTACAGACCGGCAGGGCGTCGATGATGATGACGACGAGCGGGCTGTGGAAGCAGGTCGGCGTCCAGGCTCCGGACCTGCTGAAGCAGGACAAGCTAGGCGCGTTCGTCCTCGCCAACCGCAGGCCCGCGATGCTCCAGGGCGGCACGCTCGTCAGCCAGTCCGCCAGTTCCAGGCATCCCGCGGCGGCCCGCGCGCTCGTCGAGTACCTCGCCTCCCCCGATTCGATCCTCGGCACGGCCAGGCAGCGCGGCTCGGTGCCCGGCCTGAAGGACCTCAGCAACACCTCGTACGTGAAGGAGAACAAGTTCGTCGACCTCTCCCTCCAGAGCATGGGCGACGCCTGTTCCGAGGGCGGCACCGCCGCGTGGATGGAGATCCGCGAGAAGATCAAGCCCACGCTGGAACCCGCGATCGTGGGCGGCCAGTCCGCGAAGGACGCCATCGCGGAACTCGGCCGACTCGCCGAAGCCGCGATCGGCCGGATGTAAGGACCCGACACAGTGGGAGCGACATCCGTACTGAAGGCGCGTCCCGCGCCGCCCGCCTCCCCGGCCGGACCCCCGGCCGCTCGTCGGCGCACCCGCCGGACCCCGGTCGGACCGGGGCGCCGCAGGCAGCGCGCCGGCATGCTGATGGTGGCGCCCGCGCTGCTGCACGCCGCACTCTGGATCGGTCTGCCGGTCGTCGCCTCGGTCGTCCTGGCCTTCACGAAGTACGACGTGCTGACGCCGCCGCAGTTCGTGGGCCTGGACAATTTCCGCGAGATGCTGGGCGACGCGGTCTTCCGCAAGTCCGTCGTCAACACCGTCATATACACCTTCTTCACCGTGCCGTTCGGCATGCTGCTGGGGCTGCTCGTCGCCCTGGCGCTGCACACCGGACTGAAGGCGCGGGGCGTCTTCCGCACCGCGGTCTTCCTGCCGCAGGTGACCGCGACCGTGGCGATCGCGCTGGTCTGGCTGTGGATCTACAACCCGGACAACGGGCTGCTGAACACCCTGCTCTCGTTCCTCGGGATCGAGGGCCCGGCCTGGCTCGCCTCGACCTCGTGGGCGATGCCCTCGGTGATCCTGGTCGGCATCTGGCAGGGCATCGGCATGAAGATGCTCATCTATCTGGCCGCGTTGCAGTCCCTGCCGAAGGAGCTGTACGAAGCCGCCTCGGTGGACGGTGCCTCCAAGGTGCGGCAGTTCTTCTCGATCACCCTGCCGCTGCTGAAGCCCGCGACGTTCTTCGTGCTCATCACGTCGATGATCAGCGCGTTCCAGTCCTTCGACCAGATCTACATCCTGACCGACGGCGGCCCCGCCAACAGCACCACGATGATGACGTATGAGATCTACAAGTCCGCCTTCCGGGAGTTCCGCGTCGGCTACGCCTGCGCGCAGTCCCTGGTGCTGTTCGTCCTGCTGATGGGCTTCACCCTGGTCAACCGGCGGATCATGGGAGGCACCCGTGGCCACAACTGAGCCGTATGCGAAAGCCGTGCGCACACCCCGGCCCGCGAGGAAGCGCAGCCCGGTCCCGGCCGGCCGGATCGCGCTCTACGCGACCCTCGTCGCCGTCTCGCTGCTGATGGTGGTGCCGTTCGTCTGGATGGTGCTGACCTCGCTGAAGACGCCGGCGGAGATCGCCTCCCAGGACGCCGGACTGCTGCCGGGGCACTGGGAGTTCGGGAACTACGCCGACGCGCTGAGGGCGGCGCCGTTCGCGACGTACGCACGCAACAGCCTCGTCATCGCCGTCAGTCACACCGTCATCAACGTGGTCGTGGCGTCGATGGCCGGGTACGCGCTGGCGCGGATCAGGTTCCGGGGCAGTGAGGTCATCTTCTACCTCTTCGTCGCCGCGCTGATGATCCCCACGTACACCAAGGTGCTGCCGGAGTTCCTGATCGTCCGCTTCATGCCGCTGGCCGGGGGGAACGACATCCTCGGCCAGGGCGGCAGCGGCTGGCTGGACTCGTGGTGGGCGCTGATCGTGCCCGGGGCGGTGACCCCGTTCGCGGTCTTCCTCTTCCGCCAGTTCTATCTGGACCTTCCGGTGGAGCTGGAGGAGGCGGCCCGGCTCGACGGGCTGGGCGAGTTCCGGATCTACGCCCGGATCATGACGCCGCAGGTCAAGCCCGCGCTCACCACGGTGGCGCTGCTGACCTTCGAGTCGTCGTGGAACAACTTCCTCTGGCCGCTGCTGGTGACCCGCACGGACAGTCTGCGGGTGATCCAGGTGGGGCTCTCCGTCTTCAAGACGGAGAACGGACCCCAGTGGCACTTCCTGATGGCCGGTACCACGCTGGCCACCCTCCCCATGGTCGTTCTCTTCCTGATCGGCCAGCGCTACTTCGTCCAGGGCTTCGCGACCGCCGGTCTCAAGTGACCCGCCCCGGACCGACCACCCCATTCCCGAAAGGTACGTGCTCCATGTCTGCTGATCTCCACGGTTCCCGCGCGCTGGTGACGGGGGCGGGCCACGGCATCGGCCGGGCCATCGCCGTCGCCCTCGCCGAGGCCGGTGCCGACGTCGCCGTCCATTACCACTCCTCCGCCGACGAGGCCGCGCGGACGGTCTCACAGATCGAGGCCCTGGGCCGCCGGGCGAAGGCGTTCCGTGCCGATGTGACGGTGACCGAGGAGGTGGACCGGCTCGCCGAGGAGGCGGCCGGCTTCCTCGGCGGCCTGGACGTCCTGGTCTGCAACGCCGGTCATCTGATCGGCCGGGCCACCATCGCCGAGATGTCCGACGACCACTTCGACCGGGTCCTGTCCACCAACCTGACCTCCGCCTTCCGTACCGTGCGCGCCGCCCTGCCGCATCTGAGGAAGTCGGCGGCCGGGCGCATCATCACCATGTCCTCGCTGGCGGCGCACAACGGCGGCGGCCCCGGGTCGGTGGCGTACGCGGCGGCCAAGGCCGGAGTCCGCGGCTTCACCAAGGGCCTGGCCAAGGAGCTCGGCGGCACCGGCATCACCGTCAACACCGTGGCCCCCGGCTTCATCAAGGGCACCGCCTTCCACGACACCTTCACCGCCCCCGAGGCCCAGCAGGCGATGGAGGCGGGCATCCCGGTCGGCCGGGCAGGCACCCCGCAGGACGTCGCGGCCGCGGTGGTCCACCTGGCCTCGCCCGCGTCCGGCTTCCTCACCGCCACGACGGTGGACATCGACGGTGGCGTGTGGCCGCGTTGAGGCGCATCGCCCGGGAGCGGGGCGGCTGGTGGCACGCGTACGTCTGCCCGGCGCACGGCGTGGAACTCGATCACGGTGATCTGCTCGGCGGGGTGTTCCCCGCGGGCGGTGCGCGGTGTGCGTACGGCTGCCGGGTGGACGACGAGGCGGTGCGCGGCGCCTGGCTGGTGCTGTCGCACCAGGCGTGGGCGCGGCATCTGCGGGTGCTCGCGCACCGCGGCGGGCGCGCCGAGCCGGTGGCGCGGCTGGTGGAGTACGCGGGGCTGTACGCGGAGCTGGCCACCGAACAGAACGGCGAGGCGCAGGGCTGGATGCTGCGTGGCCGCCTCTTCCACCAGGCGCTGACCGACGCCCTCTGGGCGGTGAACATCGGGCACGCCGTGATCACCCTGGCCGAGCGGTCCACCGAGGACCTGGCGGACGTACTTCCCCTGCTGGACGCGCTGGAGCGGGCCGCGCTGGACGCCCGCTCCGTACTCACCGGCCAGGGACAGCTGGCGTCCAACTACACCGCGTGGCTGAATGCCGCGGGTGCGGCGGCGAGCCGGGGCGCGGCGGCGGTGCGCGGCCAGGCGTGGGACGGGGCCGGACGGTGGCTGGAGGGCGAGCACGGGCTGTACGCGCATCTGCGGGTCGCGGTCGCCGGGGACGGCTGGGAGTGGGAGGGCAGCACGTACTACCACGGGTTCGTGCTGCGGGCCGCGCTGCTGGCGCTGCGCGGCACCGACCCCGCCGCCCTGCCGTCCGACGTGATCGACGTGCTGGCGGGGATGACGGACGTACTGGCCGGGATCGCGACGCCGGGCGGCATCCTCCCCGCGCTCCACGACGGCCCCTATCTGCGTGCCCCGCTCGCCCTGGAGTGGCTGGAACTGGTCGCACTGGCCCGGCAGTTGGCGCTCTCTCCCGCCCTGGAGGCGGTGGCCGCGCGGGCCCGTGCCGAGCTGGGCGGGGACGACGACGGACTCGACCGGGAGCTGGGCGGCTGGTTCGCCGGTCCGCCGTTGCCGACGCGCCCGGCGCCCGGCGCGGTGACGGTGTTCCCGAAGGCCGGGTACGCGGTGCTGCGCCACGCGGGTGTCCACGCGCTGCTGGACTTCGGCCCGCACGGCGGTGCGCACGGCCACCGCGACAAGCTGTCGCTGTACCTGTACGGCGACACCACGCCGTGGCAGCCCGACCCGGGCCAGGTGCCGTACGCGCACGCCGAGTTCCGCGAGCTGTACGCGTCGAGCCGGGTCCATCCGGCCTTCCGGGTGGATGACGGTGAGCAGGCGGAGTGTGCCGGGCGGCTGCTCGGCTCGGACGGCACCTCGGTCACCGCCGAGGTGACGGCGGCGTACGAAGGGGTGCGCGCGGTGCGGCGGGTGGTGCTCGGGGAGAGCTGTCTCGTCGATCTGCTGACGGTGGACGCCGGGGACGAGCGGTGCCTGGCGGCGCAGTTGCGCCCCGGGGTGGAGCTGGACGTCGAGTGCGGGCCCTCGGGCGAGGTGCACACCACCTGGTACGGCGACGAGATCCTGCACGGCCGGCACACCTGCTCCCCGGGTGCGACGGTCCGCCCGGTCTCCCGTCCGGGCCCTGGACCGGCCGACGATCCGCAGCGGGTGCGCACCCATGTCGACCTCACCGCGCGGGCGGAGCGGGTCACGTTCGCCTCGGTGTACCAGGCGGCGTCGGCCACTCCCGCCGTGACCGGCGTACGGCTGGACGACGACGGGGTGCTGACGGTCTCCCTGGCCGACGGGCGTTCCACACGGTTCCGGACGGAGGGCTGACCCTTGCTGCTCTCGGCGACCCCGCCGCCTGGCCCGCGCCCCGCGCAGCGGGCGCGGCTGTACGCGGAGGCCGTGCGCCATCGCGGGCTGACCCCGCCGCGCGTCCACCCGACGGCCAGCATCACCTGGCTGGGCCCCGCAGCGTCCAACCCGGCGCTGGCCCACCGGGTGAGCGGCGATCCGGCCCATCTGGCGGAGAGCGTGCGCTGGATCGAGGCGGCCGCACGGCTGCCGCACTGGGGCCGGGCGCACATGCCGGACCACGACCTGGACGCCGGCTGGCTGCTGCACCACCTCTCGCTCGCCCTGCGGTGGACCGGCGGCGAACTGCCGGAGGAGACGCGGGCGCTGCTGCGGTACAAGCTCCTGCTCCAGGGGCGGCGGCTGTACGAGTTCGCGGTGGCGAGCGAGGGCGGCTGGTGGTCGTCCTCGTACTGGCAGAACCACAACTGGATCTGTTACGCGGGCCTGGCGACGGCGGGTTACGTACTGGGCAAGGAGGAGTGGACGGAGCGTGCCAAGGACAATCTCGGCACGGTCCTGGACCTGATGCCGGATGACGGTTCGCATGCCGAGGGAGTCGTCTACTGGCGGTACGGGGTGCCGTTCCTCGCCGCTCATCTGGATCTCCTCCAGGAGGCGGAGGGCATCGACTGGTGGGAGCGGGGCGGATTCCTCTCCCGTACCTTCCGCTACCGGCTGCATCAGCTGGCTCCGGGTTTCGCGTTCAACGTCGACCACGGCGACTGCCACGACCGGCGCAGCGGGCACAGCGCCGGGCTGTACTACCGGCTCGCGGCGCGGTACGGGATCGCGGAGGCGCAGTGGCTGGGCGATCTCGTCTCGGGCGAGCTGCTGTGGCAGGAGGCGGAGCACAGCGGGGTGCGGCCGGGCATCCTGCCGGAGGCGTACCTCGAATACCTCTGGTACGACCCGTCCGTGACCGCCGCCCGGCCGACCGAGACCCGGGCGTTCTTCCCGGACCTCGGTCTGCTCGCCGCCCGCACCGGCTGGGAGGACGACGCCACGCTCGTCTCGTTCAAGGCGAGCCCCGGCGGTGGTCACAAGGCGTGGGAGACCTCCGCGAAGCACCGGGCGGAGCGGGGCTGGGACACCCTCAGCCAGGGGCACCACCATCCCGATTCGGGTTCGTTCGTGCTCGTCTCGCAGGGCGGGTTCCTCGCGGTCGACGAGGGCTACAGCAGCCGCAAGCGGGCCGCGCACCACAATCTGCTGCTGGTGGACGGGCAGGGGTACGCGGACGAGGACCGGTACCACGTGTACCAGGACATCCCCCACGAACGGCAGGCCCGGCAGCGCGATGTGCTCCTGGCGCCCGGCCACGGGTGGGCGCACGCAACGGCGGAGATCGCCGCGATGTACGACCCCGCGCTCGGGGTGCGGCGGCTGGACCGGACGCTGGTGTTCACGCCGTCGGGGCGGCTGGTGCTGCTGGACCTCGCCGAGGCCCGAACGGAGCGGGAATGGACGTTCCTGCTCCAGACCGACCGGCCGACCGAGCCGCTGCCGGGCGGCGACCGGCTGATCCGGTCCGGGGCGGCCCGCGCGCTGGTGCGGCGGTTCGCGCCGTCGGACGTCCGGGTCGTCACGGAGAGCACCGGGATCGAGGCCCGTCCGACATCGAGCACGCCCGGACTCCGGCTGACCCGCACCCTGCACACCCTGCGGGCGACGACCGCCCCCTCGGCCGAGGGGGTCTTCCTCACCGCGATCGTTCCGGGCGCGGCGCCGGTCCCGGGAGAGCGGGTGGTGTGCGAGCGGGGGTGGGGCGTCTCCTTCGGTACGGAGACCGTGCTGCTCTCCCCCGTCGCCCGCCGCATCCGTACCGAAAGGGTGTCGGCCGACGCGGCGGCGGTGCTGCTGGGCGGCGACGAGCTGGCCCCGTACGTGGTGGCGGCCACCCGGCTGGAGCGGGACGGCCGGGTACTGCTCAATGTGCCGGAACCGTACACGGGAAAGGTCGGCTGACCATGCGCGCGAGCCTCTCGTCCCACTGGCCCACGCTGCTGCGGCGGCTGGAGTTCGTGGCGTACCCGGCGGCGGCCGGAGCCGCGTTCACCGTGCTGTCGCTCGGTGTCGTGACCTGGCTGCCCGCGCTCGCCGCGCTGGCGCACGCGCTCCAGCGGTGGCGGGCGGAGGGGGACAGCCGGTGTTTCACCGGGACGTTCGCCGTCTTTCCGCGCTACTGGCGGGCGCTGTGGCGGCACTCCCTGGTGTCCACCGCGGCCGGTGTCGTCCTGGCCGTCAACATCGTTCATCTGCTGAGCCGTCCGGAGCCGTGGACCTTCGTCCTGCTCGCCGCGCAGGTGGGCATCGCCGCCGCGCTCGCCATCCACCACGTGGCGCTGGCGGCCGAGGCGGGCCGGTTCCCGCACGGGGCGGTCCGCGCCTGGTCGCGCGGTGCGCTGGCGCTCGGCTTCGGTTCCGCGGCCCGTGGCACCGCACTGCTCGGCGCGGTGATCTCCGCCGCGCTGGTCTCGCTCGTCGTACCGCTGGGCCCCCTGCTCCTCGGACCCAGCATCCCCGTACTGCTCGCCCTGTCCTTCGCCGACCCCAGGAGGCACACCCCATGAGCCGTGTCCTGCGCACCGCTCTCGTCGCCGCGCTCGCCGCGGGCGCTCCGCTCGTCCTTCCCCCGCCGTCGGTGGCCGCCGAGGCCGCCACCGTCTACTACGTGTCACCGTCCGGCAGCGACGCCCATGCCGGTACGTCGCAGAGCGCCCCGCTCGCCACGATCCAGAAGGCGGTCGATCTGGCGCCGGGCGGAGCGGTGATCAGCCTCGCCGCCGGAACGTACCGGCAGGACGTCGTCACCCGGCGCCCCGGGGTGACCATCACCGGCCCGTCCGACGCCGTGGTGAAGGGGGCGGGCGATGCCCGGATCATCCAGGTCCAGCACGATGCGACGACACTCAGCGGCTTCACCGTGGACGGGCTGCACGGCTCGTCCACGGACCTGGCGGGGTACCGCCTCAAACTCATCTATGTCATGAGCACTACTCCCGGGAACGGGGTGGGCGGGCTGCGGATCACCGGAATGACACTGAAGAACGCCGCCGACGAGTGCCTGCGCGTGCGCTATCTGGTGACCGGCGCCGACATCGCCGGGAACACGATCGCCCACTGCGGCGTCAACGACTTCGTCTTCGGCGGCGGCGGGAAGAACGGGGAGGGCATCTACCTCGGCACCGCCCCCGAACAACAGGGCGCCAACGGCGCTCCGGACGCGGCCCCCGACATCAGCAGGAACAACCGCATCCACCACAACACCATCGCCACGCACGGCAACGAATGTGTCGACATCAAGGAGAACTCGACCCACAACTACGTCGAGTACAACGACTGCGGCGCCCAGAAGGATCCCAGCTCCGGCGGCCTGGACGCGCGCGGCAGCGGCAACATCCTCCGCTACAACACCATCCACGACAACGTCGGCGCGGGCATCCGGCTCGGCGGCGACACCGCCACGGACGGCACCGGCACCAGCGTCTACGGCAACACCATCACCAAGAACGCGGGCGGTGGCGTCAAGTTCATGCGCACCCCGCAGGGCCCGGTGTGCACCAACACCATGAGCGGCAACACCGGCGGCGACGCGGTCGGCACCTACGGCAGCGCGTACGACCCGACGGGTGCGTGCCCCCAGTGACCGGCAGAACACCCGCCAGGCGCGGGGTGCTGGCGGCGGCGGCCGGGCTGGCGGCGGTCACGGCCTCGGCGCCGGGGGCGCGAGCGGCGGGGCCCTCCGGCGGCCCGGGGCCGTCGCGCTGGACAACCTCCTGGGCGACCGCGCAGACCGCTCCCACCGCCGCGGACCCGATGGCGAGCACCGGTCTGACCGACGCCACCTTCGCCGCCCGCGTACGGCTGACCGCGGGCGGCGCGGTCCGGCTGCGCTACGCCCACGCCTTCGGCACCGCACCCGTCCTCGTCGGCCCGGTGACGGCGGGCGGGCGGCCGGTCGCCTTCGGCGGGCGCCGCCAGGCATGGCTCGCCGCGGGCGCCTCACTGACCAGCGACCCGGTCGCCGGACTGCGGGCCGCCGAGGGGGCGCGGCTGACGGTGGAGACCCACCTTCCCGGCCCCACCGGCCCGCTGTCCTTCCACCGCAACACCCATGCCTCGCACTCCGTCGACGGCACCCGCACCACCTCGGTGTTCCTGCTGACCGGCGTCGAGGTGACGGGCGCGCACGGACCGGTGGTCGCGGTGCTCGGCGACTCCATCACGGAGGGCGTCGGCACCCCGGACGACGCCGATCTGCGCTGGCCCGACCAGCTCGCCGCACGGCTGCCCGGATCGGCCGTCGCCAACCTCGGCATCAGCGGCAACCGGCTGCTGCTGGACGACGCCCGGTTCGGGCCCGGCGGCCAGGCGCGCTTCGACCGCGACGTGCTGTCGCTGCCCGGCCTGCGCACCGTACTCGTCCACCTCGGCGTGAACGACCTCCAGCAGCCGCTGGGCCAGACCGATCCGGCGCTCGTCCTGGCCGGATACCGGCAGCTGGTGCTGCGGGCCCGCAACGCCGGGCTGCGCGCGGTCGGCGCGACCATCGCCCCGTTCGGGGGCTGGACCCGCTGGACCCCCGCACTGGAGGCGGTGCGGCAGCACGTCAACGCGGCGGTGCGCACCGGCCGGGTCTTCGACGCGGTCGCCGACTTCGACGCGGCACTGCGCGACCCGGAGCACCCCGCGCTGCTGCGGCCCGCGTACGACAGCGGCGACGGACTCCACCCCAATCCCTCCGGTCACGCCGCGCTGGCCGCGGCCGTGGACCGCCGACACCTTCTGTGAGGGCCGCATGAACGACTCCGCCATCACCCCGCCCACCACCCGCCGCACCGTCCTCGCCACGGCGGCGGCGCTCGGCGCGGCGGCCGTGCTGCCGGCGCCCACCGCCTCGGCCACCGGGCGCACCGCCGTCACCGGGGCCGCCGCCGACCCCGCCGCTCTGCGCGTCCGCTGGCACACCCTGCTCACCGGCGGGCCCGGCCTCGATCTGACGGACCCACCGGTCGCGGCGGCCGTGGCCCGCACCGGCAAGGCGGCCACCACCGCGGTCAAGGGCCTCGACCCGGCCCGGACCGACGGGCTCTTCCCCGACCTCACCAGCACCACGGTCTCCAACCATGTGACGACCTCGTTCAAACGGCTCGCCACGGCCGCCACCGCGTGGGCCGTGCCCGGCACCCCGCAGTACGCCGACCCCGTACTGCGCGATCTGCTGCTCGCCGGGATCGACTGGATGCTGGATCACCGCTACGGTCCCGGCCACACCCGTTTCGACAACGACTGGGACTGGGAGATCGGATCCGCGCTCGCCCTCAACGACGCGGCCGTACTGCTGCACGAGGCGCTCGGGCCCCAGCGGCTCGACCGGATCACCGGGGCCGTGCGTCACTACACGCCCGATCCGAACCTCTGGCGGGCCGACCGGCAGATCGCGACCGGGGCCAACCGGGTGTGGATCTCCACCGTGGTCGCCGTCAACGCGGTGCTCAGCGCCTCCGGCGACGACCTGACCCGGGTCCGTGACGCTCTTTCGGACGTCGAGGGTTCGGGCGCCAACAGCGTCCTGGCCTTCAACGACGCGAACGCGGCGGCGGAGGGCACCGGTGAGGGCTTCTACTCCGACGGCTCGTTCCTCCAGCACTACAAGCACCCGTACAACGGCGGGTACGGCAAGGAGCTGCTGAACAGCCTCTCCCGGCTGCTCAACCTCCTCGCCGGTACCGCCTGGGCGGTCACCGACCCCGACCTCGACAACATCCGCGGCTGGGTCGACGACGGCTTCGACCCGTTGCTGGTACGCGGCGAGGTGATGGCCTCGGTGTGCGGGCGGGAGATCGCCCGCCCCAGCAAGCAGGGCCATGTATCGGCGCAGACCGTCATCGAGGCGGTGGTGCGTCTGATCCCCGGTTTCCCGGGGGAGACCGCCGACCGGTTCACCGCCCTGGTCAAGCAGTGGATCGCGGAGGACACCTACCGGGACTTCCTGGCCGTCACCGACCTCGCCTCGCTGGTCGCCGCCCAACGGGTCCTCGCCTCCCCGGTGCCGGCCCGGGGGCCGCTGGTCGCGCACCGGCAGCACCCCCGGATGGACAAGGCGGCCCACCGCAGGCCCGCCTTCTCGCTGGGCATCTCCGCGTACTCGTCCCGCATCTACAACTACGAGTCGATCCAGAACGAGAACCTGCACGCCTGGCACCTCTCCGACGGCATGGTCCTGCTCTACACCGACGACCTCGGACACTACAGCGAGGACTACTGGCCGACCGTCGACCCGGCCCGGCTGCCCGGCACCACCGTCGTCGCCGGACGCCCGGCGGACGCGGCGGGCCAGCGGACCACCAGCACCGCCGACTGGGCGGGCGGCACCGCGCTGCCGGGCACGACGCTCGGCGCGTACGGCATGGAACTGCGGGCTTACGGAAGTTCGCTGCACGGGCTGAAGAGCTGGTTCTGCCTGGACGACGTGATCGCCTGCGTCGGCTCGGGCATCACCGCCGACGCGGGCACCGCCGAGACCGTGGTGGAGAACCGCAAGCTCCGCGACCCCCAAACGACCCTGCTCGTCAACGGCACGGCGGCCCCGGCGGACACCGGCTGGTCGGCGCGGCTCGACCAGGTCCGCTGGCTGCACGTGGCCGGAACCGGCGGCTACGTCTTCCCCGAGCCCGTCACGCTCCGCGGGCTGCGCGAGAACCGCACCGCTGCCTGGCGGGAGATCAACCTCAAGTACGGCACCGACACCCCGGTCACCCGCCCGTATCTGACGCTCTGGCAGGACCACGGCACCGCACCAGACGGGGCGGGCTACTACTGGCTCCAGGCCCCGGCGGCCTCACCCGGGCGGACCGCGCGGTGGTCGGCCGCACCGCCCGTCGAGGCGATCGCCCGTTCCCTGGCCGTGCACGCGGTACGCCGGACCGCGGACGGACTCCTCGCCGCGAACTTCTGGACCGCGGGGAGCGCGCAGGAGCTGTCCTCGGACGGCCCGGCCTCGGCACTGGTACGGCCGGACGGCCGGACGGTGAAGGTGGCGCTGTCCGACCCGACACAGCTGCGGTCCTCGGTCACCTTGGACCTGGCGCGGCCCGGACTGACCGTCGTCGAGGCCGACCCGGGTGTGCGCGTCGCCGCCACCACCCGCGGCGTGCGCATCACCGCCGACACCGCCGGGCTCCACGGCGCGACCCTCAGCCTCACCCTGAAGAGGAGCTAGACCCTTGCTGTTCGACTTGTCGCTGGAGAAGCTGCGCGACTACCGGCCCGAGCCGGAGGAGCCGGCCGACTTCGACGCGTTCTGGGAGAAGACGCTCGCCGAGACCGGCCGCCACGGCCTGGACGTCGCGTTCGTCCCGTACGACGCCGGGTTCGCGACGCTCGACGTGTTCGACGTGGCGTTCCGGGGCTGGGGCGGGCAGCCGGTGAAGGCGTGGCTGCTGCTGCCGAAGCAGCGCTCCGGGCCGCTGCCCGCCGTGGTGCAGTACATCGGCTACAACGGCGGCCGGGGCATCCCGTACTCCTGGCCGGTGTGGAGCTCGCTGGGGTACGCGCATCTGGTGATGGACAACCGGGGGCAGGGCGGCGGCGGCAAGAACACCGCGGACACCCCGGACATCGGCCCGGACGGGCACGGCTCCTCCTCCCCCGGCTTCCTGACCCGGGGCATTGAGGACCCCTACCGCCACTACTACCGGCGGCTGATCACCGACGCGGTGCGGGCGGTCGACGCCGTGAAGGCCCACGAGGCGGTGGACGCCGCACGGGTGGCGGTACTCGGCGGCAGCCAGGGCGGCGGGCTCGCGCTGGCCGTGGCCGGTCTGCGCGACGACATCGCGGCCGCCGTCGCCGATGTGCCGTTCCTCTGCCACTTCCGGCGCGCCTCGCAGATCACGGACGCCGGGCCGTACGCGGAGATCGCCCGCTGGCTGTCCGGGCACCGCTTCCGGATCGAGGAGGCGATGGAGACCCTGTCCTACTTCGACGGGGTCAACTTCGCGGCACGGGCGCACGCCCCGGCCTGGTTCTCGGTCGGCCTGATGGACCGGATCTGCCCGTCGTCCACCGTGTTCGCCGCGTACCACCGCTACGCCGGTCCGGCGCGGATCGAGGTGTTCCCGTACAACGGGCACGAAGGCGGCGCGGAGTACGATCTGCCGCGCAAGCTGGTCGCGCTGCGGGGCGTGTTCGGCCGCTAAGGGCTGTCACCTTCAGCGGTCCTGCCCGGCCTGGATACGGTGACGGCATGACGACGATTCTGCGGCACCCCCGACCTGGGTTCATGTGGGATTGGTGGGCAGTGGACGCTCAGGGCTTCCTCGTGCAGTTCAGCGGCGGGCCTGCTCCTGAGCATCTACTGGCACATGTCGATCGTGTCGACGCCGCGGCTGCGTGGGCCGAGGAGAACTGTCCCGCATGGTTCAACGAAGCTCCCCCACCGCTGCACGCCTTCAGCTGCAACGGTGAGCTGCCGGTCTACACCCGCAACAGCGTCCCCGACTCCCCGTTGCGGTGGTCTGACGCCCCGGCAGCCATCGCAGACGTCGCGGCCCTGGCGGGACTGCACAAGGCAGTGGGGGACACCTGGATGGTCGATCTCGACGAGGGATGGGTCTAAGGGCTGTCCCGTACTCCCCTGGCGGGCGTGCGACGACAGCCACGGCACCTCGCCGCGTTGTCGGAACGCCCGGATCCATCCAGTATTCGGGCGTCCCTCCGCCGTGCGATGCACCGCGTCTGACGCCGCACGCTGATCCACCGGGGATTACGGGACAGCCCTTGGGCAGCCCGGCTGGAGTCACCTGGCTGACCGGATGAGAATGGCGGCGAGGTAGAGGGTGGCGGTCTTGTCAAAGCGGGGGGCCACGCCGCGCCATGGGCCGGGTAGCCGGGTCATGTTGCCATGACCCGGCTGCCCGGCCAGTTCCGCGCGATCGCGACCCGCTTCGACGAACTCGCCGCCCGCCACAAGGCCGGAGTCCACCTCGCCTCACTCGTCCTCTGGCTCCGCGAACCCACCCGAGATCGTTTGTCAGACAGGGCCTACGGAAGCACTTCCTGCGTCACCTCGATGTGGCCCTGGTCCGGGTCGATGACGCCGCCGAGGCGCTGGAAGGCGCCATCGGTGAGGTCGAGGCACTTGGGTTCCTGCGGGGTCTGGGCAAAGGTGCCACGGTCGTTGATGCGGACGACGAGGGACGCGCCGTTCGCGTTGTTGGTGACCTTCACCAGGGTGTTGAAGGGGAGTTGCGGATCGCGGGAGAGGGAGGTCGCCGCAGTGTCCGCGTTGTTGTCGAAGATCTCGCCGCTGGCGGTGTAGGAGCCGGGTGGGATGGGGCCGTAGTGCGTCGCCCAGCAGGTGTCGGCGAGCGGTACGGCGGAGCTGGGCGGCGCCGCTACGACCACCGCCGCGAGGGCGGTGAGGCCGATGGCCGACCGGGCGAGAAGGAGTGAGCGGATCATGGTCGCTTTCTTTCCGGAGCGGGAACGCGGGGCAGGGCTGCGAGTCAGCCCGCCGCGCGGTAGGCGGCACCCACCTGCGTGGCGGTCGTGCCGTCGTACAGTCCAGTGCCGTCGCCGCGGCTGGTGGAGAGCGTGAACCAGGCGTACCGCTCGACGAACGGCAGGCCCTGGAGCATGGCCGTCGACTGCTGCACGAAGGCCGCCTGCTGCTCCTGGGCCGGGTACCGCGGCGTGCCGGACGAGAAGTCGATGAGGGCGTACTCGGTGAGCCAGAGAGGTTTGCGGTGGCGGTCGTAGGTGGCCTGGAGGTAGCCGCGCAACTGGCTGGTGGCGTTGGTGGCGTTGAAGTCGGCGCCGTACCAGTGGACGGGCAGGAAATCGACGTTGAGGCCGCGGCTGGTGGCGCCCCGGAGGAACTGGTCGAGCCAGCCGTCGGCGGTGTCCGCGCCGGTGGCCACCGCGGGCGCGCCGAGCCGCAGGCCCGTCGACTGCAACCGGGGCCACAGATCGAGTGCTTGCTGCACGGACATGGCCGCCTGCCCCGGATGGTCGGGCTCGTTGAAGCCGAGCAGGATCGTACCCTGCTGCTTGGCCTGATCCAGCTCGGCGTCGGTCGCCGAGCCCGGCCCCCAGATCATCGGGACGAACTCGACGCCATCGGGCGCGGCGATCCCTGACCTGCCCGAGGACCAGGCGTAGAACCAGCCGGCCCCGGAATCGGCGAGGTCTTGGGCGACGCCGTCGAAATTCCAGGCGCTTACGCCCTTCTTCTTCACGTCGGCGGCTTCCGAAGCCGCGGTCCGGTCCGCGGCCGGGGCGCCGCTCGGCGCCTGGGCCGCCGCGGCGCGGCCGGTGGCCGAGAGCGCGAGCGGGGCCGCCAGTGCGGCGGTGAGGACACTTCTTCTGCGCATGGTGTGTTCCCGTCCGTTCAGGCGCCGCGGTGGAATTCGACCGTGAAGCCGCTGCACCGGCTGCACTGCCGCATGACCTGGTTGCCCGGCTCCTGGTCCTGCTTCGACCAGCCGTACGCCTTCGGGCAGTTGGTGGCGATCATGTCGCTGTAGGGAGTCCTGGCGTCGCGCTCCGGGCTGGTGCACAACTTCGGCGTGCCGTCGCCCCACCGTGTCAGGTTGTCGGCGGGACACTTCGGCAGCAGATCCTCGGGGCAGCCCACCTCGCCGCAGCCGCCACCGGAGCCGGACACCTCGGTGGGGGTGATCGTGATCGGCACGGAGAAGGCGTTGACGTAGCTCACGTCGTACCAGGGCGCCAGGCCGTCACCGCGGTCGAAGTTGAACTCGGCGAGGCTGACCGGCTGTTCACCGGTATTCGGCGCGCAGTGGTCGGCGAAGGGACCGCAGTCGCCCAGCTCGCAGTGGAAATCGCTGCCGGACTCGCCGCCGCACCCCATACGGGCGAAGAACTTGCCGCGCCAGTAGCCGGGGTCCGCGTCCTCCGGGACGGCCACCGTCGCCGACTGCCCGGGCTCCAGGACCGGCAACGATCCGAAGTTCTTGGAACCGTCGGCGTTGACGGTGCTGCCGATCCAGATCGTCTTGCCGGTGCTGTTGACGAACGTCACCGTGTGGGTGGTCGCGGCGACCGCGGCCGGGGCGGCTCCGTCGAGCACCGTATCCATGACCGGCCTCGCCTGGGGCCGGGCGCCCGTGGGCGAGGGGACCAGCATCAGCAGCGCGGCGACCACGGCAGTCGTGGCCGCCAGAATACTCAAGACCTTGCGCAAATCTCCTCCGTCGAATGTGCGGTGCGGGATGGGGAGTCGGGGCTGAGCCGGTCACACCGGTGCGTTCGGCGAGCGTCGGCAGGACGTGCGGTGCCCGGAGCGCGTCGCGACGGGCACGGGGTCAGGATCCGGACCGTCTTCGGACCGGCACCCCACCGCTCGCCCCCATCCGGACGAACCCGCTGATGCCGTACTCGCCGAAGACGGCGGGCTTCGTCCAGGGCTCGGAAGGAGACGCCTGACCTGCCCTTGCGTCCAGCAGGTGCCCTCGTACGGGCCTTGCCCCGTTCGTCGGCCCCGACTCGGACGAGCAGGACGAAAGGAGGCGCTTCTCGATTCGCGCCCGGCCGACGAGGAGCCAGGCCCGTACCGCCTTCGAGTGATCCGGATGCCGGAAGACCGGCCTCCTGGAACCGGCGGCCCCGGGAGCCATCGGCAGCGCGTTGCCGACCCCCGTCAGTCCGCCGGACATACGTCTCCTCGCCTGCACAGGCCAATCGCGAAGCCACTGGGGCCAAGGGGCCGACGCTCGATCACACCGTTACTGACGGCGCCTGGAACAGATCCTGCACGCTCCACGCCCTCCGGAAACCGCCGCAGCGGGGGCGCACATGAGTTCGGTTACCTGCGTCTCACTCGGACCGCCGCCGGACTGTCCCGGACATCTGAGACTCAGGCCGCACATCCCGCTGTACGTCTTCGGACGGCACCACTGCGAAGCGTTCGGCCCAGCACCGGCGAGAAGCCACCCGCCGCGCCCGGCAGAAAGCACCCTGACGATCTCTCAGAGGCGACGCTCGGACAGGCCGCCCATCGGCCCTGAAAGCACCCTTCCTTGATCACCAGTGCCGCATCAGACAACGGTCGCCCTGAAGCACCCCCCTGGGAATCGTCGAAATAGTCTGCCGCGCGCGGTCGGGTGGGGCCATTTCCTGACCTCTGAGGGGTGCGTTGGCGGACGCGGGGCCGGGGCCTGGGGTGGGTTGCCTCCCGGTCTCCTCCGAGGCCCGCAGCAGTCCGCTCCAGCCGCCGCTAGGCACCGTCTGACCTGGTCTTTCGTCCGATCTCATCTCTATGATCGATCCTGGTCGAAAGGGGGGCCGGGTGGACCGGACCGTACGCACCGTCGAGGATGTTCTCGCGCTTCTGGACGGGTTGTTCGCATCTGAATCTGAGACCGGCCAGGTGGCGACCGGCGACCGCAAGGTCTTCTGGGATCGCTTCTACGCGGACCGGTCAAGGCCGGTCGCGTTCTTCGGGGCGAAACCGGACGAGAACCTGGCCGCCTACCTCGACCAGGGTCTGGTCGCTCCCGGTCGGGCCCTGGACCTGGGATGCGGGGCGGGCCGCAATGCCCTGTACCTCGCATCGCACGGCTTCGAGGTGGACGCCGTCGACCTCTCCCCGGTGGCCGTCGCCTGGGCCGAGGACCGGGCTCGCGAGGGTGGAGCCGACGCCCGGTTCCTCTGCGGTGACGCTTTCGCCCTTCCCGCCGCCGAGTTGAGCGGCCCGTATGACCTGGTCGTCGACTCAGGGTGTTTCCACCATCTGCCGCCACACCGCCGCGTCAGCTACCTGGCTCTCCTCGACCGCGTTCTGGCCCCCGGCGGCCATCTCGCGCTCACCTGCTTCGCCGCTGGTGAGATGGGCATGGGGTCGGAGCTCGCCGATGCGGACCTGTACCGTGCACGCGAGTTGCAGGGCGGCCTCGCCTACACGCCCGAATCGCTGCGCTGGATCTTCTCTGACCTGACGCAGGTCGAACTGCGCCGCATGCGGGAAGAGCCGCCCGAGTCAGCGCTCTTCGGCGTGACGTTTCTGTGGACCGCGTTGTTCCGTCGGGACGCGGCCTCCACCGCATCAGGCGGCGTTGGCCCTGTTCACGACCTCGCGTAGGTGCTCGTCCTGAGCATGCTTGTTCCGCCAGGTGTGTAACGGCGGATCATGCTTCCCTGCTCCTTGTGGCTGGAGTGGTTGGTGCTCTCGAGAGGGAAGCAGCGCAGGGCGGTGACCTGGGCCTCGATCCGGTTGAGCCATGAAGAGTTGGCCGGCGTGCAGGCGACCTCGGCGTTGTCGGCCTCGGCCCGGCCCGCTACCCGGCGACACTGCCGGGTGGTCAGGTGCGGCAAGTAGCTGTCGCACACGGTCGCAACGCGCTTCTCAGCGGGGTGCACGGCACCGGAACGGCGGCGAAGGGACAACGGGCACCCTCGACAGCTTCCTCGGTCGGCGGAACTACCCGCGCATGACCGTTGACCACGCTGTCTCACCGGGAGACTCCAAGATCCCCGACAGAGTCGGGCTAAGGGCTGTCCCGCAATCCCTGGCGGGCGTGCGACGACAGCCCTTAGAGAGCCGTCGCCGAGCCGTGCGGGTCACCGGCCCAGCGCCGCCATCGCGGCGTTGTGGCCGGGCACCCCGCTGACCCCGCCGCCCCGCACCGCACCGGCCCCGCAGAGCAGCACGTTGGCATGGGCGGTCTCCACCCCCCACCGTCCGGTCAGCCCGTCGGCGTACGGGAAGGCGAGGTCCCGGTGAAAGATGTGGCCGCCGGGCAGCCGCAGCTCCCGTTCCAGGTCGAGCGGGGTCTTCGCCTCGATGCACGGCGCACCGTTCGCGTCGCGGGCCAGGCAGTCGGTGACCGGCTCGTCGAGGTGCGCGTCAAGCTGCGCGAGCGTCGCCGCCAGCAGTTCTGCGCGGGTCGCCGCGTTGTCGGCGGCGAAGAGCCGTGCGGGGGTGTGCAGGCCGAACAGGGTGAGCGTCTGGTATCCGCGGGCCGCCAGGTCCGGGCCGAGGATCGACGGATCGGTCAGCGAGTGGCAGTAGATCTCGGACGGCGGGGCGGCGGGCAGCCGTCCGGCCGCCGCGTCCCGGTAGGCGTCGGCCAGCTGCCCGTAGCCCTCGGCGATGTGGAACGTTCCGGCGAACGCCTCGCGCGGGTCGACGGAGCGGTCCTTCAGCCGGGGCAGCCGGGTGAGCAGCATGTTCACCTTCAGCTGGGCCCCCTCGGCCGCGGCGGGCGGCTCCTCGCCGAGGAGCCCGGCGAGCGCCTGCGGCGAGGCGTTGACGAGCACGGTACGGGCCGCGACGACATGCTGCGCCCCGGGCGAGCGGACGGTCACCTCGGCTCGCCGCCCGTCGGTCTCGATCCTGGTCGCCTCGTGCCGGACGCGGATCTCCGCCCCGGCCTCGCGGGCGGCGCGCACGAGGGCGTCGGTGAGCGCGCCCATGCCGCCGACGGGGACGTCCCAGTCACCGGTGCCTCCGCCGATCACGTGGTAGAGGAAACAGCGGTTCTGGACCAGCGCGGGATCGTGGGCGTCGGCGAAGGTACCGATCAGGGCATCGGTGAGGACGACTCCGCGGACCAGGTCGTCGGTGAACTCCCGCTCGACCGCGACGCCGATGGGTTCCTCGAAGAGAGTCCGCCAGGCCTCCGGATCGCCGATCCGCTCACGCAGGGCGGCGCGGTCCGGCAGAGGTTCGGTGAGAGTCGGGAAGACCCGTTCGGCGACGTGCCGCGTCATGCCGTAGAAGCGCTGCCACGCCGTGAACTCCCGGTCGGAGCCCGTGAGCGCGGCGAAGGACTCCCGGGTGCGGTCGGCGCCGACGAGCAGTCCGGTGGCCCGGCCGCCGCGCACGGTCGGGGTGTAGGAGGAGACGGTCCGCTTGCGTACCGCGAAGTCCAGTCCGAGATCGCGGACGATCTTCGGCGGGAGCAGGGAGACCAGATACGAGTAGCGCGACAGGCGGGCATCGGCCCCGTCGAAGGGGCGGGTCGAGACGGCGGCCCCGCCAGTGGTGTCCAGGCGTTCCAGGACCAGGACCGACTGTCCGGCACGGGCGAGGTAGGCGGCGGCGACCAGTCCGTTGTGGCCGCCGCCCACGATCACTGCGTCATAGCTGTCGGGTGCGGGCATGGCCCTTCGTAGCACAGCACGCTCGCCGCCGGCCAGGAGCCGTGGCGGGCCGGGTCATCCCGGGGACATCTGCCGGTTGCGGCGCAGGGCCGCGACCTGGCGGTACAGCTCGACGGCCTCGGGGCCACGGCCGAGCTGCTCCAGGCAGTGCGCCTCGTCGTTGCGGGCGGCGAGGGCGTCGGGATGACCGGCCCCCAGGAGCCGGTCGCGGGCCTCGGCGACCGTGCGGTAGGCGGTCAGGGCCTCGGACCAGCGGCCGAGCCAGCCGAGCCCGACGGCGACCTCCCGGTGGCTGACCAGGGTGTCGGCGTGGTCGGCTCCCAGGACGCGTTCGCGGATCGCGCACACCTCCCGGGCCTCGGCGACCGCCTCCTCCCAGCGGGCCAGCCGCCCGAGATTGACGCCGACGCCGTGGCGGGCGCGGAGCGTCTCGGGGTCCTCGGGCCCGCCGGCCCTGGTCCGGTCCGCCACCAGGGTGCGGTACAGCTCCAGGGCCTCTGTGCTGCGGCCCAGCCTGCCGAGGCCGATACCGACCTCGTAGCGGGCGGCCAGGGTCTCGGGGTGGTCGGCACCGAGCGACCTGGTCCGGGACCGGGCGACCTCCCGGTAGGCCTGGAGGGCCTCCGCCCAGCGCCCCAGCCGACCCAGGGTGTACGCCACTTCGTAGAGCGTCACCAGGGTGTCGGGGTGGTCGGCGCCGAGCAGCCGGGTGCGGGCCGCCACCACCTCCCTGGCCATCTGGTACGAGTCCTCCAGGCGCCCCAGTCTGCCCAGGTTGAAGGCGAGGTTGTGGCGGCAGCGCAGGGTGTCGGGATGGCCGGGGCCCATCGTCCGCTCCCGGGAGGCGAGCACCTCGGCGTACACCTGATGGGCCTCGAAGTGGCGGGCCAGCCTGCCCAGCACGTACGCGCTCTCCTGCCGGGCGGCGAGGGTGTCGGGATGGTCGGGGCCCAGGACGCGCTCGCGGCCCTTGGCGACACGGCCGAACTCGCGCAGGGCGTCCGCGGCGCGGCCGGTGCGGCTGAGGGAGAAGCCGATCTCGTACCGGCTGGCGAGGGTGTCGGGATGGTCGGGCCCCAGGGCGTGCTCGCGTTCGGCGGCGACCGCCCGGTGCACCTCACCGGCCTCCTCCCACCGGCCGAGCCGCCCCAGGCTGAGCCCGGCGCTGTGGCGGTCAGCGAGAACGGAGAGCAGCTCCGGCGAGGGGGTGGGGCGCTCGGTACGGACCGGCGGGAGGCCGTCGGCCGGGGTGCGCGGGTCGGTGCCGGTGGTCCACTCGCCCGTAAGGCCGGTGAAGTGGCCGGGCACGGTTTCCGGCCGGGGCCCGGCCGCGGGGTGCCCGCCGGTCATCTTGAGGGCCCAGTGGGGCAGTCGCTGCGCGGGGTGCGTCACGGGCACCGGCGGCGCGAGCGGCACCGGACCGGTGGGCGGCAGGTGCGGCTGTTCGCCGGTGCGGCCGATGGCGATCCGGTGGCGCAGATCGCCCGCGTCGGCGGGCCGCTCCTCGGGGGTCTTGGCCAGGAGCTCCAGCACCACGCGGTCGAAGAAACCGGGCAGTTCGGCCCGGTGGGTGCGCAGCGGCCGGGGCTGGGTGTCGCGGTGCCCGACCAGGACGGCCCAGGCGTCGTCGAGGTCGAACGGCGGTGCCCCGGTGGCGATCTCGTACAGCACGCAGCCCAGTGAGTAGAGGTCGCTGCGGTGGTCGACCTGGCCGCCGCTGATCTGCTCGGGCGACATGTAGTGCGGGGTGCCCATGGCGATGCCGGTGCCGGTGAGACGGGAGCTGAAGCCGATGTCGTGGCCGAGCCGGGCGATGCCGAAGTCGCAGATCTTCACCGTGCCGTCGGTCAGCCGCATGATGTTGGCGGGCTTGAGGTCGCGGTGCACGATGCCCTGGCGGTGGGTGTAGCCGAGGGCGTCGGCGACCTGTTCGGCGATGTCGACGACATCGGCCACGGGCAGCGGGCTCTGTTTGTTGTCGTCCAGGAGCTGGCTGAGGTTGCGCCCGTCCAGAAGCTCCATCACCAGATAGAGGACGCCTTCGTGCTCGCCGAAGTCGTGGACGACGGTGACGCCGCGGTGCTGGAGCGAGGCGGCGACCCGGGCCTCGCGGCGGAATCGCTCGCGCAGGACGCGGGTGAGGGACTGGTCGTGCTGGGATCCCATCGGCTTGAGGCATTTGACGGCGACATGCCGCCCCAACGACTCGTCCTGGGCACGCCACACCTCGCCCATGCCGCCGCGCCCGATCCGTTCGAGCAGCCGGTACCGGCTCTGGACCAGCGTGGTGTCCGCCATCGCCTGCGTATCCGCCATCGCCTGCTGTCGCCCCCCGTCGCTACGCCTGTACCCGCGCCCTCCCCGGCCCGTCCAGTATGGCGGGGATGCGGCGCCACGGCGCAGCGGTGTCGCGCACCGGATCCGTGTCGCTCATGTCGGTACCTCCCGCTCGACGACGTGCGTACGCGCAGGATACGTGCGGCCACCGACATCCCCCGTCGCACCGGTGCGGGGGTCTGAGCGCCCATTGCCGGGCACGAGGGTTCCTCCTAGCATGACCTTCATGGCCGTTTCGAGCGGATTACCTCCTTCGGTACCTCTGATGGGTGTCGAGGAGGAGTACTTCCTCGTCGACCCCCTCAGCCGTGAAGTCGTGCCGCGCGCCGATGAGGTGGTGCGCGGGGCCGCGCAGGACGTGGGCGATCTGGTCTCGCGCGAGCTGGGCCGGTACCAGGTGGAGACCAGGACGCCGCCGTGCGGCTCGTTCGGGGAACTCCACGCGGAACTGCGGCGTTTACGGGGCGCCGTCGCGGCCGCCGCCCGGAGCGCGGGGGCGCGGATCGCCGCGGTCGGCACCGTACCGCTCGGGGCGCCGATCCCGATGCCGGTCAGTGACGGAAGGCGCTGCGCGGAGCAGCTGCGGGACTACCGGCGCCTGGTCGAGGAGCACGTCATCTGCGCGGCCCATGTGCATGTGAGCGTTCCGGACCAGGAGCGCGCCGTCCTCGTGAGCAATCACCTGCGCCCCTGGCTCCCGCATCTGATCGCGCTGTCGGCCAACTCACCGTTCTTCTGCGGTCATGACACGGGGTACGCGAGCTGGCGCCGCATGATGTGGCAGCGCTGGCCGGTTTCCGGGCCGCCGCCGTTCTTCGCGTCCCTCGGCGCGTACGAGTCGCTCCTCGCGGTGCTGACCGGCAGCGGAACCCTGCCGGACCGCCGCACGGTCTTCTGGGACGTCCGGCCGTCGTCCCGCTATCCGACGATCGAGGTGCGGGCGGCCGATGTCCCCGTGACGGCCGAGGAGAGCGCCCTGCTGGCCGTGCTGGTGCGGGCGTTGACGGTGACCGCGCTGTGGGCCGTCGAGCGGGGCGACCCCGGCCCCGAGGTCTGCGCCGAACTCCTGCGGGCGGCGTGCTGGCGGGCGGCGCGCGACGGGCTGCGCGGTGCGGTGATGGACCCGCGCACCGGTCTGCTCGCCCCGGCCGGTGATCTGGTGCCGTCGCTTCTGGGCCACCTCGGTCCGGCGCTGGAGGAGACAGGTGACCGGGCGACCGCCGTCGCGCTGCTCCGACGGCTGGCGGCCACGGGTACGGGCGCCGACCGCCAGCGGGCCGTGCACGCGCGCCGGGGTTCGCTCACCGATGTGGTGGACGCCCTGGTGGCGCTGGATCCGGCGGTCGGACTGGTCTGACACCGGCCCTGCGACGGGTTTCCCCCCAGCGCGGCGGGTTCCGGACCCGGTACAAGGGCCAGGGACAAGGCCCCGGCACAAGGGCCCGGTGCTCAGCCGTTCTCCCTGTCCTTCCCGGTCGCGGGTCTGAGCGCCGCCACCGCGTCGAGCATCAGCTCCAGCGCGAAGGGGTAGCCGCTGGCCCGCATGTCGGCGGCGAGCAGCGGGAAGGCGGCGGCGATGTGCGGGTGGGTATCGGCGGTCAGCCTGCCGTACGCCTCCTGCCAGACCTCGGCGTCGGCGGCCCGCGCGGCGGGCGGCAGGGCGAGGGCCGCGGCGTCCTGGGCCGCGAAGGCCAGGGCCTGGTCGACGAAGGCGTGGTAGATCCGCACCGCGAGCCCGTCGGGGAAACCCGCTTCCCGCAGCACGCCCAGGATCATCTCGACCGCGCGCATCTCGTGCGGGCGGCCGGTCGTGCGGTGCGCGGCAAGGAGCGCGGCCTGGGGGTTGGCCCGGTACGAGTCGTGGACGCGCACCCCGATGGCGCGCAGGTCGGTCCGCCAGCAGCCGGTCAGGGTCCAGCCCTGCTGGGCGCGGCCGATCAGTTCGTCGGCGACGGCGAGCAGCAGGTCGTCGGTGTTGCGGAAGTAGCGGTACAGCGCGCTGGGGTCGGCGCCCAGAGCGGCACCCAGCCGGCGCACGGAGAGCGCTTCGGCGCCGCGCTGCTCGATCAGGTTCAGCGCGGTCCGGACGATCAGCTCCTCGGAGAGCACCGCGCCCTGCTTGGTGGGCCTGCGGCGCTGCCGCCGCCCTTCGGGAACCACTCGGTCTGCCATGGAGCGACCTTACGTCAACACCATTGACGTGTGAACCGTCTCTCCTATTCGATGGCGCCGTCCTCTTCCCCCGACGTGTGCCGCCGTGTGCCGGGCCCCGTCCCCACTCTTTCTGGAGCAGCCCATGACCGCAGCCGATCTGGTCTTCACCCGCGGCCCCGTCTTCACTGCGGACCCGGCCCGCAGCCGGGCATCGTCGCTCGCCGTCACCGGCGACCGGATCACCGCCGTCGGCCACGACGAGGTGCGCGACCTCATCGGCCCCGGCACCGAGGTCGTGGACCTGACGGGCAAGCTCCTGCTCCCGGGGTTCCAGGACGCCCATATCCACGCCGTGAACGGCGGGGTCGAGATGGCCGAGTGCGATCTGACCGGAACCGTCGGCGCGGACGACTACCTGGACTTGATCGGGGCGTACGCACAGGCCCACCCCGCACGCGAGTGGATCACCGGGGGCGGCTGGTCCCTGGAGAGCTTCGAGGGCGGGATGCCCACCCGGCAGCTGCTGGACCGGATCGTCCCGGACCGCCCGGTGCTGCTGTCGAACCGGGACCACCACGGCGCCTGGGCCAACAGCCGGGCGCTCGAACTGGCCGGGATCACCGCGCGGACCCCCGACCCGGCGGACGGGCGGATCGAGCGGGAGCCGGACGGCACCCCGAACGGGATGCTCCAGGAGGGCGCGGTCGCCCTGGTGGCCCGCCTGGTGCCGCCGAACACCGCGCGGGAGCGGCTCGACGGGCTGCTGCGCGCCCAGGAGATGCTGCACTCCCTGGGCATCACGGGCTGGCAGGACGCGCTGCTCGGGGATCTCGGTGACAAGCCGGACCCCTCGGACACGTATCTGGCGGCGGCCCGCGACGGTTCGCTCACCGCCCGGGTGACCGGTGCCCTGTGGTGGGACCGGGAGCAGGGCGCGGAGCAGATCGAGCGGCTGGTCGCGCTGCGTGAGCGGCTGTGCCACGGACGGTTCCGGGCGAGTTCGGTGAAGATCATGCAGGACGGGATCGCGGAGAACTTCACCGCCGCGATGACCGCCCCGTATTTTGACGGCTGCGGCTGCGCCACCGCCAACAGCGGCCTCAGCTTCGTGGATCCGGCCGCACTCCGGGAGTACGTCACCCGGCTGGACGCGCTCGATTTCCAGGTCCACTTCCACGCGCTGGGCGACCGCGCGGTCCGCGAGGCGCTCGACGCCGTGGAGGCGGCGATCGCCGCCAACGGCCGCCGCGGCAACCGCCATCACCTGGCCCACCTCCAGGTGGTCCACCCCGAGGACGTACCCAGGTTCGCCCGGCTCGGGGCGATCGCCAACATCCAGCCGCTGTGGGCCGCCCACGAGGCGCAGATGGACGAGCTGACCATTCCGTTCCTCGGCCCCGAACGCGCCGCCTGGCAGTACCCGTTCGGCGACCTGCTGCGGGCCGGGGCGACCCTGGCGGCGGGCAGCGACTGGCCGGTGAGCAGCCCGGCGCCGCTCGAAGGCATCCACGTGGCGGTGAACCGCAGGGAGCCCGGCACCACCGACGAGCGGGTCTTCCTGCCCGAACAGCGGATCGGCCTCCAGACCGCGGTCGCCGCCTACACCGCGGGCAGCACCCATGTGAACGGCCTGGACGACGCGGGGAGTCTGCGCGCCGGGCACCTGGCCGACCTGGTGGTCCTCGACCGGGACATCTTCACCGCGCCCGCCGAGGAGATCTGCCAGGCCCGGGTGGAGCGCACCTACGTGGGCGGCCAGCTCGTCCACTCCGTCTGAGTGCGCTCCGGCGGCCGGGGGCGCGCGGGGGCGGTCCCGGCCGCCGGACGGCTCAGCCGGACGGCGTCCGGCGCGAGGAGTCCCTTACGTCGAGCCGGGTCGGCACCAGCCGCCCGGAGGGTGCCGCGTCTCCCCGCTCCAGTACGGACATGAGCAGTTCGGTCCCGGCGCGGGCGACGTCCTGGGGCCGCAGGCTGAGCGTGGTCACCGCAGGCCGGGTGTGCTCCGCGGTCACGTCCTCGCTCACACACACCAGGAGGAGGTCACCGGGCACCCGGTAGCCACGGCGGCGGGCCGCTTCCAGGACGAGGGGCGGGCTCGCCTCGGCGACCACGAACAGGGCGTCGGGCCCCTCGTCCGCCGCCCCCGCGCGGCCCAGGGCCGCTTCGACCGCCGCGATGACGGGGCCGTTCCCGGGCACCGCGACCTGGGTGGTGCGCTCCGGCAGCCCGTGCGCGGCGCACCAGTCCCGGTACGCGCCGAGCACTCCCGTGTGGAACGCGGTCATGCTGCCGGGCAGCACCATCGCGGGCCGCCGGGCTCCCTCCCCCCGGAGGTGGTCCAGCACCTCGCGGGTCGCCGCCCCGGGGTCGACGTCCACCCAGTGCGCGCCTGGACGCCCCTCGACGGAGCGGTCGCTGAACACCGGGATGCGCGCGGCGAGGAGTTCGTCGACGATCCGGTCACCGGCGACGGGATCGGCGACGACCACCGCGTCGAGCGGCAGCCCCGCCCATTCGTCCTGCAACGATCCGGCGGGCAGCAGCACCACCGCGTAGCCGCGTTCGAGCGCGGTCACGGCGGTGGCCCCGGTCAGCCGGGCGAAGTACGGGGACTCCAGGAACGTCCAGGGGGCGTCGGCCAGTTCGCCGACCACGTACCCGATCAGCCGGGCCCGGCCCGCACGCAGCTGGCGTGCCACGGCGTTGGGCCGGTAGCCCATGGTCCGGGCGGTTTCGCGTGCCTTCTCCCGGACGGCCGGGGAGAGGCGCCCGGTGCCGTTGAGTGCCGCCGAGACGGTGGTCTTGGAGAGGCCCGCCTCGCGGGCGACGTCGACGAGCCGGACCCGCGGTCCGGCCTCGGGCGGTTTTCCCGCCCGTCGTGGGGCTTCGGTCATGCGGTTGATGGTGTCACTGTCCTGACCTCAGCAAAACCGTTCCCGCAAAGTCTTGTGCGGGAACGTTCCCGCATTAATACTCACTCCCACTCCCAGCGCCCGTCACAACACCCGTAAAGGGGTTGGTCCGCATGCGCATGCGCAGAACCGCCGCCTTGATCACCTGTACCGCCGCCCTCGCGGTGGCCGCCACCGCCTGTTCCGGGGCCACCACCTCCCGGCAGACCGGCGCCGTGACCGACTACCGGGTCACCCCGACCTCGCCCGCCGCGAAGCGCGGACTCGACTCCCTCACCTGGTCCCTCTACGCGGAGCCGTACACCCTGGACTACGCGCTCGCGTACGACTACCCGCCCAACACCGTCCTGGCCAACGTCTGTGAGCAGCTGCTGCGGGTCACCCCCGACCACCGGATCGAGCCGGGTCTCGCGCTCGGCTTCGACCGCCCCGACCCGCGCACGCTGGTCTACACCCTGCGCCCCGGCGTCAGGTTCCACGACGGCACGACGATGACGGCCGACGACGTGGTCGCCTCCCTGAAGCGGCACCTGGACCCGGCCGTCGGATCCCCCTGGGCCTCGACGTTCAAGAACGTCAGGACGATCGAGAAGACCGGCCCGCTGGAGGTGACGCTCCGTCTGTCCAGGCCCGACGTCCTGCTGCACGAGATGATGGCCGTGTCACCCGGCACCGTGGAGAGCGCCGCGTACCTGAAGAAGGCCGGCAAGGACTACGGCACCGCGAAGGGCGGGGTCAACTGCACCGGCCCCTACGCTCTCGGCACCTGGTCCCGGGGCGACAGCGTGACGCTGAAGGCGTTCCCCGGCTACTGGGACCGTGCGCTCACCCCGAAGACCGAGTCGGTGAAGTTCACCTTCATCGAGGACCCGGCGGCACGCTCCAACGCCTTCCTCTCCGGCACCGCCGACGGCGGCTACATGGTGCCGTCCTCGGCCCTGGCCCAGCTGCGCGGCAGCGGCAAGGGGAAGGTCCTGTTCGGTCCCAACACCGCGGCCGCCGACCTCTCCGTACTCGACCTCAAGGGCACGCTCGGCGACGTCAGGGTCCGCCGGGCCCTGTCGATGGCACTCGACCGCAAGGAGATCATCAAGGCCGCGGCAGGCGGTGTGGGCGCCCCCGCCAAGGCCCCGGCGGCACGCGGCGCCTGGGCGCTGGTCCCCGAGAGCGCCGCCACGTACTACGACCCGCTTCCCGAGCCCGAGTTCGACCTCGCCAAGGCCAAGAAGCTGGTGCGGGAGGCCGGTGCGGAGGGCAAGAAGGTCACGCTGGTGACCAGCACGCTCGCCCCCGAGGTCAGCATCGTCGCCAACGCCGTGCAGGGGGCCGGTCGGCAGATCGGCCTGGACGTCCGGCTCAAGTCCGTCTCCGCGGAGGCCTACAGCAGCATCTTCGTCGATCCGTCGGCACGCGCCGGTCTCGACCTGGTGATCACCAACGGGTACGACAACACCCCGGACCCGGTCGAGTTCTACCAGTACCTGCGCACGGGCGACTTCGGGAACTACGGGAACTACTCCAACCCCGAGTTCGACGCCGCCTTCGACCGCGCGAACGCCGAACCCGACCCGCAAAAGCGCGCCAAGCTGACCGCCGGACTCCAGCGCATCGCCCTGCGGGACCTCCCCGTCATCCCGGTGTACGAGGCCCCGTACACGGTCTTCCTCGGCAACCGCATCACCGGCGCGCCGACCGGCATCGCCCAGCTCTACTACCCGTGGGCGGCCAGCATCGGAGCGGCGAAGTAATGGCCCGGTTCCTCACCGGCCGGCTGCTGGGCATGGTGGCCGTGCTGTTCGTGACCTCCCTCGTGGTCTTCGGCTCCGTCCACCTGGCCCCGGGCGACCCGGTCTCCTTCCTGCTGCACGGCCGTCCGGCCACCCCGGAGGCGGTGGAGTCGCTGCGCTCCCAGTACCACCTGGACGACCCGCTGCCCGCGCAGTACGCGCAGTGGCTCGGCGGGGCGCTGCACGGCGACTTCGGCCGCTCCGCCCAGTACCACCAGGACGTCTCGTCGCTCATCGGCTCCCGGATGAGCAGCACGCTGCTGCTCATCGGCTACGCCGCGGTGCTCGTGGCGCTGACCGGGCTGGCCGCGGGGATCGGCGCCGCGCTGCGCCCCGGGCTGTTCGACCGCTCGGTGCTCATCGGCACCGGGGTGGCCACCGCCACGCCCGCGTTCGTCACCGCCATCGTGCTGGTGTCGGTGTTCTCCGTACGGCTGGGCTGGTTCCCCGGCCCCGGCGGCACCCCCTCCGGTCTCACGGAGCGGCTGTACCACCTGACCCTGCCCGCCGTCGCGCTGGCCCTCTCCTTCGCGGGGCTGCTCGCGCGGGTGACCCGCTCGGCGATGCTCGACGAACTCGGGCGCGAGCACGTGGAGGTGGCCCGCGCCCGGGGTGTGGCGGGACGGGCCGTGGTGCGCAGGCACGTGCTGCGCAACGCGCTCGGCCCCGTCGTCACCGTCGGCGGAACGATGCTCGCCGGACTGCTCATCAGCACGTCGATCGTGGAGACCGCCTTCGACGTCCCCGGCCTGGGCTCCCTGCTGGTGCAGGCGGTGACGGCCAAGGACTTCGCCGTCGTCCAGGCGATCACCCTGCTCAGCGTGGCGGCGTTCGCCGTGGTGAACCTGGCCGTCGACCTGCTCGTCCCGCTCATCGACCCCCGTCTGACCCTCCGGGGGGAAGGCTCCTCATGACCTCACCAGCAACCGCGGCCGCACCGGCGCGGGCGCCCCTCGGGCCGTCCCGCCGACCGGGCCTGCGCCGCCTGCGCCTGCTCGGCCAGGGCCCCGCGTTCACCGTCTCCGTCGCGGTGCTCGCCGTACTCGTCCTGGTCGCCGCGCTCGCCCCGGTCCTCGCGCCGTACGACCCCGAAGCGCTCGACCTCGCGTCCAGTCTGGTCGGGACCACCGGCGACCACCTGCTCGGCACCGACCAGTCCGGGCGGGACATCCTCTCCCGGCTGATCCACGGCGCGCGCACCGGTCTGCTGGGCCCGCTGCTGATCGTCGTCGTCTCCACCGCCCTCGGTACGGTGCTCGGCACGGTCGCGGCCTGGCGGGGCGGCTGGGCGGACACCGTCCTGTCCCGGTCGATGGACCTGGTGTTCGCGATTCCCGGGCTGCTCCTCGCGATCCTGCTCGTCGCCGTGATCGGCTCCGGGATGACGGCTCCGGTGATCGCCATGGCCGTGGCCTACACGCCGTACGTGGGACGGCTGGTGCGCGGGATCGCCCGGCAGGAGAAGGCCCGCCCCTACATCGAGTCCTACCGGGTGCAGGGCTGGTCCGGCTGGACGATCTGCCTGCGCCATCTGCTCCCCAACGTCGCGCCGACGGTGTTCGCGCAGTCCGCGATGAACTTCGGGTACGCGCTGATGGACCTGGCGGCGCTGTCCTACCTCGGCTTCGGGGTCCAGCCGCCGGCCGCCGACTGGGGCGCCATGATCAACGACGGTCAGTCGGCCGTCCTCCAGGGAGCGATGTTGCCCGCTCTCGCGCCCTCGGCCTGCATCGTGCTCGCCGTGGTGGCGTTCAGCATCGTCGGCGAGGGCATCGCCGACCGGATCGCACGGCGGGAACGGTGAACGACATGACCGAGCGCACCACCTCCACGGGCGCCCCCGGTGACACCCCCGTACTGGAGATCGACGGGCTCGGCATCCGGCTGCCCGGCGACCGGGCCGCGCGCCCGATCCTCGACGGGGTGAGCCTGCGGGTCGCCGCGGGCGAGACCGTCGGCCTGGTCGGCGAGTCGGGCTCCGGCAAGTCCGTGGCCTGCCGCAGTGTGCTCGGCCTGCTGCCGTCCGGCGCGCACACCACCGGACAGGTACGGGTCGGCGGCCGGGACGTGCTCACCCTGGGCCGTACGGAGCTGACCGAGCTGCGGACCCGTCAGGTCGCCATGGTCTTCCAGGACCCGCGCGCCTCGGTGAACCCGCTGCGCCGGGTCGGGGACTTCCTCACCGAGGGGCTGCGCGCTGCCGGAACCCCCGCAGCCGCGGCCTCGGCGCGGGCCGAGGAACTGCTCGGCGCGGTCGGCATCCGGGATCCGCGCGGAGCCCTGCGCCGCTACCCGCACCAGTTCTCCGGCGGGATGCTGCAACGGGTGGTGATCGCCGCGGCGCTCGCCGCCGAACCCGCGCTGCTCGTCGCCGACGAACCGACCACCGCGCTGGACGTCACGACGCAGGCGGAGATCATCGCGATCCTCACCCGGCTGCGCGCCGAACGCGGCACCGGCCTGCTCTTCGTCACGCACGACCTCGAACTGGCCGCCGCGATCTGCGACCGGGTGTACGTCATGTACGCCGGCCGGATCGTCGAGACCCGGGGGACGGACGAGCTGTTCGACCGGCCCCGGCACCCGTACACGGCGGGGCTGCTCGCCTGCACGCCCCGCATCGAACGGGACGCGGCCCCGCCCCGGCCCATCCCCGGCCGCCCGGTCTCGCTCGCCGAGGCCCCGCCGGGCTGCGCCTTCGCCGCGCGCTGCGCCCACGCGCTGCCGCGCTGCACCGAAGAACCGCCCGCGCTGGCCCGGTACGGCGACGGGCTCGCCGCGTGCCACCGCGCCGACGAAGGGATCACACGGTGAAGCAGGCCACGACGACCGAGAACGGCCTGGTGGTCGAGGGGCTGCGCAAACGGTACGGCGAGCACCAGGCGGTCGACGGCGTGTCCTTCGCCCTGGCCCCGGGCGACTGCCTCGCCCTGGTCGGGGAATCGGGGAGCGGCAAGACGACCACCGTACGGATGCTCGTCGGCCTGGAACGCCCCGACGGCGGCACGGTGCGCCTCGACGGCCGGGACCGCTCGTCCCGGGCCCGCGGCCGGGCCGAACGGCTGGCCCGGGCCCGGGAGATCCAGATGGTCTTCCAGGACCCGTACCTCTCGCTGGACCCCCGGGTGCCGGTGGCGGACTGCGTGGCGGAGGTGCTGCGCTTGCACACCCGGCTCGCTCCGGCGGCCCGTGCCGCCCGGGTGCGGGAGCTCCTGGAGCAGGTCGGGCTCGGCGAGCGCGAGGCGGCGGCGCTGCCCCGGGCACTCTCCGGCGGTCAGCGCCAGCGGGTGGCCATCGCCCGAGCCCTCGCGGTGGAACCGCGGGTGCTCGTCCTGGACGAGGCGGTCGCGGCGCTGGACGTCTCGATCCAGGCCCAGATCCTCGACCTGCTCGCCACGATCCGCCGCGCATCGGGGATCGCGTACCTCTTCGTCACGCACGACCTCGCCGTGGTGCGGCACGTGGCGTCGACCGTGCTGGTGCTCAAGGGCGGGCAGGCGGTGGAGTCGGGCCCGACGGAACGGGTGCTGGACACGCCGGAGCACCCGTACACCAGGCTGCTCCTCGACTCCGTCCCCCGGCGCGGCTGGGACGCCTCGCTCGGCCGTACCTGAGGACGGGCCCGGCAACGATGTCCCGGAGCAGGCCGAGGTGCACGTCCTCCAGACCGCGAGCGACGGTCCGGCGCGGTGCCGCGGGAATGGGGATCAGCGAGGGCACGGCCAGGACCGTGCAGCCGGCCGCCTCCGCGGAGGCGACACCGGCCGGGCTGTCCTCCACGGCGACGCACGCGGCGGGGCTGACGTCCAGGGCCGTCAGGGCCGCCTGGTAGGGGTCGGGAAACGGCTTGGTGCGCGGTGTCTCCCCCGCGGCGAAGGAAACGGTGAACCAGTGCCGCCCGAGCACGTCGAGGACGATGTCCACGACGGACCGGGGGGAGGCCGAGACCAGCGCCGTGGCCACCCCCGCGGCGTGGATCGACGCGAGGAGTTCCACGGCCCCCGGCAGCGGAACGACCTGGCCGCTCACCTGCTCGGTGAAGCGCCGTTCGAGGGCCGCCGCGATCCGGGGCGCCCCGGCCCTGCCGGTCGTGCGCAGCGCGAGGTGGTCGGCGCTGTCCTCGATCGCCCGGCCGAGGACGAACGGAAGGTCCTCGTCCGTGAGCGGCTGTCCCAGCGCGAGGGCTTCCTCCTCGACCGCTTGCCGCCAGAGCCGCTCGGTGTCGACGAGCGTGCCGTCCATGTCGAAGAGGACGGCCTGGAGTTCGGTGGGCACGAAGACTCCCTGGATGTGTGCGTGAGCGGACCCGGCCGGACGGCCGGATCCGGAGGTCGTGGACGGGACCGGGGCTTGGTCCGAAGCCCTCCCGGGGTGTTCCAGGAGGTCCGGCCCGGCCACGGTGTCCCGCGGGACGGCTGCGGTCCGCTCGGTCCGGGCGCGTGCGCCGTGGACTGCGTCGTCGCGTACGTGGTCACCACCGTGCGGCCCGGGGCGACGCGGACGCCGGACCCGGGGCGGGCACGGCACCGAAGGCGGTGCCCGCCCCGGGCGAACGGGGCTCCGCCGAGGACGGCGGTGCCCGTTCCCGGAGCGGCCAGCACCCGCCGCGCGGCGTCCACGAGACCGTTCCGTCCGGTGCGGACCGCCCGGCGGGTCTCCTCGGTGGTGGCGCCGCCCGACATCCGGGGAGCCGCTCCCCCGCTCTGAGCGGTGCGGTGCGCTGCGGGCGTGGACGGCCGGGCGGACCCGCTGGTCCCGTACGCGGCCGAACCGTTGCCCGGTCAGGCGTCTCCCGCCGGGCACGGTGTGCTCGGTGGCGGGGCGGTCACTCCTCGGTGGGCCCGAGGTCGGGTGTGTCACGCAGGTGGACGCGGCCGGTGGCGGTGGCGTGGAGTTCGAGGACGGTGATCTCGTTGGGCCCGGGTCTGAGGACGGGCCCGGGAACGTACAGGCTGCTCTGGGGCCCTCGGGACCAGTAGCGGCCCAGGGAGAATCCGTTGATCCAGGCGACGCCCTTGGTCCAGCCGTCGAGGTGGAGAAAGGTGTCGGCGGGCTCGTCCACGGTGAGGACCCCGTGGTGGAACGCCGGACCCACCGGGCGGCGGACGGGATCGGCGGACCGGTGGACGAAGTCACCGGGCCGGTCGAGGGGCAGGGCGCGACTGCGCCAGGCCGTGGGCGGGCGGCCGTTGACCGTCGTACGGCCGATGAGGCCCTTGCGGTCGTGGAGTCCGGGTCCGTAGTTGACGCGGCCCTGGTTCTCCACGAGTACGGCGAGCCGGGCTCCGGGGCGGGGCACGGTGAAGGAGAGGGTGTGTTCGTGGTTCTCGCGCTCCAGGACGCCGACCGGCTGGCCGTCGACGAAGACCTGGGCGCGGTCGTGGACCCGCTCGATGTGCAGGACGGCCGGGCCGGGCGTGGGCAGTTCGGTCTCGTGGAGGACGAACCCGAAGGGGTGGCCGAGTTCCTCCATGGTCAGGGGGCGGTCGGCGGTCACCGGGGTGCCCAGGGCGTCGGCCTGCTCCAGCAGCCCGACGCTGCGGGTGAGTTCCACCGGCCCGAACGCGGTTTTGGGGGCGGCGGGAGGCAGCGGCTCGTCGGGGACCGGGGCGTGGCGGGCGATGACCTCGCGGAAGGCTTCGTACTTGGCGGTGGGGTCGCCCGCTTCGTCGAGGAGGGCGTCGTAGTCGTAGGAGGTGACGGTGGGACGGTACGTTCCCTTGTCGTTGGCCCCGTTGGTGAAGCCGAAGTTGGTACCGCCGTGGAACATGTAGATGTTGACGGAGGCGCCCGCGGAGAGCAGCCGGTCGAGGTCGGCGGCGGCGTCGGCCGGGTCGCGGCGGGTGTGGATGCCTCCCCAGCGGTCGAACCAGCCGATCCAGAACTCCGTGCACATCAGCGGTCCGTGCGGCCGCAGTTCACGCAGGGCGTCGAGTCCGGCGGTGACACGGCTGCCGAAGCTGGCGGTGGGCAGAACGCCGTCGAGGCTTCCCCGCGCGAGATCTGCGGGCTGGTCGCAGGTGAACAGGGGGATGTCCACGCCGTGGCGGCGCAGCATCGCGGCTAGTTCGGCCAGGTAGGCGGTGTCGTCGCCGTGGGCGCCGTACTCGTTCTCGATCTGGAGGGCGAGGACCGGCCCGCCGTTGCTTCCCAGATAGGGGTGGAGCGGGGGCAGCAGGGAGGCGAAGTACCCGTCGACCGCCCGCAGGAAACGGGGGTCGCCGCTGCGCAGGACGAGCCCCTCCTCGGCGAGCAGCCAGGAGGGCAGGCCACCGCCCTCCCATTCCGCACAGATGTACGGGCCGGGCCGGAGCAGGACGTGGAGCCCTTCGGCGGCCGCGGTGTCGAGGAACCGGGGCAGGTCGAGACCTCCGTCGAGATGGAACTCCCCGCGGCGCGGGGCGTGCAGGTTCCACGGGACGTAGGTCTCGACCGTGTTGAGACCCAGCAGCCGTGCCTTACGGAGCCGGTCGGCCCACTGCTCCGGATGGACGCGGAAATAGTGCAGGGCTCCGGAGATGATGCGGAACGGTCGGGCGTCGAGACGGAAGCCGTCGTCGGCGATCTCCAGCAGGGGCATGGCTGTGGTGCTCCTCAGGTGGTACGGATCCGGTGGGTTCAGCCGAGCGCGCGGCACAGCAGGGCGTCGGGCACGCCGCCGTGGTTCCACTTCCATGTGTAGGCGACGCCCGCGAGGTACTCGTTGTCGGCGCACTGGCCCTTGTAGTGGCCCGGGGCCCAGTCGCTGCCGGTCGATCCGCCGGTGGCGGGCCGGTTGTCACCGCTGTCGAACCAGACCGTGCGGCCGTCCGCGGGCAGGGAGGCGGCCGCCGGGGCGCACAGGAGGGCCGCCATGGCGTTCTTGTTCACGCTGTAGCCGACCGTGAAGGTGCTGGCGGGGCACTGGAGCTTGTTGTAGCCGCTCGCCCAGTCGCCGCCGGTGACGTACCGCTCGTCGGTGACGACGGTCCAGGCGCCGTTGCCCTTCGCCGGCTGGCCCGCGTCGGTGCACAGTCCCCGGCTGTTGCCGCGGCCGAGGCCGGTGAGCCGCTGGCTGTCCGGGCAGTTGCCCTTGCGGTTGCCCGCGGACCAGTCGGGTCCGGCCAGCTTGGTGGCGGAGACGTTGTAGTCGGCATAGTCCAGGTTCAGCATGTTCCAGCGGGGTGCGGGGGCGACCGGACCGGTCCGGCCCGAGGCGTTGACCAGCTTGTTCCATGCGGTGGTGCGCCAGTCGCCGGTGTCCATGACGCCGAGCCGGGTGCCGTCCTTGCTGTAGTTGACCATCGCCCAGTTGTCCTGCGGGGTGCCGTTCGCGTCGGTCCAGCCGACCAGGGGCCAGATGGCGAAGTCGGAGTCGTTCTTCACCAGGATGTCGGTGAAGTTGGCGAACCAGGCACGTTCCTTGGCGTCTGTGTCACCTCGGCCGCCGGCACCGAACTCGCTGATCCACACGGGTGCGGTGAAGTGCTGGCCGGACCGGGTGACGAACAGGGCCTGGTCGTCGACGACCTGCGCGAGCTGCGTGGGGGTGAGCTCCTCGTAGCGCGGGTCGTGGGTCTCTCCCGTTCCGGTGGCGCCGGTGTGGTTCGGGCCGGTGTAGCCGTAGAAGTGGGCCGCGTAGACGAGTTTGCCGGAGTGGATCAGGGTGTTGGAGAGAGTGGCGACCGGGGTGAGTGTCGGGCGGCTGTGCGGGGTCAGGTCGGTCGGTATGCCCTGCCAGTTGATGCCCTCCATGACGACGAGCATGTCCGGGTTGGCCTGGAGGATCTTGTTGCCCGCTTCTTCCAGGGCCTTGTTGAGGTCGTGGTCATCGCCCCAGCCCCAGTTCGCGTCGTTCCAGGTGTCCCGGCGGACCTCGTTGCGCAGGTCTGCTCCGACGACCCGCTTGTCGTTGCGGTAGCGCTTGGCCAGGAACACCCAGTCGTCGACCCACTGCTGGGTCGACTGGCCGCTGTTCCAGCGTTCGTTGCCGTCCAGTCCGCAGCAGAACCGGTAGCTGGTGGTGTGGTTGTTGAGGATGACGGCGAAGCCGTCCGCGGTCAGGGCGCCGACGACGGCGTCGAGGATCTGGAGCGGGGTCTTGCCCTTGAGCTGCGGATTGGCGGTGACGGCCGAGTCCGGGACGGTGCTCGTGTCGTGGATGAGCGCGTTGGCGAACGGGAGCCGGATGCTGTTGAGGCCCAAGGTGTGGAAGTCGTCCAGGATCTGGGCGATCGGCTTCCGGTCGAGACCGAGTGGGATGTTGTGCGACATCTGCCGCGCCTGGTGGTTCGCCACGTCGTTGACGTCACCGCTGCCCTGCCAGGTTCCCTGGGCACCGGCCCAGTTGCCGGACTTGAGTTTGAACCGGTCGCCGTCGGCGTCGACGACGTACCGGTCCCGGGTGGAGAGCGGGCCGGTCCATGAGGCGGCGAGCTCAGCGCCGGTGAGGACCGCGGGCGAAGGCGCCGCCGCCGGACCGGCCGCGGCGGCGGTGGTGGTGGGGACGAGGGCGCAGAGAAGGAGCGCGGACGACATGGCGAGAGCCGCGGTCGCGCGTCGGAGCGAAGTGATGCGAGGTGTCACGGAGAAGCTCCTTACGGGTGGGGGGTGGTGCCTGCCTGGGTGCGTGGTGCGTGAGGGCGCGGCGGGTTCATCCCTTGAGGCCGCTGGTGGCGATGCCTTCGACGATGTGGCGCTGGGCGACGAGGAACATGACGACCAGGGGGGTGATGGTGACGACCGCACCGGCGAAGAGTCCGGGCAGATTGATGGTCTGCGAGGTGAGGAAGGTGGACAGGGCGATCTGCGCGGTCCAGGCGGAGGGGTCCTGGCCGATGACCAGCGGCCACAGGAAGGAGTTCCAGCTCTCGATGAAGGACAGCGCGCCCAGCGAGGCGAGCATCGCCCCGGAGCTCGGCAGGGCGACCCGGCGGTAGATACCGAGCCAGCCCAGGCCGTCGATGCGTCCGGCGTCCTCGATCTCGCTGGGGAACTGGAGGTAGAAGTTGCGGAACAGCAGGACCGCGAACGGGTTGAACAGACCGGGCGCGATGATGCCCCACAGGGTGTTGACGCCGCCCATGGAACCGACGACGACGAAGGTCGGTACGAAGGTGACCGAGCCGGGGATCATCAGGGTGGCGACCACCAGGCCGAGCATCGCCCCGCGGCCCGGAACGGGAATCCTGGCGAGGGCGTACCCGGCGGCGGAGGCCAGCAGGGTGGAGACCGGCGCGGTGACGGCGGCGATGAGCAGTGAGTTGCCGAGCGCCGGGCCCATGGAGACGGAGGGGTCGTCGAACAGGGCGGTGAAGTTCTCGAAGTGCATCGTCGAGGGCCACCACGTCCACTCCGGCGCCGTGAGGCCCCGCGCGTCCATGAGGGAGTTGCGGAGCATCAGGTAGAAGGGCGCCAGAAAGGCTGCTGTGAGGAGGCCGATGAGCAGGCCGCGGGCGAGGGTGCGCGCGGTGCGGAACACGGGCGAGGTGGTCATGCGCTTCTCACTCCCCGCCCTTGCCGAACCCGGTGATGCGTCCCTGGATCAGGGTCACTCCGACGATGAGGGCGGTCAGCACAAAGGCCCCGGCCGAGCCCAGACCGTAGTTCTGACTTCCCATGGCGGTGTTGTAGAGGTGGACGAGCGGGGTCTGTACGGGGGCGGCTCCGGTGCCGGAGAGCCCGCTGTTGAACAGGTTGTAGAACTCGTCGAAGGCCTGGAAGGCGGCGATGAACAGCAGCATCAGCACGGCGACAGAGGTGTTGCGCAGCATGGGCAGGGTGATTCCGGTCAGCAGGCGTCGGCCTGTTGCGCCGTCAAGTGCGGCGGCCTCGTAGAGTTCCTTGGGGATGGCCTGGAGTCCGGCCAGGAAGAGCACCATGTAGAAGCCGACCTGGAGCCAGAGGCGCAAGGTGACCAGGACGATCCAGTAGAGCGGTGGTGAGGTGGTCTGCAGCCAGGCCGCGGGCTCCGCTCCGAACCAGCCGCCGATCATATTGGCGATGCCCGTCGGCAGGCCGTTGAACAGGCACATCTTCCACAACAGCGACGCCGCGACGTACGAGACGGCCGCTGGTATGAGGAAGGTGGTGCGCAGCAGGGCCCGGCCGCGCCGGACGCGGTGCACCAGCAGGGCCAGTCCGAAGGACGCGGCGAAGGTGACGGGCACGATGAACGCGGTGAACAGCAGGATCTGGAGCAGTGAGCCGCGGAACGCCTGATCGGCCAGGAGGGTCCGGTAGTTGTCGAGTCCGACCCATCGGCCGAGGGCGATGGTGCCGCGTGCGTCGCTGAAGCTGAGAAGGAAGCTCCAGCCGATCGCGACGTACTTGAAGACGCCGAGCCCGATCAGTGTCGGCGCGGTCAGCAGCACGAACGCGAACCACCCGGACCGCCCCACCCGGCGTCGGCCGGTGCGGGGCCCGCCGGTGCGGGCGGCGCCCGGCGGGGTGGTCGCGGAGCGCCGGGCCCGCGCGGGTATCGGCGCGGTGCCGTTCGCCGGAGTCATCGGATTCACCGGCCGAGCTGCTTGTCGATCTCGCGCTGAGCCTTCTTCACCGCGTCGGCCAGGACGGCGGCCGGGTCGCCCTGCCCGCCGACGATCTTCGCCGCGGCGCCGTTGAAGGCGCTGCTGACCGCGGTGTCCCAGGTCCCCGGGTTGTGCTTCCCGTACTTCGCGGCCAGTGCCACGGCCTCCTTGGCGGGGCCCGCGGACAGTTTCTCCGCGGTCGCCGCGACGGAGGTCCGCGGCGGAACGTGGAGTCCGTAGCTCCCGGCGAAGTCCTTCTGGAGCTCGGACTGCCGGACCCACAGCCACTGGACGAACTTCTTGGCCTCGGCCACGTGGTCACCCTTGGCGTTGACACAGCTGGTCCAGCCGCCGACCCGTACGGCCGGACTGCCGCCGGTCTTGTACGCGGGCCAGGGCAGCACGCCGAAGTCGTCGCCGAGCGCGGACGAGACGGCGGGCATCGCCCACAGCCCGCTCCACTGCATCGGGACCGACCCCTGGGTGAGGGCGGAGGGATCCCACCAGTCGGTGGGGAAGCCGAGCAGCAGCGACTTGTCGTCGTGCAGGCGCTTCAGGCCCTTCAGCGCTTCGAGCGCGCCGTCCGAACCGAACGCCACCGTGCCGTCGGGGGTGACGAGGTCGCCGCCGTTGGACCAGACGGAGAGGATCGCGGAGTCACCGACCGCGTCGTTGCCGAGGAACAGGCCCTTCGTCTTCCTGGTGGACAGGGCCTCCGCCGCCGCCGCCAGTTCACCGAAGGTCGTGGGCGGGGTGATCCCGGCCTTCGAAAGGGCGCTCTTGCGGTAGTAGAGCATCATGACGTCGTCGACCATCTTGACGCCGTAGAGCTTGCCGTCGACGGTGACCGTCTCCATGGCATTGGTGTTGAAGTCGCTCCTGGCGCTGCCGTACACGTCGTCCACTGCGGCGATCTGGCCCCGGCGGGCGAGACTCTCGCTGAAGTCGCCGATCTCGAAGACATCGGGAGCCCCGTCGGTCAGCAGGGTCGCGTTCAGCTTTCCCGAGTAGTCGCCGGGAACCCAGGTCACCTTGACGGCTATGTCCGGGTTGGCCTTGGTGAACTCCTTGGCGTAGCGGAGCGCGGCCTGCTGGGCACCGGCCTCGCCGTAGGCGTGGTACCAGACGTTGAGGGTGGTGCTGGCGGAGGAACCGCCGCCGGGGTTGGTGCTGCAGGCGGTCGTCAGGACCGTTCCCGCGGTGATCAGCAGCGATCCCGTGAGGAATCCTCGTCGGCTAAGCTCGAATCTGCGTGCGCTCATGTCGCATTTCCTTGTGTGAGGGTGTGTACGGGGCGGATGTGCTCCCTGGCGGGCGCCTTCGTGAGTGCTTGCCGGCAGAAGAGGGCGCGGTCAGGGAGTCGTGCGGGATGGCGGTGAGGGTGCCGGTCGTCGTGGCGGTCAGCCGAAGCCGATCGTGGATGTCGCCGCGGGCTGCGGGAAGAGCGCCTGGACGGCCACGGCCGCGCCGCCGCGGGCCCACTCCTCCCAGGGCAGCGGGCGCAGCAGCAGCGGGCAGCGGGACGCCGCGCCGAAGGCGTGCGCGGCGTACGCGTCCTGGATGTGGCCGCTGAACAGGTCGTAGGCGTCAGCTCCTTCGCCGCTGACCACCACACGCTCCGGGCCGACGAGATTGACCAGTGCGGCGATGCCGACCCCGATGGCCTGTCCGGCCCGGGCGAAGGCATCCCGGGCCGCGGAGTGGCCTTCGCGGGCCATGCCGACGGCCTCGTCGAACGTGAGGCGCGGTTGCGCGGTGGAGCGGCGGACCGCCGTGAGAATCGCGTCGGTCGAGGCGATCGCCTCGACACATCCGCGTGCGCCGCAGCGGCAGCGCGGCCCTGCCGGGTCCACGCAGATGTGTCCGACCTCGCCCGCCACCCCGTGGGCGCCCCTGAGCAGATGCCCGTTGACGACGAGGGCGGAGCCGATGCCCGCGCCGATGGTGACCAGCGCGAAGTAGCCGGTTCCGATGCCTTCTCCGAACCAGTGCTCGGCGACCGTCAGGGCCCTGACGTCGTTCTCGACGGTGACGGTCAGCCCCGTGGCGGCGGCGAGCAGTCCGCCGAGCGGGACGTCGCGCCAGCCGAGGAGGCCGGAGTGGCGGAGCCTGCCGCTCTCCCGGTCCACGTCACCGTTGACGGCGACGCCGAGATGACGTGTCCGTTCCCGGAACGCGGGGTTCTCGTCGAGGAGTCCGTCGACCAGCTCGGCGACGAGCGCGGCGGCGGGCTCGGGGGCGAGTTCGGGGGTGCGCACTTCGAGCGGTTGGCAGGCGGTGGCCCGTATGCCGGCCCGCAGATCGCAGACGGCGCCGAAGAGCTGGTCGGCACTGATCTTCAGCCCGATGAAGTACTCCCGGTCGGGATCGACCGCGAGCGGGTTGACCGGTCGGCCAGCACCGGGAGCGGTGCGCTCCGGCGGGAGTTCGTACAGGTAGCCGTCGTTGATGAGCGGTCGGGCGGCCTTGGTGACCGCCGTCGAGGAGAGCCCTGTCCGCCGGGCCAGTTCCACTCTGCTGAGCGGTCCCTCCGCGAGGAGCAGGGCGAGGACAGCGGTCTCGGCAGGTGCACTGACCAGAGGCTGGGAGTGTTGTCGAAGCACGGGTGCAACGTAGAGGAAATAAATAACTTCTTCCAGTATTGATTTGGGAGTTGAGGTCGTCCTACGCTCAGGCCGCCCCGTCTCACCAACCCGGGGCCGCTCGCGGCATCGGCCGTGCCTCCGTCACGCCGCCCCGGGTCTGCCCCCGTTCTCTCCGCACGTCAGGGGACCAATCCGTGCACGCCACGCCTCCGCCCGTCACCTTCGACCCCGGTCTCGGCCTCGCGGTGCTCCGTACGCCGAACAGCCAGTACGCGCTCCGTGTAGCCCCCGACGGCAGCCCCCGGCACCTGTATTGGGGTGCCCCGCTCGACACCATCGGTCTCACGGCGCTGCCGGATCCCGTCTCCCCGGCGGCGAGCAGCTTCGAGTCCGACGCCGCCGCCGACGAACTCGCGCCGCAGACCGGGGCGCGGTTCGGACCGGCGGGCCTCCGGGTCCGCTTCGCCGACGGCACCAGGGGCACCCAATGGCACTTCGCCGGTCACACCGTCGACGGCGGGGAACTGCGGCTGCACCTCACCGACCGGCATCGCCCGCTGCGAACGGACCTGTGCTATCGCGTCCGGACGGACACCGACGTCGTCGAGCGCTGGACGGAACTGACCCACACCGGGCCCCCGGACGGCCCGCCGGACCCGGTCGTCGTCGAGCGGCTGGACTCCGCCTCCTGGACCGCTCCCCCGCTGGCGGACTACCGGCTCAGCCATCTGGTCGGCGGCTGGAACAGCGAGTTCCAGCTTCGCCGCGACCGGCTCCCCGTCGCCGAAACCGTACTGACGAGCCGTCGCGGACTCACCGGGCACCACGCGAGTCCCTGGCTGGCCCTCGACGACGGCGCCGCGTCGGAGGAGCACGGCGAGGTGTGGAGCACCGCGCTCGCCTGGAGCGGGAGCTGGCGTATCACGGTCCACCGCGATCCGGTCGGCCGCACCAACTGGACCGGAGGCTTCGGCCACGAGGGCCTCGCCTGGACCCTGGCACCGGGCGAGACCATCCGCACCCCGGTGTACGCCGGGCTCTACACCCCGCACGGCTTCGGCGGCGCCAGCCGTGCCTGGCACGACTACGTGCGCGCGCACGTGCTGCCGGAGCCCGGACGGGACCGGCCGGTCCTCTACAACTCGTGGGAGGCCACCGGGTTCGATGTCGACGAGGCCGGTCAGATCCGCCTCGCGCACCTGGCCGCCCGGCTCGGTGCGGAGCTCTTCGTCCTGGACGACGGCTGGTTCGGTGCCCGTCGCGACGACCGGGCGGGGCTCGGCGACTGGACTCCCCGGCCCGGGGCCTTCCCGCGCGGAGTGCGTCCGCTCGCCGACGAGGTGCACCGCCTCAAGATGGACTTCGGGCTGTGGGTGGAGCCGGAAATGGTCAACCGCGACAGCGATCTGTACCGGGCTCATCCTGACTGGGTCATGCACTCCCCGCACCTCGACGCGACCGAGCTCCGCAACCAGCTGGTACTGAACTTCGCCCGGCCGGAGGTCGAGGCATGGGCGCTGGAGACCCTCGACGGGATCGTGCGGGAGCACGGCGTCGACTGGCTCAAGTGGGACGCCAACCGGCCCTTCACCGAGGCAGGCTGGGACGGGCACCCCGACCCCGACCGGCTGTGGATCGACCACACCCGGGCCGTCTACCGGGTCATGGGCCGGCTCCGGGAGTCCCACCCCGGGCTGCGCATCGAGGCGTGCGCGGGCGGCGGCGGGCGCGTCGACCTCGGGGTCCTCGCCCGTACCGACCAGGCGTGGCCCTCGGACAACACCGATCCGGTCGACCGGATCTGCGTCCACCACGGTTTCGGACAGCTCTTCCCCGCCCAGGCCATGGCCGCGTGGGTCACCGACAGCCCCAACCCCGCCACCGGCCGACGCACCCCGCTGCGCTTCCGCTTCCACGTCGCGATGGCCGGGGCGCTGGGAATCGGCGGGGACCTGACGTCCTGGTCCGACGAAGAACTCGACGAGGCCGCCGCACTCGTCGCCCAGTACAAGCGCGTCCGCCCCCTCGTGCAGCGGGGGCACCAGCACCGTCCCGTCACGGACGGCCCGACGACCGCCGTGCACTACGCGTCGCCCGACGGCAGCGAGCACGCACTCCTCGTGTGGCGCCCCGCCACCCGCTTCGGCCACCACCCCGCCCCCGTGCGGCTGCCCGCCCTCGACGCCGGGGCGCGGTATCTGGACCCGGACCTGGACCAGGTGCACGACGGCGCCGTCCTGGTGCACCGGGGCATCGATCCGCGGCTTCCGGCCGGTGACTACGCCAGCAGCCTGATCCGGCTCCGCCGCCTCGGCCCCTGACGCTCCCCGCCCCGCCCCTCCCCTCCCCCTCTCCGCTCCCCGCTCCCCGCTCCCCGCTCCCCGCTCCCCGCTCCCCGCCCGTACACGATCACGTCTGGATCCGCTGATGGACACCCTGCAGGACACCTCCCACGACACCGCCCGCGTGCTGGTGGTCGGCATCGACGGCGTACGCCTGGATCTGCTCCCCGGACTCGCCACCCCCCACCTCGACGGGATAGCCCGCGCGGGCTTCCTGGAGCCCGTCGAGGTGGACCCCGCGACCCCCACGATGTCGGGGCCGTGCTGGACCACGATCGTCACCGGCGTCGGTGTCGCCAAGCACGGGGTGTGGGCCAACCGGCTCGACGGCAACCGCCTCGACGTCTTCCCCGACTTCACGACCCGGCTCGCCGCCGAGTGCGGGCGCCGGACGTTCGCCGTCGGTGGCTGGGCGCCGCTCTTCCTCGCGCAGCAGGGCGGGCCGCTCTTCGTGGCCCCGACCCGGCTCGCCTACGTCGCTCCCCGGGCGGACACCCCCGAGGCGTGGGAGGAGGCGGACGAGAAGGTGACCGCCGAGGCGGAACACCTCCTCGGCCTGGACGAAGAGCTCCACGCCGGCTTCGTCTACCTCGGCGCCGTCGACGAGACCGCCCACTTCCTCGGCTGCGGCCAGGAGTACCGCCGGTCGGTCGAGGCCGCCGACCGGCGTCTCGGCCGGCTCCTCACCGCCATACGGCAGCGTCCCGGTCACGCGGCGGAGGACTGGACGGTGATCGTGGTGACGGACCACGGACACCGCGACGAAGGGGGCCACGGCGGGCGCAGCCCGCAGGAGCGTACGGCCTGGATCGCCGCGTGCGGTCCGGGACTGCCCGCGGGCAGGGCACCCTCGGCCCTCCACCACGCCGACGTCGCGGCCCAGGTCTACACCGCCCTCGGCATCTCCCCCGACTCGCACTGGACCCTGGACGGCACCGCCTTCTCCGTCTGACCCACCGGAAGACCTCCATGAACGGCCACCGCCTGCGGCGCGGCCGAGAGCGGCACGGCCGCGGCAGGCGCTTCCTCAACGAGGGCCTCGGCAGTCGTGTCCGTGACCGCGCCGCGCGGCCTCCTGCCACGTGCCCGCCGCCGTCACGATGCTCAGCGACACGTCCCGCAAGCCGCGGGCGGAGAGCTGATCCTTTCGGCCCTCCCCCTTTGAGGGCACCCACCGCGACCGAGGGCGCGGTGGGTGCCCTCGACGCGTTTCCTCAGGGCGTGGGCGCGGTGAGATACCGCTGGACCGTGGGTCCGAGCCAGTCCACGATCTCGTCGCGGTCGAGCGCCATGCTCGCCGGGAAGCGCAGCACGTAGCGCGTCAGCGCGAGTCCCAGCACGGCCGAGGCGCACAGCGCCGCCCGCGTCGGCGCCTGCTCCGGATCGGGGCCCACCTCGCGGGCCAACGGGATCAACTGCTCGCGCAGCACGCTCTGCATGCGATCGGCGGCGGCCGGATCGGTGGCTCCGACCCGCATCAGCGCGGTGAGCTCCCCGTTCTCCTCCCACAGGGAGAGGAAGTGGCTCACCAGCGTACGGCCGATCTCCTCGCGCGGTTCGACGGGCAGGTCGAGCAGGCCGGGATCGATCGCGACGGCAGTCGCGAACAGGCCCGCCTTGCTGTCGTAGTAGCGCATCACCATCGACGGGTCGATCTTCGCGTCGCGGGCGATGGCCCGGATGGTCGCCCTCTCGTAGCCGTCTGCCGCGAACCGCTGGCGGGCCGCGGTCAGGATCGCGGCGCGGGTCGCGTCGGAACGCCGTGCAGCCTGCTGGTTCTCCGTGATGCCGGTCATGCCCACGAATGTAGGCCAACGGCTGTTGACAGTCCAGGGCCGCACCCCTACGTTTGCCAACACGCGTTGCCAACACTTGTTGCCAACAGGTGTTGACTGAATTGCGGTACCTCCGAACGGACAACCGACAGCGAGAGGACGCACCGAAATGGCCACGCTCCCGAACCTCGACCCGTACGCGACCGATACCTGCGCGGTTCCAGGAGAAGACCGGGGCCCTCGCCCTGACGAGCGCCTTCGTGATCCCGGAGGAGAGGCACCCGTCGCTCCCGCCTCATTTCCGGCGGCAGGCGGATTTCATGAAGGCCCAGCCGGGATTCGTCTCCCGGCAGACGCGCGGGGAGACGGCGGGCAGCCGGCTTCTGATGAACGTCGCGGTCCAGGAGTCGGCCGAGGCGTTCGCCACGGCGTCCGGCCGCCCGGAGTCCCAGCGCACGGCGGCCGCATTCCCCGACGGCATCGTGCCGTGTCCGCACGTCGCCGAGCGGATCGACGTAAAGCGCGGCAGCTGTAGCCGGGGGCGACAGCCGAAGAGGCCATGCCCTCCCCCGGGCTTCCCCTCGTCCCCTCGTCTCCGTCATGTCGCGGGGCCGCCGAGGCCGCCCGACCACCCGTCACGCGCAGCCCGTCCCTGACCTGGAGTCTTTATGACCGTGGATCTGAACCACACCATCGTCCCCGCCCGTGACCCACGCGCCTCGGCACAGTTCCTGGCGGACATCCTCGGCCTGAGCGTCGATCCACCGGTGGCGCACTTCACGCCGGTCACGCTGGCCAACAAGGTCAGCCTGGACTACGACCAGACGGACGTCTTCGAGCCACACCACTACGCGTTCTTGGTCGGCGAGCAGGAGTTCGACGCCGCACTCGCCCGCCTCCAGCACGGTGGAGTCACCCACTACGGCGATCCCACGTGCCGGGAGACCGGACAGATCTATCGCAGCAAGCACACCGAAGGCCGCAGGGGCACCTACTTCCACGACCCCGACGGGCACCTCATGGAGATCCTCACCCCGGGCATCACCGGATCGTGAGACCGACGGCGGCCCAGCGGATCGCTGCTGCGCCGGTGGCGGCGATCGCGTTCGCCGTCGCGGCCGATACACGATCGGCCACGCCAGCACCCTTCGTCCTGCACGTCATCGGCCGCCCCGGCTGCGCCCGCCGCTGAGCCCTGCCCCACCCCAGGCTGAACTCCGAAGGAGAAACACCATGTCGCTGAGGAACGTCACCACCATCCTGGCCACCGCCTGTGCCCTGTTCGTCCTCTACCTCGGGCTGTCGTTCATCCTGGCCCCGGAAGCGTCCACTCAAGGCGTCGGCCTACCGACCTGGCCCGCGGGCAGCGGTGACGGCTTCCTCATCATGAAAGGCACCCGCGAATTCTCGATGGGCCTGGTCATCGGCATCCTGCTGCTGACGGGCCACCGCCGCGCCCTGGGCTGGGTTCTCCTGACGGAGGCCGTCGCCCCGTTCGGAGACATGCTCAACGTCCTGGCCCACCACGGCTCCCTCGCCGCCGCGTTCGGCATCCACGGCCTGACCTCCGTACTGATCGCGATCACCGGCCTGCTGACCCTCCGTGAGACCGGCAAGGCCCATCGGGTTCCCTCCCCCGCGCCCGCCACGCAGCCCGCTTGACCGCTGCGAGCCGAAGCGCGGCGCGCGGTGCCGCACACGCTCCGGCACGGTCGCCGGCACCTGCCACACCAGCCACTTCACTGCTAGGGCCTCTCGTTTGGATCATGCCGGGCTCGCGGGGGCCGGCACGCACATCTGCCGCGTTGTCGTCAGTCACCGACGCTCCGCGTCGGCTCCTTCCTCCGCCTTGCAGCTGCACGCACCAGCCCCCGCTCCCTGATCCAGCCTGATCCAAACGAAAGACCCTAGGTCAAAACCCTGTCGAGCCAGCTGAGCCGGACAAGCTGCGCGGCAACGATGAGGTCGGCAAAGGAGCAGCAATCTGCTGCCGCCTGGTCGGCCGTCCTCATGGGTGCGGCGTCGCTGTCGGTCCTGATGGCCGCGGCGTTCGCCTGGTTCGTGGGGTACGCGACGCTCGTGCTCTACGTCGAGCGGGTCCTTCACCTCGTCTCGTGGGGCGTCGCGCCGCTCGGTGCGGCGGCAGGCGGGCTGGCCGCGGCCGCGTGGGGACTCGACACCGTATGGATTGCCGCGGCCGCCGCTCAGGCCGTGGGCATCGCGCTGGTGTGGCGTAACCTCTCGGCTCGCGCGTTCGACGAGGCTCGTCTCCCCTCCTTGAACGAAGGCGATCAGGCCAAAAGGCCGTGACGCGTGCCCAGTCGAAAGATGCGCACAGCCTAAACGGGGCCACGCCGCCCGTAGCTGCGTACGAACGAAGAGGGAAGACTCCCGAATTCCAGAGACACGGTTCCGCCAGGGCCCTTTTCCTCCATCGCTGAAGGCTGCCCCGTAATTGATCTCCGGTTGGGCGTGGACGTGGCTGTTGGCCAGTCTGCTGCTCACCCATCCGGCGAGGTTCAGGCTGTGAAGGTCGTGCGCCCGTAGGCCGCCACGAGCAGCACCCCGTGCTCCGGGGGAAGAGACCACGGGCGGCCCGTGCGGACCCAATCTGCACCCTCACAGCGCACAGCGTTCACCAGCTTGCCGAATGAACGCGGGTTCAGCCCGGTGAGCAGGGCTATCCAGACACCTCAGGGTCTCAGCTCGTCAGGTCGCACGCTCGCAGCCGCTGTGTAGCCTGTCGATCTGTTCGAACGGGACGAGGAGGCCGCCGGTGGACGCCGAAGGAGCGCACGCCGCGATCCAGCTCCCCGAAGGGTCCTGGTGGGACTGGGACGTCGTCGCCTGGGACGGCGGACAGCTCAGGCTCGCCGCCGACTACGACCTGACCTACCACCACGGCCTGGAACTGGTCTTCGGCGATCCGGTCTTCGTGAGTTGTCCGTCCGGATTTCGCGATCCGGCCTTCCGGTCTCCGTCGCCCGACGAGCTCCTGAACGTCACACGTCAGCTCGGCGAGATACCGCCGATCGTGGTCGCCTTCGAGGCCGACGCCGGCGGGCAGGAGCCGGTCTCGTGCCTCATCGCCGCAGAGCGTCTCGACATCGTCCAGGAAACGGTCCTGCGCTACTGGCGCCAGGACGCAGGCCCCGATCAGCGCTTCGCTCCCTGGGTGACGTCCCCAGGTGAGTAGGCGCACTGAGCTATGCGGCCGCTGTGCCGCCCCGGGGGCGGTCAACGAAACGCTTCAGCGTTGCTGCCGCCTCCGGGCTGTGCTCCCGTTGCGGTGGGGGCCGGTTCTCGTCGGTGATCATTTACGGGCGACGAATCCCCACTGGTCGACAGGCTCGGCGCTCCCGTCGGCCAGGTGGTCGGGACGCCACAGCGAGATGGATCCGAACCCCGGGGCGATCAGGTCCATCCCGTCGGCACTCTCGAGAATCTCCTCGGGTCGGCGCACCAGGTAGGGAGGTGTGTCCCCAGAGGCGTAGGCCTCCTGCGCGGCCAGTGTCTGAGGGGTGGCGATCGTGTCGCAGAGCACGAGGTGGCTGCCTGCGGCGGTCCCGGCCATGTACCGGCGCATGAGGTCGATGCCGGCCCTCGGTTCCACGTGTCCCAGGGTGGAGAGCACCATGACGGCTACCGGCTGTGTCATGTCCAGGGTCTGCGCGGCTTCCTGGAGCACCTGCTCGGCATCGCGCAGGTCCGCGTGCACGTAGTTCGTCATGCCGTCCGGTGCGCTCGTCAGGAGGGCCCGGGCGTGGGTCAGGACCAGGGGGTCGTTGTCGACGTAGACGATGCGTGCCGCTGGCTGCACGTCCTGTGCGACCTCGTGGGTGCTGTTCTGGACGGGGAGGCCGGTTCCGATGTCGAGGAACTGAGAGACTCCTGCTTCACCGGCCAGGTACCGGACTGCGCGGGACTGGAAGGCGCGCGATGCCCGGGCAAGTTCTCGGGCCTGCGGGTAGGTGGCGATGACCTGGTCCCCCAGCTCCTGGTCGACGGGATAGTGGTCCTTGCCTCCGATCCAGTAGTTCCACACACGGGCCGAGTGCGGTATGCCGCTGCGGATCTCAAGCTCGGAGTTGGGATTCATATGCGCCTCGCTTCGTGTGGTGTGTTGCGGAGTTCCTGGAGTTCCAGTTCCTAACGGCCCTGGATACCACCCCAGTCGGCCCGTCTGGTGCAGGAGCCGAGATCGTGCGTGTCGTGGTCTGAGTGGCGTCAACGCTGCCGACTGCGAGGCGGCTCGCCTGGCTGCGCACCGCCCCGAGCGGAAGTCGAGGGGCATGGCAGGGATGGCGGGCACGGCCGTACTGGCAGCAAGCAGGGTGCGACGGCGCATGGGGTCCTCTCGGCCCATGCTGAGTCTCCTGGGCCACTCTAGGGCCTCTCGTTTGGATCATGCCGGGCTCGCGGGGGCCGGCACGCACATCTGCCGCGTTGTCGTCAGTCACTGACGCTCCGCGTCGGCTCCTTCCTCCGCCTTGCAGCTGCACGCACCAGCCCCCGCTCCCTGATCCAGCCTGATCCAAACGAAAGACCCTAGTGCGGGCGGGAAGCGGCAGGAGGGGCGAAGCCGTCTGTGGGACTCATTCCGAGCCGGGAGATGGTGGATGCGGGGCACCCCCGCTCCGCCCTACGAGGTCGGCCTGCCGCCAGCGGCGGTGCTGCTGACCGGTCCTGATCACCCGCCAGATGTGCGAGCAGGTTCGCTTCTTGGTCGCCCACCGTTGGCGGACCGGTGAGCCCGTCAGGTCGTCATCAGCCCTGGAGGGCTCGCAATCAGGTCCGCCCGAGTGGCGGCGGCTGACTCGCGCTGCCGTCATCAGCCCGAGACATCCGCGGTTGGGCGGCTGGCGGATCGACCGCAGCGCCGTCCAGGTGTGGCCAATGTCCTTGCGCCCGGCGGATCACGCCCCACGGCTGATCGTCGCCGACCGAGTAGCAACCGTGGAAGGCCCCCTGCCACACGCCGTCCTGGCATCCAGCACAACGAGCGGCCCGGCAACGGCTTCCGATCACAGCACTGGCTTCAATTCCTGGCGTACGCATGACTCTCGGATGAGCTGATCGGGCTGCCGAAATCTGGACCTTTCGCGACTCGCCTACGAGGCCGAAAGTGAACAGGTGTTCACGCTTTTGGGGATCGAATGTGCCATTCGCGGAGTGTCGTCGTCGTCAGCGGAGTCTGGGCGCCAAGCGGTTTCTGCATTCGGCACTACGCGGCACGGACGCCAGTTGGCGAACCCGCGGGCGAAGGAAGTGACTGGTGCCATGAACGGCCTGCGGTCACACGGACTCAGCGGCGCACGCGGGGCATCCCCAGACCGATCCAGGAGATGATCTCGCGCTGGATCTCGTTGTTACCGCCGCCGAAGGTGAAGATGACGGCGGAGCGGTAACCGCGCTCCAGCTCGCCGTGGAGGACGGCGCCCGCGGAGCCCTCCTTGAGCGGGCCCGCGGACCCGACGATCTCCATCAGCCAGGCGTAGGCGTCGCGGCGCGCCTCGGAGCCGTAGACCTTGACGGCGGAGGCGTCCTGGGGGGTGAGTGTGCCGTTCTGGACGGCGGACACCATCTGCCAGTTGAGCAGCTTCATGGCGTCGAGCCGGGTGTGGGTGCGGGCCAGCAGGGTGCGGACCCAGCCGAGGTCGATCACGCGGCGGCCGTCATCCAGCGCGGTGTCCGCCGCCCAGCGCTGAACGTTGTGAAGCGCGCGGATCGCCATGGTGCCGTGGGCGGCGAGGGTGACGCGTTCGTGGTTGAGCTGATTGGTGATGAGCCGCCAGCCCTTGTTCTCCTCGCCGACGCGGCGGGAGGCGGGGACGCGGATGTTCTCGTAGTAGCTGGCGGTGGTGTCGTGCGAGGCGAGGGTGTTGATCACGGTGCAGGAGTAGCCGGGGTCCGAGGTCGGGACCAGCAGCATCGTGATGCCCTTGTGCGGTGCCGCGTCCGGGTCGGTGCGGACGGCGAGCCAGACCCAGTCCGCGGTGTCGCCATTGGTCGTCCAGATCTTCTGCCCGTTGACGGTGTAGTGGCCGGTGGTCTCGTCGCCCTCGCGCACGGCCCGGGTCTTGAGGGCGGCGAGGTCGGTGCCCGCGTCGGGTTCGCTGTAGCCGATCGCGAAGTCGATCTCACCGCTGAGGATCCTCGGCAGGAAGTACGCCTTCTGCTCGCCGGTCCCGTACCTCATGATCGTCGGGCCGACGGTGTTGAGGGCCATCAACGGCAGTGGGACACCGGCCTGCGCCGCCTCGTCGAAGAAGATGAACTGCTCCATCGGGGAGAGTCCGCGTCCGCCGTACTCCGTCGGCCAGCCGACCCCGAGCCAGCCGTCTGTTCCCAGGCGGCGGATCGTCTCCCGGTAGAAGCGCTTCTGGGCCTCGGGGGCGGCATAGCGCGTATAGGCGTCGTCGGGGACCAGCGCGGCGAAGTAGCCGCGCAGTTCGGTGCGCAACTGCTGCTGTTCGGGCGTGTATTCGAGGTGCACGGCCCCTCCGGGAGTCTCGCGGTGGCGTCGTCCGTGTGCGGCGGCGCACACAGTAGAACGTGTTGCAAGAATCCGGAAGGGCCGGAACGCGGATCCCGCGGGGTCAGCGCTTGACGGCCCGCAGGACGACGAACTTCGGATCCCCGGCGACGGTCTCGCAGTTGCCGAAGATACGGCGGAGCCGGGTGTGGTAACCGAGGTGCCGGTTGCCGACGACCCAGAGTTCACCGCCGGAGCGCAGCGCGGCACGGGCCCCGTGGAACATGGTGCGGGCCGTGGCGTCGGTGACGGCCTGGTGGGAGTGGAACGGCGGGTTGCTGAGGACCAGGTCCACGCTGGCGGGCGCCATCTCCGCCAGCCCGTCGCCGACCAGGAACTCGGCCCTGGCGTCCGGGCCGGTGTTGGCCCGGAAGGTCTCCTCGGCGGAAGCGACCGCCTGGTACGACTCATCGACGAAGGTGACCGTCGCCTCGGGGTTGGCGAGCGCGGCGGAGAGGCCGACGACGCCGTTCCCGCAGCCGAGGTCGACGATCCGCTCGGGGCCGCGGCGCTCGGGGAGGTGGCCGAGGAAGAACCGGGTGCCGATGTCGAGGCGCTCGGCGCAGAAGATCCCGGCGTGGTTGATGACGGTCCGGCCGGAGACCGGGCCGATCCCTTCGGGCAGCTCGTAGCAGTGCGGCCAGGGGCTGAGTGTGCGGGCCGTCCCCGGAGCGGGGGTGCTGAAGATGAGCCGGGCCTTCCGCACGGCCAGGGAGGTGCGGGTCGGGCCGACGATCCGCTCGAAGAGCCGGAGGGTGGAGGTGTGGATCTCCTTGACCATGCCGGTGCCGATGACGACGGTGTCCGCGTGGAGCGCCGGAGCCAGCCGGTGCAGCTGGTCCTCCAGGAGCGCGAGGCTCTTCGGCACGCGTACCAGCAGGACGTCGACCCGCTCCGGCGGGGTGTCCCGCGCCGACAGCAGGCGCACCGTGTCCGCGGCCACGCCGTTGCGGTCCAGGTTCGCCAGGGTCGCGCGCTGCGCCAGGTAGGAGTCGGTGATCTGTACGGGGCGGTGCGCTGCCAGCACCGTGCTCAGGGCGCCCCAGCGGTCACCCACCACGGTCACGGCGCCCGACAGGTCCACCGGCTCCGTACCGTCGGCCCCTTCCAGCCACCGCAGCAGGTACTCATCGGCGGCATCCCAGGCGCGGAAGGGATCGCGCGGGTCTTCGGGGTAGCGGGCGAGGTCGAACCCGGCCCCTGACGTCGTCAAACGATTCATTGTGCACCCAGGCTAGCCGAGCCGCGGGGAGCGCCCACACGCTCCCCGCGGCTCGGCTCCGGGGCCGCCGGGCCCGCCGGCCACCGGTTCAGGGCAGTGTCTTGTCGATCGCGGACCGGCCCTCGCGGGCGAGCCTGCGCTCGGCCCATTGGAGGTTCTTCGGGGTCAGGTCCCGCCCGGAGGCGAGTACCAGATCCTCCGCGGAGGGATCATCGCTTCCGCCGGTGTGCAAGAGGCTGTCGGGAGTCACACCCCGGGATATGGATTCGGGCTCTTCGCTCATGCCGCCTCCTCGTCCTTTCGGTCATTCTCGCCCCGCGCCCGGCCCTCCGCATCCGAGGCCCGCACGCCTCTCCCGGCGGCACTTCCGAGCCCTCACTTGACCTGCACATGATAGGTACACAGCGTTCACACCCTGGTCACGGTGCGTGTGGAAGGCTCCCGCTACCACGTACCACACAACTGCGCCACAGCGCCGCCCCCCACCTCGCGACGGTGTCGTGGCGCAGGCCCTTTCAGGACAGGAGAGGACACCCCACATGTCCCGTCGTCATCTTCGTTACCGGCGCCCGCTGCTGGCGACCCTCGCCGCCTTCGCGGTGCTCGGCGGTACGGCCGCCGCCGCACCGGCCGCTACCCACACGGCCGCGCCCGCCACCACCGCGTCACCGCTGCGGGTGCTCGACGACACCTATTACCAGAACGCTCTCGGCAAGAGCGGCGCCCAGCTCAAGAGCGCCCTGCACACGATCATCAGCAGCCAGACCAAGGTCTCCTACAGCCAGGTCTGGACCGCCCTGAAGGACACCGACCAGGACCCGGCCAACAGTTCGAACGTGATCGAGCTCTACACCGGCCGCTCCCTGTCGAAGACCGCCAACGGCGGCTCGGTCGGGAACTGGAACCGCGAGCACGTCTGGGCCAAGTCCCACGGCGACTTCGGCACCGCCACCGGGCCCGGCACCGACCTCCACCACCTGCGCCCGGAGGACGTCTCCGTCAACTCGATCCGGAGCAACAAGGACTTCGACAACGGCGGCAGCTCGGTCAGCGGAGCGCCGGGCAACTACACCGACAGCGACTCCTTCGAGCCGCGCGACGCGGTCAAGGGCGACGTGGCCCGGATGATCCTCTACATGGCCGTGCGCTACGAGGGCGAGGACTCCTTCCCCGACCTGGAGCCCAACGACAAGGTCAACAACGGCTCCGCCCCGAACATGGGCCGGCTCTCGGTGCTGAAGACGTGGAGCCAGCAGGACCCGCCGGACGCCTTCGAGAAGCGCCGCAACGACGTCATATTCGACCAGTACCAGCACAACCGGAACCCGTTCATCGACCACCCCGAGTGGGTCGCGTCGATCTGGTAGGCGCGATCGTCCGACGAGTCCGGGCGGCCGTCACCGTCCGGGCTCAGCCGGGTCCGTCGCCCGTGCACCAGGCCACGGCCCGCGCCCGGGTGGCAAAGCCCCGCGGCGCCGCCTGCCCGTCCCCCTCTCCGGGGCCGGGCAGGGCCAGCCGGTGCGCCGGGTCGGCGACGGCGGTCCGCGCTCCGGCCGCCGCGATCCGGCCGAGTCCGCCGCCCAGCATCGCGCGGGCCACCCGGTCGACCCCGGTCACCTCCGCCAGGTCCAGCACGACCGGCTCCGTGCCCCGGGGGCGCGCCTCGTCCAGGGCGTACAGCACGCGTTCGGCCGCCGTGAAGTCGAGGGCGCCCTGCGCGGCCACCACGGCGACCCGCTCCCGCGGCGCACGGTCCCGCGGCGCGGGCCCGGCGGCGGGCAGCTCATCGGCGGTGGCGATCAGGGTGACGGTGCTGCCGGCCAGCGCCGGGTTGTACATCAGGTGGAGGCCGAGCCGCTCCGACAGGGCGCCGAGCGCGGCCCGCCCGCGCACCGAGGTGCCGGTCGGATCCAGCCGCGGGCTGTAGGTCGCCAGCCCGAAACGGGCGGGGCCCGCCGCGATCAGCCCGCCGGACACCCCGCTCTTGGCGGGCAGCCCGACCCGCAGCAGCCAGTCGCCCGAGGCGTCGTACATGCCGCAGGTCGCCATCACCGCCAGCACCTGTGCGGCCACCGGCTCCGGCACCACCGCGTCGCCGGTGAGCGGGTTCACTCCCCCGTGCGCCAGGGTCGCCGCCATCGCGGCGAGGTCCATCGCGGTGGCCCGGACCGCGCACTGCCGGAAGTACGTGTCGACGGCGGCGACCGGGTCGACGGGCAGCGGGCCGGTGCTCCGGATCAGATAGGCGAGGGCGCGGTTGCGGTCCCCGGTGGCGGCCTCGGAGGCGTAGACCTGCTCGTCCACGTCCAGCCGCCGTCCGGCGAACCGGCTCAGGCAGTCCAGGACCCGGTCGAACCCCGGGACACCGGGGGTGTCCGGGATCAGGGCGGTGGTGATGATGGCCCCCGCGTTGACCATCGCGTTGTCGGGCCGCCCGGTGCCCGGCTCCAGGCTGACCGCGTTGTACGCCTCCCCGCTGGGCTCGGCGTTGACCCAGCGGCCCACCTCGTCGAGTCCGAGCAGCGACAGGGCGAGCGCGTAGACGAACGGCTTCGACACGGACTGCAGGGTGAACGGGGTCGCGGTGTCGCCCGCCCCGTAGCGGTGGCCGTCCATGCTGATCAGGGCAAGGCCGAAGGCGTCCGGGTCGCTCCGCGCGAGCTGCGGGATGTACTCGGCGAGTCGGCCCTCGCGCAACGGGACGAACCGCGCGTGCAGTTCCCGCAGGGCCTCGGTGACGGCTTCAGCGGCGCTCATCTCGCCCATATTAGGTTCAAAAGGTATGAATTGACTCGCCGACTTCAGCCGCTTCACTCGGGAGCGGACGCCACCCGAAGCCCTGGGAGAGAACGATGGATACGGACGACCTGACCGCTGGCCTGTTGCGGGAGCTGCGGGCGGCCAAGCCCTATCCGGCCCTGTCCCTGACCCTGCCGACCCACCGGCGAGCGCCGGACAACGCCCAGGACGCCGTGCGGCTGCGCAACCTGGTGTCCGAGGCGATGAACAGGCTGGAGGCCGACCCGAAGGTCGGACGCGAGACGCGGACCGCGATCAAGGAGCAGCTCGACCAGGCGGTCACGGAGGTGGATCCGAGGCGGGCCCTTGACGCGCTGGTCCTGCTCGTCACCCCCGACGAGCACCAGATCTGGCAGCTCCCCCGTACCGCGCCCGAACGGGTGGTCCTGAGCGACAGCTATCTGACCCGCAACCTGGTGGCGGCGAAGGCCCAGGCCCAGCCGTTCTGGGCGCTCACCGTCTCGGCCGACCGCGCCGAGCTGTGGGGCGGCACGGCCGACGCCCTGCGCGAGGCGCGCACCGGAGGGTTCCCGATGACGGCTCCGCCGCTGGACCCCGATCCACAGCGCGAGGAGCAGATCGGCGACACACCGAGCATCTTCAGCAGTCAGGAGACCCGCGCGTTCCTCCGCTCGGCGGACGAGAAGCTGCGGGCGGTGCTGGCCGCCGATCCGCGCCCGCTGTACCTGGCCGGTTCCGCCCAGGCGCTCACGGTGCTGGACGAGGTCGGCGAGAGCCCCCGGTCGGCCGCGGGACGCCTGGCCAAGGGCATCCCCGCCGGGACGGCGCCGAGCGGCCTGCTGGAGGAGCTGCGCCCGGTGCTGGAGGAGCACCAGGAGCGGTTCGCCGCGACGGTCGACGGCAGACTCGACGAGGCGCGCGGCCGACGCGCGTTCGCGGGCGGGCTCGACGAGGTGTGGGCCGCGGTGCGGGAGGGCCGCGCCGGGCTGGTCGCGGTGGAGGAGCATTTCCAGCGGACCGTCCGGGTGACCGACGAACACCTCGAACCGCTGGACGAGGGTACGGCGGACCCGGCGGACAGCACGGTCCGCGAGGACATCGTCGACGAACTCGTCGAGCGGGCCCTGGACAACGGCGCCGAGGTGGTCTTCCTCCCGGACGGTTCACTCACCGAGCACGGAGGGATCGCGGCGGCCCTGCGCTACTGAGCCGTCCCGCGCACCCCAGGGGGCCCGCACGCCGCCGCGTGCGGGCCCCCTGGCGCGGCGCGACACTGGGGGAAAGGCGTCCCAGGACCTCCGCGAGAGGAGTGAGCGGACCATGCCCCTCGGATCCGGTGCCGGGCGGACCCGGCAGTACGAGCACATCAAGGAAAGCGCGCAGGAGCGCGGTGTGAGCGAGGAACGGGCCGAGGAGATCGCGGCCCGCACGGTCCACGGGGAACGCGTCCGCGCCGGAGAGTCCAGGACGGCGAGCCGCACCTCTCCGGAGGACGGGCCGTCCTCGCGGAGCGGCGGTCCGCGCTCGCACGGCGGGGCGGCCGGGCCGACCCGCGACCAGCTCTACGAAGAGGCCCGGAAGAAGAACGTGCACGGGCGCTCGGGCATGACGAAGGCACAGCTGGCCCGGGCGGTCGGCCGCTGAGCCCACGGCGCCGCGGGGCGGACCGGCGCCGCGTCAGCCGCTCCACGTCCAGTCCGCCACCTCGGGCAGGTCGGTGCCGTGCTCCCGGATCCAGGCGTGGTGGCGGGTGCGGGCGTCCGCCATGGCCTGGCGCACGGCCACCGCGCGGACGCCGAGGCCGGGTACGCGGTCGATCACGTCCATCACCAGCCGGAAGCGGTCCAGATCGTTGCGGACCACCATGTCGAAGGGCGTCGTGGTGGTGCCCTCCTCCTTGTAGCCCCGCACATGGAGCTGGGCGTGGCCCGCGCGCCGGTAGGTGAGGCGGTGGATCAGCCAGGGGTAGCCGTGGTAGGCGAAGATCACGGGGGCGTCCCGGGTGAACAACGCGTCGTACTCGGAGTCCGGCATGCCGTGCGGGTGCTCCTCGCGGGGCAGCAGCCGGGCCATGTCGACCACGTTGACCACCCGCACCGCCAGTTCTGGCAGGTGTCTGCGGAGCAGGTCGGCGGCGGCCAGCGTCTCCAGCGTGGGGACGTCCCCGGCACAGGCCAGCACCACGTCCGGTTCCCGGCCGCCGTCCTCCGTGCCCGCCCAGGGCCACACACCGGCGCCTCGGGCGCAGTGCGCGCGGGCCTGGTCGAGGGTGAGCCAGTCGAACGAGGGCTGTTTCCCGGCCACGATCACATTGACGTAGTCGCGGCTGCGCAGCGCGTGGTCGGCCACGGAGAGCAGGGTGTTGGCGTCCGGTGGCAGATAGACCCGGACGACCTCGGGGCTCTTGTTGAGGATGTGGTCGACGAATCCCGGGTCCTGGTGGGAGAAGCCGTTGTGGTCCTGGCGCCAGACGTGCGAGGTGAGCAGGTAGTTCAGTGAGGCGACAGGGCGGCGCCAGGCCAGCCGGCGGGAGGTCCTGAGCCATTTGATGTGCTGGTTGACCATCGAGTCGACGATGTGGGCGAACGCCTCGTAGCAGGAGAAGAGTCCGTGGCGGCCGGTGAGCAGGTATCCCTCCAGCCAGCCCTGGCAGAGGTGCTCGGAGAGCACCTCCATGACGCGTCCGTCGCGGGCGAGGTGCTCGTCGGTGGGCAGGAGGCGTTCCTGCCAGGCCTTGGCGGTGGTGCCGTAGAGGGCGTCGAGCCGGTTGGAGGCGGTTTCGTCGGGTCCGACGACGCGGAAGTCGCGGCGTGTGGCGGTGGCGGCCATGACGGCCTCCAGCAGCCCGCCGAGCACCCGGGTCGGCTCGTGCAGCACGGTGCCGGGCCTGTCGACCTCGACCGCGTATCCGTCGAGCGGGGGGACGGGCAGGTCACGCAGGAGCAGACCGCCGTTGGCGTACGGGGTCGATCCGAGCCGGGCGTCCCCCTCGGGCACGCAGGCGAGCACCTGGGGGCTGGGCCGCCCCGATGTGTCGAAGAGTTCCCCGGGCCGGTAGGAGCGCATCCACTCCTCCAGCTGGCGCAGGTGGGCCGGGTCGTCCCGGACACCGGGCAGCGGGACCTGGTGGGCGCGCCAGGTGCCCTCGACGGGTACTCCGTCGACCTCGGCCGGGCCGGTCCAGCCCTTGGGCGTGCGCAGGACGATCATCGGCCAGTGCGGGCGCCCGGCCCCGCCGTCGGTGCGGGCGGCGCCCTGGATCTCCCGGATGCGGTCGACGGCGCGGTCCATCGCGGCGGCCATCGCCCGGTGGACGCTGAACGGGTCGTCGCCGCCGACGTACAGGGGGTCGTGCCCGTAGCCGCGCAGCAGGGCGTCCAGTTCCGTCTCGGGGAGGCGGGCGAGCACCGTCGGGTTGGCGATCTTGTAGCCGTTGAGGTGGAGGACCGGGAGGACGGCCCCGTCGTGGACCGGGTCGAGGAATTTGTTGGAGTGCCAGGACGCCGCGAGCGGCCCGGTCTCGGCCTCACCGTCGCCGACCACGCAGGTGACGAGCAGTTCGGGGTGGTCGAAGGCGGCTCCGTAGGCGTGGGTGAGGGCGTAGCCGAGTTCCCCGCCCTCGTGGATGGATCCGGGGGTCTGCGGCGCCACGTGGCTGGGTACCCCGCCGGGGAAGGAGAACTGCCTGAACAGCTGCCCCATGCCCTCGGCGTCGCGGGGGACGTCAGGGTAGGTCTGCGTGTAGCTGCCCTCCAGCCAGGAGTTGGCGAGGACCGCGGGTCCGCCGTGGCCGGGGCCCCAGACGCACAGGCCGCGCACGCCGCGGGACTTGATGACGCGGTTGAGGTGGGTGTGGACCAGGTTGAGCCCCGGTGAGGTGCCCCAGTGGCCGAGCAGCCGCGGTTTGATGTCCGTCCGTACGAGCGGCCGGGTCAGGAGCGGGTTGGCCATCAGGTAGATCTGGCCGACGGACAGGTAGTTGGCGGCTCGCCAGTGCGCGTCGAGTGCCGCGATCTCCTCGTCGGTCGGGCCGGACGGGGTCGCCGGACCGGGGGTGTCGCTCATGGGGCTCCCTAGGGTGTCTGGCACGGGGGTGCGGGGGGAAGGAGCGTGTGGCCGCAGGGCACGGGAAGCGTCCTCGTGGCGGGGGCCACGCGGGCGTTTCGGCAGCGCCGCGCGGGCGCGCCGGACACCGCGGCGCCGCAGGCCTGTGCCCTCCGCCTCCTAAGGGCCGTACCAGACCGTGGTCGTGTTGCAGAAGGCGCGGATGCCCTGCCCAGCGAGTTCGCGTCCGTAGCCGGAGCGTTTGACGCCGCCGAAGGGCAGCGCGGGGTGGGAGGCGGTCATGCCGTTGAAGAAGACGCCGCCCGCCTGGAGGTCGCGTACGCAGCGGCGTGCCTCCTCCGTGTCCCGGGTCCACACATTGGAGCTGAGGCCGAAGGGGCTGTCGTTGGCGAGCTCCACCGCTTCCGCGATTCCGTCGACCCGGTAGAGCGAGGCGACGGGCCCGAAGGACTCCTCGTGGTGGATGCGCATGGCCGGGGTGATCCCGGCGAGGACGGTGGGGGCGTAGAACCAGCCGCGCTCCAGCTCCGGGGCGAGGCCCTCGGGTCTGCCGCCGCCGCACAGCACACCGGCGCCCTGCCGTACCGCGTCGTCCACCAGTTCCGCCAGGTCGGTGCGGCCCTGTTCGCTGGCGAGCGGGCCGACGTCGGTGGACTCCAGCATCGGATCGCCGACCGTCAGATCGCTCATGCCGACGGTGAACCGTTCGGCGAACTCGTCGTACACGTCGGTGTGCACGATGAACCGTTTGGCGGCGATGCAGGACTGCCCGTTGTTCTGCACCCGCGCGGTCACGGCGGTACGGGCGGCCCTGGCGACGTCCGCCGAGGGCATGACGAGGTACGGGTCGCTGCCGCCGAGTTCCAGGACGGTGGGCTTCACCTCGTCCCCGGCGATCGACGCGACCGAGCGGCCCGCCGGTTCGCTGCCGGTGAGTGTGGCCGCGGCGACCCTGGGGTCGCGCAGGATCGCCTCGACCGCCCCCGAGCCCACCAGCAGGGACTGGAAGCAGCCCGCCGGGTATCCGGCGCGGCGGAACAGCCCCTCCAGGTACATCGCGGTCTGCGGGACGTTGGAGGCGTGTTTGAGCAGGCCGACGTTGCCGGCCATGAGCGCCGGGGCGGCGAAGCGTACGACCTGCCAGAGCGGGAAGTTCCACGGCATCACGGCGAGCACGGGGCCGAGCGGCCGGTAGTGGACGTGGGCCCGGGAGGCCCCGGAGTCCCGTACGTCCTCGGCGGACGGCTGCTCGTCGGCGAGGAGTTCCTCCGCGTGGGCCGCGTACCAGCGCATGGCCTTGGCGCACTTGGCGGCCTCCGCGCGGGCCGCTTTGACGGGTTTGCCCATCTCGGTGGTCATGGTGCGCGCGATGTCCTGCCGGTCCTCGTCGAGCAGCGCGGCGGCCTGGTTCAGCAGACGGGCCCGTTCGGTGAAACCGGTGGTCCGGTACGCGCCGAACGCGGCGCGGGCGGTGGCGAGCCGTTGCTCGATGCCCTCCGCGCCCAGCGCCTCGAACGTCCTGAGGGTTTCGCCGTTCGCGGGGTTGACCGTCGCGATGGGCATGGCCGTGGCCTCCTTGACTCGGTTCTTCGCCCCCGCCCCGCCGTGCGCCGTGCCGCACTCGCCGGTCCCGCCGGGCGGACATCCGGCCGGCGGTCCCGTCAGCCGTCCCGGATCAGACGAGAGCGGGGTCGGCCACCGTCACGGGGTCGGCGGGGGCGAGCGTCACCGCGGGCGGGCGGCGGAACTCGGGTCCGCCGGACAGCGGGGCGAGCGGCACCCGGTCGAGGCTGCGCGGCTCCTCGGCGTACCGGGTGAACCAGACGACCTTGCCCTCGTCGGTGCGGCAGGTGCCCCAGCTGTCGCTGAGCGCCATCACCCGGCTGAGGCCACCGCCGCCGGTGCCCAGCAGCCGCGGCATGCCGGCCCCCTCGTCGGCGACGGAGACCGTGAGGTGCCGCCCGGACCAGCGGAGCTCGACGGTGCACTTGTTGCCGTCACCGACATGGCGGTGGACGTTGGTCAGCAGTTCCGCCACGCCCCGGCACACCGGCCGGACGTGGAGTTCAAGATTCCAGTGACGAAGATGTGCGGCGACTATGCGCTGCAGCTGGGACACACGCTCCGCCGAGATCTGGAGTTCGACCAGGAAGTGCCGGTCGAGTGGAACGGTCATCGTCGAGGCTCCTCACATCGAGGCCCACTGGCTTTCGCCCCGTTGAACAACGACCCCCGAACACGAAGAGTGAGCAGATGTCTCTTCTGGGTCACTTCACAGCGTGACCCGGCGCGCCCGGTCCCGCAACAGGGGGCCGCCGCCCGGGTCAGAGCAGGTACGGCAGCAGGGTGTCCGGGGTGATCGGCAGGGCGCGCAGCCGTACGCCGGTGGCGTGCCGCACGGCATTGCCGACCGCCGCCGCGGCTCCGACGATGCCGATCTCCCCGATGCCCTTGCTGCCCATCGGGTTGAGGTGCGGGTCCTCCTCCTCGATCCAGTGTGCCTCGATCCGGGGCACATCGGCACAGGCCGGCACGTGGTAGGAGGCGAGGTCGCACTCGGTGAAGTCACCGAAGACGGGGTCCATGGTGCTGGCCTCGGTCAGTGCCATGCCGATGCCCATGGTCATGCCGCCGATGAACTGGGCGCGTGCGGTACGGGAGTTGAGGATGCGTCCGGCGGCGAAGACGCCGAGCATCCGGCGCAGCCGCACCTCTCCGGTCCGGGCGTGCACGGCGGCTTCGGCGAAGTGCGCGCCGAACGCGTGGCGCGCGTAGGGGGATTCCCGCCCGGCCTCCGCGCGGGTGTCGGTGGTGACGGTGAGCCCCTCGGCGGGGAGCGGACCGGTGTGCTCGCGCAGCCGGTGGCGCAGCAGGACGCAGGCCTTGTGCACGGCCCAGCCCCAGGAGGCGGTGCCGGTCGAGCCGCCGGCCACCGGGGCTTCGGGCAGTCCGCTGTCGCCGATCTCGATCCGGACGCGGTCCAGGGAGGTGGCCAGCGCGTCGGCCGCGATCTGCGCGAGCACGGTGCGGGCGCCGGTGCCGATGTCGGTGGCGTTGACTCCGACGCGGTAGGAGCCGTCGGGGGCCGCGTGCGCGAGGGCACCGGAGGCGGTGATGTAGACGGGGTAGGTGGCGGCGGCGACGCCGGTGCCGGTGAGCCACTCCCCCTCCTCCCGGACCGCGGGGCTCGGGTCACGGCCGTACCAGCCGAAGCGGGCCGCACCCGTCTCCAGGCAGGCGGTCAGGCCGCGGCTGCTGAAAGGGCGACCGGAGTCCGGTTCGAAGGCCGGGTCGTTGCGGATGCGCAGTTCGACGGGGTCCAGGCCGAGGGCCGAGGCGAGTTCGTCCATGGCGGATTCGAGGGCGTACATGCCGGGGGTCTCGCCCGGGGCCCGCATCCAGGAGGGGCTCGGCACATCGAGGGCGACGACCTGGTGGGCGGTGCGGCTGGTGGCGGAGCCGTACATGATCCGGGCGGGGACGGCCGCCTGTTCCACGAATTCCTTGAGGGTGGAGGTGTGGGTGACGATCTCGTGGTCGACGGCGGTGAGGGTGCCGTCGAGTTCGGCACCGAGCCGGACGCGCTGGACGGTGGGGGCCCGGTGGCCGACCAGGGCGGCCATCTCGCGGCGGGGCAGCACGATCTTGACGGGGTGCCCGGTGTGCTGGGAGGCCATGACGGCGAGGACGGACTGCGGGCGCGGGGTGCCCTTGCAGCCGAAGCCGCCGCCGACGTGTGCGGAGCGGGCGGTGATCCGCTCGGGCGGGATGCCGAACGCGGCGGCGAGGCTGTCGCGGACCCGGGTGGAGCCCTGGCTGGAGTCGTGGACGGTGAGGTGCCCGTCACCGTCCCACCACGCCGTGGTGGCGTGCGGCTCCATGGGGTGGTTGTGCAGGGCTCCGAGGGTGTAGGTGGCGTCGATCTGTACGGGCGCCTCGGCGAGGGCCCGGACGGTGTCGCCGCGTTCGCGTACGGCGGGGTAGTCGCCGTTGACCGTGTCCGGGGTGTACAGGCCGGGATGGTTCGCGGTCAGCCGCACGTCGTGCCGCTCGGCCGCGTAACCGATCCGCAGCGCCTCGGCCCCGGCCTCGGCGGTTTCCGGGGTGTCGGCCACCACCAGCGCGACCGGCCAGCCCCGGTGCGGAACCCGGTCGTCCTGGAGGACGGCGAGGATCGGGTCGTCGGGTTCCTTCAGCCGGGGTGCGTTGTGGTGGGTGAGGACGGCGCGCACACCGGGCAGGGCCAGGGCATCGTCCGCGCTGACGGCCAGGACGCGGCCGCGGGAGACGGTGGCGGGGACGATCCGGCCGTACAGGCAGCCCGGCGGGGTGTACTCGGCGGCGTAGCGGGCGGCTCCGGTGACCTTGTCCCGGCCCTCGCGGCGGACGGCGGGAGTGCCCAGGGGCGACGGGGCCTGGCTCATGACGGGGTCCTCCCGGCGGGGTCGGCGGTGCGGCGGTCAGCGGGCGGTGGCGAGTTCGGCGAGCGCGTCGACGGCCAGGTTGCGGGCGAGTGTCACCTTGAACGCGTTCTCCCGCAGCGGCCGGGCCGCGGCCAGTTCGGCGTCCACGGCCTGGGCGAAGGACTGCGCGGTGGCCGGTGCGCCGCGGAGCAGGTCCTCGGCGGTGCGCGCCCGCCAGGGCCGGTGGGCGAGTCCGCCGAAGGCCAGCGCGGCATGGTCGATCCGGCCGTCGCGGACGCTCAGTACGGCGGCCACGGACGCGAGGGCGAAGGCGAAGGAGGCGCGGTCGCGGGCCTTGCGGTAGAGGGAGGCGGCACCGTGCGGGGGCGGCCCCAGCACCACCTCGGTGATCAGTTCGCCGGGCCGGATCTCGGTGTCCCGGTCGGGGGTGTCGCCGGGCAGCCGGTGGAATCCGGCGGCGGGCACGGTCCGTGCCCCGTCCGGCCCGCTCAGGTGGACAGTGGCGTCGAGGGCGCAGAGCGCTACGGCCAGGTCGGAGGGGTGGGTGGCGACGCACTGTGCGGAGTGGCCGAGCACGGCGAGGTCGCGCAGCGCGCTGTCGCGGGCGGGACAGCCGCTGCCGGGTTCCCGTTTGTTGCACGGCTTGGAGGTGTCCTGGAAGTACGGGCAGCGGGTGCGCTGGAGCAGGTTGCCGCCGGTGGTGGCGGTGTTGCGGAGCTGGCCGGAGGCGCCGGACAGCAGGGCCCGGGACAGCGCGGGGTAGCGGGCGCGTACGGCGGGGTGGGCGGCCAGGTCGCTGTTGCGTACGGTCGCTCCGATCCGCAGGCCGCCGTCCGGGGTGTCGGACACGTGGTCCAGTGGCAGCCGGGTGATGTCGATCAGCAGTTCGGGGGAGGTGACACCGAGCTTCATCAGATCCACCAGGTTGGTGCCACCGCCGAGGAAGACCGCGCCAGGGCGGGCGGTGCTCTCACGGACGGCTTCCTCGGCGGAGCGGACCCGGAGATAGGCGAAGGGCTTCACGGCGCCACACCCTCGACCGCGCCGGTGGATGCCCCGGCGGATGTCCCGGGGACCGCGCGAAGCGGACCGGGGCGGTCACCCGCCGTTCCCGGCCGTCGCGCGCTGTCGTGCCGTCCGCAGGAGGGGTCCACGCGCTCGCACCTTTCAGAGGCGACCTTTTGTCCGCTTTCTTGCAGACGGCCCGTTTCTACCAGACGGCCCGCCGTCCTCCCCGCCATTGCTCCACCGCCGGGCGGCGGCCGCCCGCACCATGCGTCCAGGCGTACGGCCCAGGCCCCGCATCCCCTCAGCCCCGTTCAGGCCCCGGCCTCCGTTCAGGCCCCGGCCTCGCGGTTCGCCAGGCGGAGCCGCACCTCTTCCTCCTGGTCACCGGAGACCGTGCCCACCACCGTCACGTCGAAGGCGTGCGCCAGGCTCCGGCGCAGCCGCTCCACCGCCCAGTAGCCGCCCTGCACGTCGACGCTCACCGGCGCGCCGAGCGCGATGGACCCCGAGACCACCCGCTCCTCGGTGACGTCGACGGTCACCACCCACGCGGTGGGGCGCCGCCCTTCGAGGTCCTGGGGGACGTCGGCTGAGGCGCGGTCGGTGGTGAACGCCGCCCGCAGCACGTCGAAGACCGTCCGCGCGTCGGCCGTCCCGCACCCGCTGACGACGACGGACACCTCCCTGCCGTATCCGCTGCGCGCCGCTTCCTGTTCCTTGATGGTGTTCACGGCGGTTCCTTCCGCTCGCTGTGCCGCCGCTCGCGGCGATTCGGGGATGCCTCCAGCCTGGCCCCTGGCCCGGACGACGGCGACAGGAGGCCGCGGGCACGGCCCCGGATACCGGGCGCCCACGGCTTCCCCCCGCACGAAACACCTAGAAGGACATATCAACTTAAAACATGAATTCATGTGAATTTTCGAGTGTGAGCTTCAGCATGGGGTATCCGGCACATATGGACATTTCCAACGCAGATCTGAGTTCGCTGGCCTTCGTGCTCGCCGACGACCGCGGCGCGACCGGGTCGGTGATGGGCATCGTCGGCGTGGTGCTGGTGGCCGTACTCATCGGCGCGGTCTGGCTGGGGCGGCGGCGACGGGCCCAGGAACTGCCACCGCCCAGACCCGACGAGCAGCCGCTGCGGCCGGACCACCGCAGCCACGTGGAGGAACGCGACGTGCACGGGGACGACCACTTCCCGCCCGACGGCCGGGGCCTTTCTCCCTACGAGCTCGGCGACCACGGCAACGAGCCCATCCCCCGCGAGCCGGACGACAGGCCCTAGGGCCTCTCGTTTGGATCATGCCGGGCTCGCGGGGGCCGGCACGCACATCTGCCGCGTTGTCGTCAGTCACCGACGCTCCGCGTCGGCTCCTTCCTCCGCCTTGCAGCTGCACGCACCAGCCCCCGCTCCCTGACAGCCTGATCCAAACGAAAGACCCTAGAGGGGGGTCGGCACCACCCAGCGCTTTCGTTCGGATCACACCGGGCCCACGACCGATGAAGGCAGTAGCACCATGACCGCAAACCCCTCGGGGAAGGCTCCCGCACCGGCGCCGCTGACCGGATCCGCCGCGCCCTGCTGGGTCAACCTCATGACCCGTGATCTGGACTCGGCGCAGGCGTTCTACGGCAAGGTGCTGGGGTGGACCTTCCGCAGGGGCGGGCTGGGGCAGGGGTTCGCGGTCGCGCTCCGGGACGGCGTGCCGGTCGCGGGGCTCGGTGCGACGGCGGCCGCGTTCCGGGTGGCCGTGGCGTGGACGCCCTATTTCGCGGTGGCCGACGCCGATGCGACGGCCGCCCGCATCCGCGAGCGCAGCGGCACCGTCGCCGTGGGCCCCATGGCGCTGGGCAGGGGGCGCGGGGCGCTGGTGGCGGACCGGGACGGCGCGGTGTTCGGCATCTGGCAGCGGCCCGCCCCCTCGACCTCACCGCCCGCGCCGGACAGCTACTCGCACGCCCGGCTGCGGCTGCTCACCCGGAACGCCTTCGACGCGGCGATCTTCTACGGCGAGGTGCTCGGCTGGGAGAGCGGACACCCGGGGTGCTGCGAGGTGTCGTACGAGGAGGACGAGGTCGTCGTCGACTGCGACGGGCACCGTCTCGCCCGGATCAGCTCCGGGGCGGTGGAGGCCGCGCCCGATCCGCTGGTCCGCCCGCACTGGCAGGTGCACTTTCCCGTCGCCGACGTGGCGGCCGCGGTCGCGGCGGCGACAGCGAACGGCGGCGAACTCGCCGAACGGCCCGCCTCGGCCGGGGGCGGCGAGGCGACGCTGCTGGATCCGGACGGCGGCCTCTTCACGGTCATCGAAGCCCAGCGGTCCGGAGCAGGCGATTCCGCCTGACTGGACCTTCTCGAACTCGCTCGACGGTCAGTTCGAATTCCTCTAGGGTTTCGAGTACGGCATCGCGCGTCGGTCACCGGCTGGGTGAGGCGTGGAGGTGCCCGTGAGTGCCTGCTGGAGGCATTCCACCGTGTCAGTTTCGTTGAATCACACCATCATTCACGCCCGGGACAACCGGGAGTCCGCCGAGTTCCTCGCGGGCATTCTGGGCCTGGAAGTCGGCGAGGAATGGGGCCCCTTCATCCCCGTCGAAACCGCGAACGGAGTCACTCTGGACTTCGCCGCCATCCCCGAGTCCTCGATCGTCATGCAGCACTACGCCTTCCTCGTCTCGGAGGCCGAGTTCGACACGGCGTACGCCAGGATCAAGGAGCTCGGGATCACGTACTACGCGGATCCGCACCAGAAGCATCCGGGCGAGATCAACCACAACGACGGCGGCCGGGGCGTGTACTTCCTCGATCCCGCCGGTCACGCCATGGAGATCATCACGCGCCCGTACGGGGGCTTTCCCGCGTGACGTGAGCCGCTGAAGCGGACCTCGTGCGCTGAACGGGGGCCGGCCGGAGTCCGCGAGGATTCCGGCCGGCCCCCGTGCCACGCGCGCTGCGCGTTCTCTGCGCGCTCAGCCGATCGGCAGCAGCATTTCGGGCCGGTCCCACATCACGACGGGCGGGTCGGCCACGAGGGTTCCGGTCCGCCGGGCCCCCACACTCCGGTAGAAGCCCTCGGCGGGCGGATGCGAGACGACGCGGACGCCGGTGAGACCCGCACGCCCCGCCTCGCCGCGCAGATGACCGATGAGCAGCCGCCCGATCCCGAGCCCCTGCGCATCGTCGGCGACGAACATGAGGTCGAGCTCCGGCGGCAGCAGCACCAGCGCGTAGAAGCCGAGCACCCGGGCGGTGCCGGGCTGCTCGGCCACGAAGACCCGGTGCGCCTCGATGTAGTCGGGGCCCACCCGGTATCCGGCGACCATGGCGGCGTACCGCCCCTCGTAGGCGCGGGACGCCCGGACCAGGCGGGTGAGCGCCTTCGCGTCCCGTGCGGTGGCCCGCCTGATGCGCACGGTCTCCGCTCGCACCCCGCCACCCCGTCGCGTAACGCCCGATTTCACGAGCCGAGTATGACGCACCCGGCTTCCGGGCGGTCCGCCGGGGCGGCGCAGGCACCTACGCCGACGCGCTGGCCTCGCGCCACTCGGCGACCACGGCGTCCGCATCGAACGGCTTCAGGTTCAGCGGCGGCCCGGGGGGAGGCTGCCGGAGGTTCGCCCGGATCTTCTCGTTGAGGCCGGCCAGCACGCTCCGTACCTCACGCTCCGTCCGCATCCCGGGCAGCGCCGCGATCACGTCCTCCGCCTCCTTGCGCAGGGCCAGGGTCGGCGGCAGCACCGACACGCCCTCGCGCTGGAGCTTCTGCTTGATCCACCAGTTCTCGTCGTAGGGAGCCTCAAGGCTGGGGAGAGGCTTGCCGAACCCCTCCAACTTCGCGAAGTCGCCTCGCTGTTCGGACTCCCGGACCTGCTTGTCCACCCACGATTCGAAGCTCATACCCGCAGGTTTGCGTTCGGTCAACGTACGCTCCTCCCGGAGATTCGGACCCGGCCCTTTCACCCTACCCGCGGCCCGTGCGGGCCCGCGTCAGTGGGCGTGCCCGGCGGCCTCCCCGGCGCCGCTCTCCTTGCGCTCCCCGCTCTCCTTGTGTTCCCCGCCGTCCTGGGACGCCTGCCCCACCTGAACGGTGAAGGCCGCCGTGCGCACCTTGCCCTCGTGCTTGAAGTCGAGGAAGAGCCGGTACGCACCAGCGGTGGGCGCCGTCGCGGTGAAGGAGACCACCGGTCCGGGACCGCCCTCGTTCGGGTGGACGTGCAGGTAGGCGAGGTCGCCCGAGCGCAGCGCGACCAGATGTCCGTACGCGCCGAGATACGGCTCCAGGTCCGTGACGGGGCGGCCGTCACGGCTGATCGAGGGCTTCAGCTCGCCCGCCCGCCCGGCACGGAGCCCGCCGTCGAGCGTGACGCGGTAGCCGTCGACCTCGGCGACCGCGCGGGGGGCCGGGAGGGCGGCCGGGCGATAGGTGCCGGAGACGGCGAGGTCGGCCCCCAGGGTGAGGTTCTCGGCGTCCGCTCCCGCCGGGGTGAAGTCGGCGAACACCCGGTAGCCACCGGCTTCGGGCAGATCGACCGGGGTCGACCAGGTGCCGTCGGCCGCGCGGACGGGGTGCAGGTGCCGGTATTGGGTGAGGTCGGTCGAGGCGAGGATGAAGTGCAGTTCCTTGCCGTGTTCACGCTGGTAGGCGGTGACCTTGCGCCCGCTTCCGTCCTTGACCGCGAAGCGTATCCGCGACCGGGCCCCGGCCTCGACCGTCGGCGTCTCCAGGTCCAGGGTGTAGCCGCCTTCGGAGACCTGGAGCCCGCCGGGCGTGCCGTCCGCCGCCCGCACCGCACCGCCCTCCTCTCCCCCGCCGTGGCCGCCGTGCTGGCCCGCGGGGCGGTCCTCGGCACCGACCAGCGGGTCGACGCCCCTGCCCACGCCGTACGCGGTCCCGAAGGTCGCGGCGAGGGCGGCGGCGAAGGCGGTGATCTTCAGTGCGTTGTTCATGGCGGTTCCCTCCAGCGGTGGACCGGGAGACGGCGCCCCCCGATGCACCACAAGATACCCCCTGGGGGTATCAAGTCAACCCCGGGGTCCACCTCTTCCCTCGTGAGTGGCGTCCGCTTCGGCGGCCGCTCAGGCGGACACCACCAGGGCGCCCCGCAGCCGCTCCAGCACCGCGTCCGCGATGCGCAGGCCGTCGCGTACGTACCCGTCAAGACCGCCCCAGCGCTCGTCCATGGCGTCCAGCGCGGTGTCCAGGTAGCGGGGCCGCACCTCGGTGATGGCGGACGCGATGCGCGGGTCGCCGCCCGCGTCGAGGAAATGCCGGACGCGGTCCGCGAAGGCGTCCCGCACCACCGGGTTCACCGCGAGGAACTCCGCGCGCACGGCCTCGCGGGACGCGCCGAGCATCATCAGCAGTACGGCGGCCCCCCAGCCGGTGCGGTCCTTGCCCGCCGTGCAGTGGAAGAGCACCGGCCGGGCGTTCTCGTCGGCGGCCGTCTCGATGAAGGCCCGGTACGCGGCGGACGCGCCGGGCGAGAGCACCATCTGCCGGTAGGTGTCCGCGAACATCTCTTCCGCCCTGCCGCCGCCCAGCAGTTGTCCGGCCTCGACGGGGTCGGCGAGCAGCGCGCGCAGCCGGGCGGGCGGCACGCCCGGATTGCCCCCGAGCACATCGGCGACGAAGAGCCTCGCCCCGGGCGGCAGCCGGTCGGGGGCCGCCGCCCGCTCGTCGGCGGTCCGCAGGTCGACGACGGTACGGATACCGAGCGCGGCCACCTGCGCGCCCTGCTCCTCGTCGAGCCCGCTGAGCTGTCCGGACCGCAGGACGGCGCCCGCCCGGACCCGGCGGCCCGGACCGAGGGCGATGCCGCCCAGGTCACGCAGATTGAGGATGGTGGATGCCGGGACGGCCTTGGCGGTCTGCACGTTGCACTTCCCCTTTGATTTCCCGACGGATATCCGAAATCATTCGATCCGACTTTCACAAACGTCGCACGCGGCTCGTGGATCGACAAAGTAAAACGCCGGTCAGTGCCCATCGGAGGCACGGACGGAAGGCATTAAGAACGGGAAAGCGGAACCCCACGCGGGGTGTTCTCCATCGAGCGGGCCGAACACCACACCAATAGCGGTGTGATTTCCTGAATTCTCCTGGAAGGGGATTTCCGCCCCAGGGTCCGCCTGAGATCCGGATTCCGGGAATTTCCGCCCCGGCTTATCCCGTCACCACCGGAGCCCGGCCTGTGGAACCGTGTCCCTCGCCCCGTCCGGACGGCGGCCCGCGCCCGGCCCGCCCCAGCCCCCGCGGCGCCCGTAGGCCACCGTGGGTGAAGGATCAAGCGCACTCCGGAGAGGGCAAAGTCACAAGAGGAACGGAAGCTGCCCCCAAGCGCCCTGACCTAGCATCTGGGCATGACGGTCCTGCCTGCCGACGGGCTTTCGTTGGCCGCCGAATTCCCCGCTCCCGCCCATGAGCACTGGCAACGCCTCGTCGAAGGCGTACTGCGTAAGTCGGGCAAGGAAGTCGGGGGTCCGGCCGCCGAGGAAGCGCTGTCCACCACAGTGGAGGACGGGCTCATCACCCGCCCCCTCTACACCTCGCGCGACAGCGCGCCCGATGCCGGATACCCGGGCTTCGCCCCCTTCACCCGAGGCGGCAAGGCCGCGGGCAACGCGGCGGGCGGCTGGGACGTACGGCAACGGCACGCCCTCCCGGATGTCGCCCGCCTCAACGAGGCGGTCCTGGCCGATCTGGAGAACGGTGTCACCTCGCTGTGGCTGACCGTCGGCGGCGGTGCCGGTATCCCGGTGTCCGCGCTGGCGGCGGCGCTGGACGGCGTGTACCTCGATCTGGCCCCCGTGGTGCTGGACGCCGGTGAACAGACCGATGCCGCGGCCACGGAACTGCTGCGGATCTGCGCGGCGCGCGGCGTCGAAGCGCCCGACGTGCGCGGCAATCTGGGCGCCGACCCGCTGGGGCGGGCCGCTCGCACCGGTGCGGAACCCGACCACACGGCCGCGGTCCACTGGGCCCAGCGGTGCGCGCGGGAGTTTCCCGGGCTGCGCGCACTGGCCGTCGACGCGCTTGCGTACCACGAGGCGGGCGGTTCGGCCGCCGAGGAGCTGGGTGCCTCGCTGGCGAGCGGTGTCGCCCTGCTGCGGACGCTGACGGACGCCGGGATGCCGGTCGAGGAGGCCTGCGGGCAGCTGGAGTTCCGGTACGCGGCGACCGCGGACCAGTTCCTGACCATCGCGAAGCTGCGGGCCGCCCGGCGGCTCTGGTCCCGGGTGACGGAGGTCTGCGGGGCGCCCGGAGCCGGTGCCCAGCGCCAGCACGCGGTGACGTCGTCGGTGATGATGACGCGGCGCGATCCCTGGGTGAACATGCTGCGCACCACGCTGGCCTGCCTGGGCGCGGGGGTCGGCGGCGCCGACTCCGTGACCGTGCTGCCGTTCGATCACGCCCTGGGCCTGCCGGACGCGTTCGCCCGCCGTATCGCCCGCAACACCTCGACGATCCTGCTGGAGGAGTCGCATCTGGCCCGGGTGATCGATCCGGCGGGCGGATCCTGGTACGTGGAGCGGCTCACCGCCGAACTGGCCGAGGCCGCGTGGACGTTCTTCCAGGAGATCGAGCGGTCCGGGGGCCAGGCTGCCGCCCTGCGTTCCGGAATGATCGGGGAGCGCCTGGCGGCGACGTGGGCGGCGCGGAGCAAGGATCTGGCCCGCCGCAAGGAGCCGGTCACCGGGGTCAGTGAGTTCCCGCACCTGGCGGAGCGCCCGGTGGAGCGCGAGTCCGCGCCTGTGGAGACGGACGGTCCGGGCGGTCTGCCCCGCGTCCGGCGGGACGAGGCGTTCGAAGCGCTGCGCGCCCGGTCCGACGCGCACCTCGCGGCGACCGGACAGCGGCCGAGGGTGTTCCTCGCCGCACTGGGCCCCGCCGCGGCGCACACCGCGCGGGCCTCCTTCGCCGCCAACCTCTTCCAGGCGGGCGGCATCGAGCCGGTGCACGACCCGGTCACGGTCGACGCGGCGACGGCCGCCGAGGCGTTCCGGGCGAGCGGGGCCACCGTGGCGTGCCTGTGCTCCAGCGACGCCCTCTACGCCGAGCAGGCCGCGGAGGTCGCCGGGGCGCTGGGCGCGGCGGGGGCCCGCCGGGTGTTCCTGGCCGGACGGCCCGGCGAGTACGCCGGTGTCGACGCGTACGTCTTCGCGGGCTCCGATGTGGTGGCCGTGCTCTCCTCCCTTCTCGACCGTATGGATGTGGCGTAATGCGTATCCCCGACTTCTCCGGCATCGAGCTCGGTCCGGGCGGCGCCGCCGAGGTCTCCGAGGACCGGTGGCGCACTTCGGTGAAGGAGTCCACCGGTGGTTCCGACAGCGATCTGCTGTGGGAGACCCCGGAAGGCATCGCCGTCAAGCCGCTGTACACCGGGCGCGACCTGGAAGGGCTCGACTTCCTCGGCACGTACCCGGGCATCGCCCCGTATCTGCGGGGCCCGTACCCGACGATGTACGTCAACCAGCCCTGGACGATCCGGCAGTACGCCGGGTTCTCCACGGCCGAGGAGTCCAACGCCTTCTACCGCCGCAACCTCGCGGCCGGGCAGAAGGGACTCTCCGTCGCGTTCGACCTGCCCACGCACCGCGGATACGACAGCGACCACCCGCGGGTGACCGGCGACGTCGGCATGGCGGGCGTGGCGATCGACTCGATCTACGACATGCGGCAGCTCTTCGACGGCATCCCGCTGGACCGGATGTCGGTGTCGATGACGATGAACGGCGCGGTCCTTCCCGTGCTGGCCCTGTACATCGTGGCGGCGGAGGAACAGGGCGTCGGGCCCGAGAAACTGGCCGGGACCATTCAGAACGACATTCTGAAGGAGTTCATGGTCCGCAACACCTATATCTATCCGCCGAAGCCGTCGATGCGGATCATCTCGGACATCTTCGCGTTCACCTCGCAGAAGATGCCGCGCTACAACTCGATCTCCATCTCCGGCTATCACATCCAGGAGGCCGGAGCGACGGCCGATCTGGAACTGGCGTACACCCTGGCCGACGGGGTGGAGTACCTGCGGGCCGGGCGGGACGCGGGGCTCGACGTGGATGCCTTCGCGCCCCGGCTGTCGTTCTTCTGGGCGATCGGCATGAACTTCTTCATGGAGATCGCGAAGCTGCGGGCGGCCCGGCTGCTCTGGGCCAAGCTGGTCAAGGAGTTCGGGCCGAAGAACGCCAAGTCGCTCTCGCTGCGCACCCATTCGCAGACCTCGGGCTGGTCGCTGACGGCGCAGGACGTGTTCAACAACGTCACCCGGACCTGTGTGGAGGCGATGGCCGCCACCCAGGGGCACACCCAGTCGCTGCACACCAACGCGCTGGACGAGGCGCTCGCCCTGCCGACGGACTTCTCCGCCCGGATCGCCCGCAACACCCAGCTGCTGCTCCAGCAGGAGTCGGGCACCTGCCGGGTGATCGACCCGTGGGGCGGCAGCGCGTACGTGGAGAAGCTGACGTACGACCTGGCGCGCCGGGCCTGGAAGCACATCGAGGAGGTCGAGGCGGCGGGCGGCATGGCGCAGGCCATCGACGCGGGCATTCCGAAGCTCCGGGTGGAGGAGGCCGCGGCCCGTACCCAGGCGCGGATCGACTCCGGACGGCAGCCGGTGATCGGGGTGAACAAGTACCGGGTGGAGAGCGACGAGCAGATCGAGGTGCTCAAGGTCGACAACTCCTCGGTGCGCGCCCAGCAGATCGAGAAGCTGCGCCGGCTGCGCGCGGAGCGCGACGAGCCGGCCTGCCGGGCCGCGCTCGGCGCGCTCACGGCGGCGGCGGAGCGGGGTCCTGGACCGGGCCTGGAGGGCAACCTGCTGGCGCTCGCGGTCGACGCGGCACGCGCGAAGGCGACCGTGGGCGAAATCTCCGACGCCCTGGAGAAGGTGTACGGACGGCACGCCGGCCAGATCCGTACGATCTCCGGTGTGTACCGCAACGAGGCAGGTGAATCCCCTTCCGTGGACCGGACCCGGGCACTGGTGGACAGGTTCGAGGAGGCCGAGGGGCGCCGACCGCGCATCCTGGTCGCCAAGATGGGCCAGGACGGCCACGACCGCGGCCAGAAGGTGATCTCGACCGCCTTCGCCGACCTGGGCTTCGACGTCGACGTCGGCCCGCTGTTCCAGACCCCGGCCGAGGTGGCGCGACAGGCGGTGGAGGCGGACGTGCACATCGTGGGCGTCTCCTCGCTGGCGGCCGGGCACCTCACGCTGGTCCCGGCGCTCCGTGAGGAGCTGGCGGCCGAGGGGCGCGAGGACATCATGATCGTGGTGGGCGGCGTCATCCCGCCACAGGACATCGAGGCACTGCACGAGGCGGGTGCGACGGCCGTGTTCCCGCCGGGCACGGTCATCCCCGATGCCGCGTACGACCTGGTGGCGCGGCTCGGTGCCGCGCTCGGCCACACGTCGTGAGCGGCTGATCGGATGCCAGTGAAGATCGACATCGACAGTTACGCGAAGGGGGTACTCGACGGGAAGCGGGCGTACATCGCGCGCGCCATCACGCTCGTCGAGTCCCTCCGCCCCGATCACCGGGAGCTGGCCCAGCGTCTGCTGCGCGAGCTGCTGCCGCACGCGGGCAACGCGCGGCGGATCGGCATCAGCGGAGTGCCTGGGGTGGGGAAGTCCACCTTCATCGACGCGCTGGGCACGATGCTCACCGGGCTCGGGCACCGGGTCGCGGTGCTGGCCGTCGACCCGTCCTCCAGCCGTACCGGCGGTTCCATCCTGGGTGACAAGACCAGGATGGAGCGGCTCGCGGTGGACCCGGCGGCGTTCGTCCGCCCGTCGCCGACCGCCGGAACGCTCGGCGGGGTGGCGAAGGCGACCCGGGAGTCGATCGTGGTGATGGAAGCCGCGGGGTACGACGTGGTGCTGGTGGAGACGGTCGGGGTCGGGCAGTCGGAGACGGCGGTGGCCAATATGGTCGACACGTTTCTGCTGCTGACACTGGCCCGCACCGGCGATCAGCTCCAGGGCATCAAGAAGGGCGTCCTGGAGCTGGCGGACGTGATCGCGGTCAACAAGGCGGACGGCCCGCACGAGCGCGACGCCCGCGCCGCCGCGCGTGAACTGGCGGGTGCGCTGCGGCTGATGCACCCGGCGGACGCGGCGTGGACCCCGCCGGTCCTCACGTGCAGCGCCCGCGAGTCAACCGGTCTGGACACCCTGTGGGAGCGGCTGGAACAGCATCGCGCGCACCTGGACGCGAGCGGGCGGCTGACCGCGAGACGCCGGGACCAGCAGGTCGACTGGACGTGGACGATGGTGCGGGACGAACTGCTGGAGAGCCTGCGCGCCCACCCGGAGGTACGCTCCCTGACTCCGGGGCTGGAACAGCGGGTACGTGAAGGCGAGTTGACGCCCACGACGGCGGCCGAACATATCCTGGCCGCGTTCCGGGGCACCGTCTGATCCCTGAGGAGCGCCGGTGGCCGGGGCAGGGTCCTGGCCACCGGTGCCCGGTGGCAACCAGGCACGGGGCCGAGCGTTCCCCCACCGAGGATGCCGATGTCCCTGCCGGGGCTCGGACGGCTTCCCGCCAGTTCACCCGCGTCACCCGTATCGCCCGTATCGCCCGTATCGCCCGTGAGCGTCTCGCACACACGTTTCGGCGCGCTGGGTTTTGCGTGGAGGCAGAGCACAGTCCCGGCTCGGTGAAGGCTCCGATTCCGGGCGCGACCGGCCCCCTGCTGGGGCAGGAGAGCCAAGGCTGATCACCGGGTCCTCCCGCGGAGCCGTCGGGGCGCTCCCGGGACACGGACCCGGGCGATGCCGTGGTGATCAAATCGTTGCCGCACCCGCGTACAACCACGTACGGCTCTCTCCTGTCCCACAGTCAGCCGCGAGGACGAACCTCCGGCCGGTACGCCTACGCGCTCGGTCCGGGCTGCGGGGGGAAAGGACGAGTCCGAAGATGGGGAAGACGATGTGGAAAGCGGTGGTCGCCGGTGGAGCGGCGGTCGTGTTCACCGGGGTGGCGGCGGTGCCGGCCGGGGCGGTGGAGGGAGGCGTCTCCTTCTCCCGGGTCTCGGTGAACGGCGGGAAGCCGATCGTGGTCGGAGTCAAGGAGGAGGTCGAGGTGCATGCGGGATTCCGGATGACGACCAGACTCAGATACGACTTCGGGCCGACGGTGTTCCCCTACCGGGGGAAGCCCGACACCGGGGACACCGTGCACAGCGCCATCATCACCAGCGACTGCAAGGTCGTGGACCGGGCGAAGGGAATCTGCGACTTCGAGGAATGGCTGTACATCGATCCGCGGAGCCATGACTTCGGCAACGAGGACGCCGGCACCTGGCAGACCGCCGCCCGGGTCTTTCTCGCCGGTGACGCCCACGACACCGACGACAAGGGCCTCCCGTTGCAGATCAGGCGGGCCACCCGCGTCACGGCCAACGCCTCGCCGGAGCCGGCCGTGAAGGGGAAGACCATCACCGTGACCGGGCGGGTGACACGGGCGAACTGGGACACCCACACCTACCAGGGGTACGCGGGCCGAACGGTCAGCCTGCAGTTCAAGGCGGCGGGCGCCTCCTCGTACACAACGGTCAAGAAGGCGACGTCGAGCAGGACGGGGGCGCTCAAGACCACGGTGAAGGCCACCGGTCCGGGGACATGGCGGTGGACGTACTACGGGAACTCCACCTCAGGGGCGAAGTCGTCGACCGGGGATTATGTCGCCGTGCGGTAGGTGACGGGCTCGGGCCGTCTCCCCTCCGGAAGCGTCGTCTTCCGGACCAGCCGGACCGGGCACCCCGTCGGCACACGGCCGCCTTCACGGAAGCCGGAACTCCCTGTGCTCACGTACGCCCGTTCCCCGGGCCAGCCGACCCGGCGCCGCTCCGGGATCAGCTCCCTGTGAGCGTGTGCGCGGCGCGGAACCCTGAGCGCGCTGCTCGGGCCACCTGCCCGAGCAGCGCGCTCAGACACACGACCGGGGCGGCTGGATCCGCGACGGGGGCAATCTCGAAGGGATGCCTGCGCAGGGCATGGGGTGGCGGCTCCCGAAGCCACCGCGAGACGGTCAGGCGGCGGGCCGTCGGCCCTGGTTGCCGAGGTGGCAGCGGGCGGTCAGGCAGCGGGGGCGACTTCGGGGTGCGTGAACCGCACGGGCTTGCCCAGAGACCGGGCGTAGGCGATTTCGGCTCGGGTGCTGTCTCCGATGTAGTCACCGACTACGAGCACCTCATCAGCGAGCCGGATCTTCGCCCGGTGCAGATCGTCGAGTCGGACCTTCAGCGCTTCGGCCTCGACAGGGTCGGACCAAAGCTGGTGCGGCGACTTCATGTCAATGCCTGGTTTGACGACAATGTTTCCGGCTCTGGTCTCCCGCAGATCGGCCTCGTTCATCTGGGTCATGAAGCGGGTGGAGCCGCAGATCGCGACGATAAGCGGGAGGCTCAGCTGCTTCTTCGCGTCGGCGAGCTTCTCCTCGGGGGTGAGCAGTTGCGGGTCTGACACTGGTTCCTCCTGGTGGTGTGGTCCAAGAAGTGCCTGAGGAGACGGGGACGAGGGTGCCCAAGACCGTTCTGTGACGCCGTGGACACCCTCGCTACGGCACTCTATGCGGCCACCGACGACATGCTGGAGGATCATCCCGACCTGGCGCCGTGGCACCCGCCGCTCGGCACAACGCCCCGCCCGAGCGATGCCGAACTGGTCACCCTCGCCACGGTGCAGGCCGTACGCGCACCAGCCGACAGCCCCGTCCGTCACAGGGACGGACGTCCTCGGCGCGGTGGGGCAGTTCGGAACTGCCCGGTGTCATCCCGACACGGCCGGACGTCGTGGTGGAAGTGGCGGCGGACGCCTCCGCCGACCCCTCGGGCCGGTGGCGTCATCCCGTCCGGATACACCGCGTCCGCACCGGCCTGGCACCCGAGGATGCCGGAAGAGCGCCTGCGCTCCGGCCCACTGGTCCCGAGGCAATCGGCCTGTTCGCCCTGGCCCTTGGCGTTGGGCTTGATCTCGGACATGGTGCCCCCTCACCGGACGGCTCACTGCCGACGCATCAAACCCTCCCATGACCAACAGTAAGCGCACATTCACTCACGGGCATGGCGCTTGTCCGGCAGGCCACTGGCACGCAGTGGCCTGCCGGACCTGCCTCCGACTACGGCAACGTCCCGGCAGGAAGCACAAACCGGCGCGCGTGTCGACCCTCGCGGGTGGGACAGCACTTTCAGCCGAAACGCCTCCGGCCAAGCCCCACTTGCGCCCGTCCCGCACGGCGGCAGCGATGGAAACATCGATTTACTGGCCTGTTCAGTTTTAGGACAGGTATTCGCGGATTCTGGAAGACCGCTCCTCTCCCGAAGATGGCCGGGTCGGTATCCGTTCGCGAAAGGTGATGTGGCATGGCGGATTGGGTGAAGGTCGCGGGCAGTCTCTCGGCCATCTCGGCAGGGTCCAGGACGACGGTGTGGGGTACGAACTCGGCAGACGCCATCTACCGGTACACCAACTACGACGGCAGCCCGTGGATCAACATCCCGGGGGCGCTGCGAGACATCGGCGCCGCATCGGACGGCACGGTATGGGGTGTCAACGCAGGGAACCAGATCTACCGGTACACCGGGGACCAGGGCACGACGAACTGGGTCGGCATCAGCGGGAGCCTGGTCCGCATCGACGCGGGCTCCCGGACGAACGTGTGGGGGGTGGACTCCGCCAACGCCATCTACCGGTACACGAACCACGACGCCAACCCGTGGATCAAGATCCCCGGAGCGCTGAGCGACATCGGCGCGGGCGCCGACGGCACCGTGTGGGGTGTCAACAGCGGCAACCAGGTCTACCGGTACACCGGAGACCAGGACAGCGCGAACCCGTGGAAGAACGTCCCCGGCAGCCTGAAGCGCATCGCGGTGGGCTCCCGGACGAACGTGTGGGGCGTTGACCCAGCCGGCAGCATTTACCGGTACACCAACAACGACGCCAGTGGCACCAACCCGTGGATCAAGATCCCCGGCACCGCCACCGACATCGCCGCCGGCGCCGACGGCACCGCGTGGCACGTCAACAGCGCGGGCGACATCTACCGGTACACCGGCGACCAGCCGAGCTGACCCCCGCCCCACGGCCCGCGCGGGTCCTCGGCCGGTACAGGCCAGGACCCGCGTCGGCGTCCAGACCCCGGCCGTCAGCCGCCCCATTCGAAGCGGATCCCCTGCTCAGGCTCGCGGAAAGTCACCACAGCGCAAGAAGCGCCGCGACTGCCACGGCCTGATGCCTGGTGTGTCTCATGAGGCACACCAAAGTCCTCAGAAGGACGGGCACCGCGGGGTGCCGCACCGCACCGACAACCCCGTCGTGCTGTACGCCTGGTCCGCCCCCATGCTTCTGGCCTGCGGCTCTCCGAAGCCGCGTCAGTGAGGGGCGTTCGCCGCGAGGCGATCCGGTGAGCGAGAGGTGCTCCGACCGCCGACTCGGTACTGTGGCTTCGCATGACCGAATTCGAGATCACCGCAGACCTGGTCCGCGACCTCCTGCGGGAGCAGCATCCGGACCTTGCGGGGCTGGCCCTCCGCGAGGTGGCGGGTGGCTGGGGCAATCAGATGTGGCGCCTCGGGGACGAGTTGGCCGTGCGCATGCAGCGGAAGGACCCCACCCCGGAGCTCCAGCTCAACGAGCGGCGGTGGCTGCCCGTGCTGGCTCCGCGGCTGCCGCTGCCGATTCCGACTCCGGTACGGCTCGGGGAGCCGTCCGAGCGCTTTCCCAAGCACTGGACCGTGATGACGTGGGTTTCCGGCGAGCCGCTGGACCACGGCACGATCAGCCGCGGCGCCCACGCGGCCGACACGCTGGCGGGCTTCCTCCAGGCGCTCCACGTGGAAGCGCCCGCCGACGCACCGGCCGGTACGGAGCGCGGCGCTCACCCCAGGGACTGCGCGGACGACTTCGACCAGTTCTTCAACTCCGTCGACGCCGACGCGATCGGCTCCGGCGCCGCTGACGTCCGGGCCGTCTGGGACGACGCCGTAGCGGCCCCCGCGTGGCAGGGCCCGCCGGTGTGGGTGCACGGCGACCTCCATCCCGCGAACGTCGTCGTCTCGGACGGAACGCTCTCGGGCATCGTCGACTTCGGCTGCCTGTTCGCCGGCGACCCGGCGTGGGACCTCGCCGCCGCATGGGTGCTGCTACCGGCGGGCACGGCCTCACGGTTCTTCGACGTGTACGCGCATGCGGACGAGGCGGCGATCCGGCGCGCCCGCGGGCTGGCCGCCCTGAAGAGCCTCTTCCTGATGCTCATGGGACAGAACGGGGACCGGGGCCTTCCCGGCGGCAAGCCGAACTGGGGACCTGCGGGCCGGGCGGCACTCGATCGTGTTCTGAAGGGCGTTTGACGAACTCGCCTTCGTACCCTGGGCGTTCGGCCGTCTCGCGGGTCGCAGGTGCGTGGCGGTGCCGGGCGCCGCGTCACGCAGTCGGAGCGGAGGCGGTCAGCCCTGCTGGCAGCACAGGCACACGCCTCTGGTGCTCACCGAGCGCGGCAACTCCACGATCACGAAGCCCGCGCCGGTCCCGCCCGCCCGCCCCGCACCTGACTGCGCGGTCCCTCACGACCGGGTTCTCCGGCACGTCACGCTACGGGCTGTCCCGTCATCCCTGGCGGGCGTGCGGCGACAGCCCTTAGAGGTCGAGCTGGTACTCGAGCGATTGATGGGTCGGCTCGTAGCCGAGCGCGTCGTTGATGCGCCGCATGTGGGTGTTGCTGTCCGCGGTGTCCGTCAGCAGCCCTTCGAGGGCGGGGTGGTTCTCCCTGGCCTGAAGGATGGAGCACGCCTTCATCCACGCGCCGAGACCGTGCCCCCGGTGCTCGGGGAGGACTCCGGTGCCGTAGTGCTGGGCGTCGCCCGTTCCGCCGCCGGGGACGACCAGTTCCGTGAAGCCCACGATCGTGCCGTCCGATGCGTCGACCGCCACGACCGTGTGGAGCAGATCACCGCGGGCCGCGACGGCCGCCGCGGCGGAACGGACCCGGTCCACGTCCCAGACGACCGTGCCGAAGTCGGTGTCGTCCATGGGCATGTCGTCCATGGCGCGGCGGGACCGGGCGAAGGTGTCGGCGAGTTCGCCGGGAACGGTGCCGTCCCAGGAGAGGAGCCGGTAGCCGGGATGCGGCCGCCCGACGGCCCGGCGCAGGGCCTCGGTGTCGGCCTTCGCCAGAGCGAGCCGTACGTAGGTCAGTGTCAGCACCGTGCGCATTCCCCTGGCCCGCAGGAAGCCGTCGCCCGGCGACCCGGCCCGGACCTGCGCGAGGACGCTGCGTCGGCCCGCTGCGCGGGCGGCGGCGACGGCGGTGTCGAAGAGCCGTGAGCCGATGCCCGCGCGGCGCTCCGCCGGATGCACCTGGACCTCCAGTTCGGCGAGGTGGTCCTGCCCCTCGCGGGTGTGGACGCGCAGGAACGCCGAGCCGAGCGGAACACCCGAGGAGTCGGCGGCGAGCCAGGCCAGGCGGCGGCTGCCCGGGGACGGGTCCGGGTCGGTCAGTGCGGTGAGGCGTAGCGACAAGGTGACTCCTCCGCGCCGGGGCGCAGCTCGGGACGGGCCAGCGGGCCGGTGGCCCGGAGAACCACATCACCCGGCGCACACCACGGCAACCGGATATCGGGGGCCCCGGTCCCGTACCCACCGCCTGAAGGCTGTGGTACGGTGCGAGCAGCACCTGTGTCCGCCTCTTTCGGAGGCGCCGGTGCTGATTCATCTCTTGTCGAAGCCGCCGCGCCGTCCTTTTCCGGCCGACGATCCGGCTCCGCGTACCACCTCCCCCAGTTCGGACCGGTTTTCCGTCCGGGCTTCTCCCGCCCGTCGCGCGGGGCGTGCTCTCTTCCGCCCATGCCGTCCGGCCCTCCGCTTCGCCCTGTCCGCGAAAGGACCACCCACCATGACCAGCACGATCGAACTCCCTCTCCTGACCGCCGAGTCGGCGACCGAGGAGATCACGGGCCTGCTCGACCTCACCCCTCGGGGGGACGGCGCGCTGCGCGTCCGGGGCGGCCTCCCCTCCTCCGGCGACGTGGCGGTCCCCGCTGCCCTGATCCGCCGCCATGGACTGCGCCGGGGCGACGCCGTCACAGGGCGCTGCGAGCAGCCGCGCGCCCTGTCCGCCGTGGAGCGGGTCAACGGCCTTCCGCCGCAGGCCCTTGGTGACCGTCCCCGCTTCCGCGACCTCACCCCGCTGCATCCGAACCGGCGGCTGCGGCTGGAGTCCCCGTCCGGCGGCGTCGCGATGCGTCTGGTCGATCTGGTCGCGCCGATCGGCAAGGGGCAGCGCGGGCTCGTCGTCGCACCGCCCAGGACCGGCAAGACGGTGCTGCTCCAGCAGATCGCGGCCGCCGTCGCCGCCAACCACCCCGAGTGCCATCTGATGGTGGTGCTGGTCGACGAACGCCCCGAGGAGGTCACCGACATGCGCCGTTCGGTGCGGGGCGAGGTGTTCGCCTCGACGTTCGACCGGCCCGCGAAGGAGCACGTCGCGCTCGCCGAACTCGCGGTGGCCCGTGCCGAGCGGCTGGTCGAGCAGGGCCGGGACGTCGTCGTCCTGCTCGACTCCCTCACCCGGCTGTGCCGCGCCCACAACACCGCCTGCGCGGCGGGCGGCCGTACCCTCAGCGGCGGCGTCGACGCGCTGGCCCTGTCCGGTCCCAAGCGGCTCTTCGGTGCCGCGCGGCAGGCCGAGGAGGGCGGCTCCCTGACCATCCTGGCCACCGCTCTGGTGGAGACCGGATCCCGCGCCGACGACTACTTCTTCGAGGAGCTGAAGGGCACCGGCAACATGGAGCTGCGGCTCGACCGTCATCTCGCGGCCCGGCGTGTCCACCCGGCCGTCGACATCCCGGCGTCCGGCACCCGGCGCGAGGAACTCCTCATCCCGGAAGGCGAGTTGAGCGCAGTGCGGGGACTGCGCCGGGCCCTGCACGGCAGGGATCCGCACCACGCGCTGGAGACACTCCTCGACCGGCTCCGCCGCACCCCCGGCAACGCGGCCTTCCTCCGCGCCGTCCGGCGCACCGTCCCCGGGGCGGGAACCGGCCCGGCGCACTAGCATGGCCGGGCCACCACATGATCCGCACCTCACGCGTACAGGGAGAGCAGCCACATGGAGTTCCGCCGACTCGGCCGCAGCGGCCTGACCATCAGTGAGATCGCCTACGGGAACTGGCTCACGCACGGTTCCCAGGTCGAGGAGGAGGCGGCCGTCGCCTGCATCCGGGCCGCGCTGGACGCCGGGATCACCACCTTCGACACCGCGGACGTGTACGCCGAGACCCGCGCCGAGGCCGTACTGGGGCGGGCGCTGAAGGGTGAGCGCCGCGAGGGGCTTGAGGTGTTCACCAAGGTCTACTTCCCGACCGGTACCGGGCACAACGACCGGGGGCTCGGCCGCAAGCACATCATGGAGTCCATCGACAACTCGCTGCGCCGCCTGCAGACCGACTACGTGGACCTGTACCAGGCGCACCGCTACGACCAGTCGACTCCGCTGGAGGAGACGATGGAGGCGTTCGCCGATGTCGTCCGGTCCGGCAAGGCGCTGTACATCGGGGTGTCGGAGTGGAACGCCGACCAGCTCCGCGCCGGGCACGCCCTGGCCCGTGAGCTGCGGGTGCCGCTGATCTCCAACCAGCCGCAGTACTCGGCGCTGTGGCGGGTGATCGAGAGCGAGGTGGTGCCCGCCTCCGAGGAGCTGGGCATCGGTCAGATCGTCTGGTCGCCGATCGCCCAGGGCGTGCTGACGGGCAAGTACCGGCCCGGTGCGCCGCTTCCGGCCGGCACGCGGGCCACGGACGACAAGGGCGGCGCGGGCATGGTGGCCGACTGGCTCCGCACCGAGGTGCTGGAGCGGGTGCAGCGGCTGCGGCCGCTCGCCGACGCCGCCGGGCTCAGCATGGCGCAGCTCGCGGTCGCCTGGGTGCTGCAGAATCCGAACGTATCGGCCGCGATCATCGGCGCTTCCCGGCCCGAGCAGGTCGATGAGAACGTCGGTGCGGCCGGAGTGACGCTCGACGCGGAGCTGCTGAAGGAGATCGACGCCGTCCTGGACCCGGTGGTCGAGCGGGATCCCGCGCAGACGGCCAAGGGCTGATCCTGCCGTGCTCCGTCCCGCGCGCCGTGGTGCGCGGGACGGAGCGGCACGAGGTCAGGCGCGGGTGTGCAGCGTGGCGACGTGCTCGCGGACCTGCGCGGGGGTGAGGTAGGAGCCGGTGTACTCGAAGTCGCGCAGCGTGGCCGGTTTGCGGGACTGGAAGCCGGTGCGGACGAAGTCGTCGCCCGCGACGGCGTTGAGCACCCAGTTGGTCATGACCCTCGCCTTGGCGACGTTGGTGCGCAGCGCGGACCAGTGGTAGCCGCGGGCGACGGCCTGGGCGAGGACGCCGTGCATCTCGACGCCGAGCGGCTTGGAGACCGCGTCCTTGCCTCCGAGGTCGACGACGAGCCCGAGGTCCTTGTGGATGTACGGCTTCATCGGCTGGTGGCGCAGGGTGGCGATGAGGTTGTCGGCGAGCCTGCGGCCCTGGCGCATGGCGTGCTGCGCGGTGGGCGGGCAGACCGCTCCGTCGCCCTTGCTCAGATCCGGGACGGCCGCGCAGTCGCCGAGGGCGAAGACGCCGTCGAAGCCGGGCAGGCTCATCTCGGAGGTGACGGCCAGCCGCCCGCGTACGGTCTCCGCGTCGAACGTGGTGACCAGTGGGCTCGCGGCGACGCCCGCCGTCCAGATCAGGGTGCGGCAGGGCAGCACGCGTCCGTCGGTGAAGGTCACCTGTTCCGGGCCCGCCTCGGCGATCGAGACGCCGAGCGAGATCTCGATGCCCCGGGCGCGCAGCATCTCCATGGCGCTCTGCCCCAGTTTGTCGCCGAGCTCGGGCATCAGCTTCGGGGCGATGTCGATGAGGTGCCATTTGATGAGCTTCGGGTCGAGCCGGGGGTACTGCTGGAGCGCGTTGGTGGTGAGGCGTTGCAGGCAGGCGGCGGTCTCGGTGCCCGCGTAGCCGCCGCCGACCACCACGAACTGCAGCCGGGAGGCCCGTTCCGCCTCGTCGTTGCTGGCGTCGGCGAGGTCGAGCTGGGCGATCACGTGGTCGCGTACGTAGGCGGCCTCGGCCAGGGTCTTCATGCCCCGCGCGTGGTCCAGCAGGCCGGGGATGTCGAAGGTGCGGGTGACGCTTCCGGCGCTGAGCACGATGGAGTCGTAGCGCTCGTAGACGATCTCGTCAGTGATCTTGCGGATGACGCAGACCTTCGCCTGGGGGTCCACTCCGATGGCCCCGCCGGGAATGATCCGGGTGCGGTGCTTGCGGCTGCGGCGCAGTGAGATGGCGACCGACTGCGGGGTGAGCACGCCCGCCGCCACCTGCGGCAGCAGCGGGAGGTAGAGCTGGTACGAGAACGGGGCGACGAGCGCGATGTCCGCCTCGCCCGGGGCGAGCCCGCGTTCCAGGCGGCGCACGCACTCCACTCCGGCGAATCCGGCGCCGACAACGAGGATCCTGGGTCGTGCCACGGTGTTCGTCCCTTCTCGGGCCTGTACGGTCGTCCGTTCGCCTGCCCCTCCCCTCGCACGCGCCCGTCGTCACTCATCCTGACGAGTCGGCCAGGAGTTCGCCTGCTGGGGACGGCGGACGGACGACGGCGGCCGGGGCCGTCCGGGCGTTCAGGCCGGTCCGTCCCCCGGGAGGCCGGGGATCTCGGGGTGCGGGCGGTTGCGGGATTCGTCGAGCGCGCGGACCGCGGGGTGGTGCAGGTCGAAGGCCGGGGATTCGGAGCGGATGCGTGGCAGGGTGGTGAAGTTGTGGCGGGGCGGCGGGCAGGAGGTCGCCCACTCCAGCGAGCGGCCGTAGCCCCACGGGTCGTCGGTCTCGACCTTCTCGCCGTATGCGGCGGTCTTCCACACGTTGTAGAGGAACGGCAGGACCGACAGGCCGAGCAGGAACGAGGAGATCGTGGAGACCGTGTTCAGCGCGGTGAAGCCGTCGGCGGCGAGGTAGTCGGCGTAGCGGCGCGGCATGCCCTCGGCACCCAGCCAGTGCTGCACCAGGAACGTGCCGTGGAAGCCCGTGAACAGCGTCCAGAACGTGATCTTGCCGAGCCGCTCGTCGAGCATCTTGCCGGTGAACTTCGGCCACCAGAAGTGGAATCCGGCGAACATCGCGAACACCACGGTGCCGAAGACGACGTAGTGGAAGTGGGCGACGACGAAGTACGAGTCCGAGACGTGGAAGTCCATCGGCGGCGAGGCCAGGATCACGCCGGTCAGGCCGCCGAAGAGGAAGGTGACCAGAAAGCCGATCGACCAGAGCATCGGGGTCTCGAAGGAGAGCGAGCCGCCCCACATCGTGCCGATCCAGTTGAAGAACTTCACTCCGGTCGGCACCGCGATGAGGAAGGTCATGAACGAGAAGAACGGCAGGAGCACCGCGCCGGTGACGAACATGTGGTGCGCCCAGACGGTCGCGGAGAGACCGGCGATGGCAATCGTCGCGCTGACCAGGCCGATGTAGCCGAAGACCGGTTTCCGGCTGAAGACCGGGATGACCTCGCTGACGATGCCGAAGAACGGCAGGGCGATGATGTACACCTCCGGATGGCCGAAGAACCAGAAGAGGTGCTGCCACAGCAGTGCGCCGCCGTTGGCGGGGTCGAAGACGTGCGCGCCGAACTTGCGGTCCGCCTCCAGCACCAGCAGGGCCGCCGCGAGAACCGGGAAGGCCAGCAGGACCAGCACCGCGGTCAGCAGGACGTTCCAGACGAAGATCGGCATCCGGAACATCGTCATGCCCGGGGCGCGCAGGCAGATGATCGTGGTGATGAAGTTGACCGAACCGAGGATCGTGCCGAACCCGGAGAAGGCCAGCCCCATGATCCACATGTCGCTGCCGATGCCGGGCGAGCGGACCGAGTCGGTCAGCGGGGAGTAGGCGAACCAGCCGAAGTCCGCCGCGCCCTGCGGGGTGAGGAAGCCCGCGACGACGATGAGCGAGCCGAAGAGGTAGAGCCAGTACGCGAACGCGTTCAGCCGCGGGAACGCCACATCGGGCGCACCGATCTGGAGCGGCATGATCCAGTTGGTGAATCCGGCGAACAGCGGCGTCGCGAACATCAGCAGCATGATCGTGCCGTGGATGGTGAACGCCTGGTTGAACTGTTCGCTGGAGAGGAACTGCAGTCCGGGGCGCGCCAGCTCGGCCCGCATGACCAGGGCCAGCACGCCGCCGACGAGGAAGAAGACGAAGGAGGTGATGAGGTAGAGGCTGCCGATGGTCTTGTGGTCGGTGGTGGTCAGCCAGGTGACGACGGCGTTGCCGGGTTCCCTGACGCGGACCGGCGGCTCGTCGGCGTGCTCCGCTTCTTCCTCGGCCGCACCTGCTGTGCCCGTCGTCGTCACCGGGACGCTCCTTCGGTCGTCGCTCGCGGGTGACCCGTGGGGCGCTTCCGCCGCCGCGACGGCCGACGGGCTCCCCCCGCGCGCGTCACGCCGGATTACAGGTGCAGCAAATCAGCCGTGGGCCCGCCGAGCGGGCCCCGCCCGCCCGCCGCCGCGCGACATTCACCCGACAGGGGGCGGTGCGGGACCGTGAACGGGTGTCGCGCGGGCCCGGCCTCCCGCGCACACGCAGCCGCCCCGGCCGGGCGTGATGCCGGCCGGGGCGGTAGGGATGGGGGCACCTGGAGGTGCCCCCTCTCCGGGGGTGCTTCGTCAGGCGTTCGGTCAGCCGATGGAGGCGATGGCCCGGACGAAGGTCTCCGACGGGCGCATGACCGCGGCGGCCTTCTCCGGGTCGGGCTGGTAGTAGCCACCGATGTCGGCGGGCGAGCCCTGCACCGCGATCAGCTCGTCGATGATGGTCTGCTCCTGCTCGCCCAGCGTCTTGGCGAGATCGGCGAACGACTGCGCGAGCTGCGGGTCCTCGGTCTGCCGCGCCAGCTCCTGGGCCCAGTACAGGGCCAGGTAGAAGTGGCTGCCGCGGTTGTCGATCCCGCCCAGCTTGCGGCTCGGCGACTTGTCCTCGTTGAGGAAGGTGCCGGTCGCGCGGTCGAGCGTGTCGGCGAGCACCTTGGCGCGCGCGTTGCCCGTGGTGGTCGCGAGGTGCTCGAAGCTGGCCGCGAGCGCGAAGAACTCGCCCAGGCTGTCCCAGCGCAGGTAGTTCTCCTTGACCAGCTGCTGCACGTGCTTGGGCGCGGAGCCGCCCGCGCCCGTCTCGAACAGACCGCCGCCGTTCATGAGCGGGACGACCGAGAGCATCTTCGCGCTCGTGCCCAGCTCAAGGATCGGGAACAGGTCGGTCAGGTAGTCACGGAGCACGTTGCCGGTGACGGAGATGGTGTCCGCGCCGCGGCGGATGCGCTCCAGCGAGAAGGCGGTGGCCTTCTCCGGGGACATGATCTCGATCTGCAGACCGTCGGTGTCGTGGTCGGCGAGGTACGTCTTGACCTTGGCGATCAGCTGCGCGTCGTGGGCGCGGTCCTCGTCGAGCCAGAACACGGCCGGGGCGCCGGTGGCGCGGGCGCGGGTGACGGCGAGCTTCACCCAGTCCTGGATCGGCAGGTCCTTGGCCTGGCACATGCGGAAGATGTCACCGGCGCCCACAACCTGCTCCAGCACGACATCGCCGTTGCCGTCGAGGACCCGCACCGTACCGGTGGCGGGGATCTCGAAGGTCTTGTCGTGGCTGCCGTACTCCTCGGCCTTCTGCGCCATCAGGCCGACGTTGGGGACCGAGCCCATGGTCGACGGGTCGAAGGCGCCGTGGGCGCGGCAGTCGTCGAGGACGACCTGGTAGACGCCCGCGTAGCTGCTGTCCGGCAGCACCGCGAGGGTGTCGGCCTCCTGGCCGTCCGGGCCCCACATGTGGCCGGAGGTGCGGATCATGGCCGGCATGGAGGCGTCGACGATGACGTCGCTCGGCACGTGCAGGTTGGTGATGCCCTTGTCCGAGTCGACCATGGCGAGCGCGGGGCCCTCGGCCAGCTCGGCCTCGAAGGCGGCCTTGATCTCGGCGCCGATGTGCGGCACCGCGTCCAGGCCCTTGAGGATGGCGCCGAGGCCGTCGTTCGGGGAGAGACCGGCCGCGACGAGCACATCACCGTACTTCGCGAAAGTGTTCGGGAAGAAGGCGCGGACCACGTGGCCGAAGATGATCGGGTCGGAGACCTTCATCATGGTGGCCTTGAGGTGCACGGAGAACAGCACGCCCTCGGCCTTGGCACGGGCGACCTGTGCGGTGAGGAACTCGCGCAGCGCGGCGACGCGCATGACCGCGGCGTCGACGACCTCGCCCTCCAGCACCGGGACCGACTCGCGCAGCACGGTGGTGCTGCCGTCGTCGCCCGCGAGCTCGATGCGCAGCGAACCGGCCTCGCCGATGACCGCGGACTTCTCGGTGGAGCGGAAGTCGTCGACGCCCATGGTGGCGACGTTCGTCTTCGAGTCGGCCGACCACTTGCCCATGCGGTGCGGGTGCGCCTTGGCGTAGTTCTTGACCGAGGCGGGGGCACGGCGGTCGGAGTTGCCCTCGCGCAGGACGGGGTTGACCGCGCTGCCCTTGACCTTGTCGTAGCGCGCGCGGACGTCCTTGTCCTCGTCCGTCCGCGGGTCGTCCGGGTAGTCCGGGAGCGCGTAGCCCTGCGCCTGGAGCTCGGCGATGGCCGCCTTCAGCTGCGGGATCGAGGCCGAGATGTTGGGCAGCTTGATGATGTTGGCCTCGGGGCGCTTGGCCAGCTCACCGAGCTCGGCCAGCGCGTCCTCGATGCGCTGGCCCTCCTCCAGGCGCTCCGGGAAGCCCGCGATGATGCGCCCGGCCAGCGAGATGTCGCGGCTCTCGACGTTGACCCCCGCCGTCGAGGCGTACGCCTGGATGACCGGCAGGAACGAATACGTCGCCAGGGCCGGGGCCTCGTCGGTGTGTGTATAGATGATGGTCGAGTCAGTCACCCTGTGCTCCGCTCCACGTCTGCAACATTGCTTGACATCAAGATATCTCGTGACCGCCCCGGACTCGACAGGGCCCTGCTTTCGCCCGCGGCGAACCGCTCCGCCCCCGCCGCACGGCGCGCCGCCGCCGGGGCGGACGGGGCCGCCCCGGGACGCTCCGCCCCGGCCGCACGGCGGCCAACAGGCAGGTGGCATACGGTGGTTGCCCGACTGCCTTCAGAAGGAGTGCGCACATGCCGGTCTCGCTGGGCCTCGGTCTTCCGCAGATGAAGCAGTACGACATCGGCCGCGACGTGGCCGCCGTGGCCCGTGCCTCGGAGGACATCGGCTACGAGAGCCTCTGGGTCTTCGAGCGGATCCTCTTCCCCGAGCCTGCCACGCAGGGGCTGTACGGCGTTCCGGGTCTGCCCTGGCCCGACCAGTACCGCAGTGTCGCCGACCCGCTGATCACGCTGGCGCTGGCCGCCGGGGCGACGAGCCGGGCGCGGCTCGGCACCAGCGTGCTGGTCGCCCCGCTGCACGTCCCCTTCCAGCTGGCCCGTGCGCTCGCCTCGCTCGATGCCGCGAGCGGTGGCCGGGTGGTCGCGGGCCTCGGCACCGGCTGGTCCCTGGACGAGTACGCGGCCGCCTCGGTCGCCCCCTTCGAGAAGCGCGGCGCGGTCCTGGACGAACTGCTCGACGTGTGCGCGGCCGTCTGGGGCCCCGACCCGGTCGCGTACACCGGCGAGCTGACCACCATCGCCCCGTCCGTGGTCGGCCCGAAGCCGGCGCGCCCCATCCCCGTCTATCTTCCGGCGAACAGCCCCCGGGCCACCCGCCGCCTGGTCGACCGGGCGGACGGGTGGCTGCCGGTGTCCATGGGCGCCACCCGGCTGGCCGAGCAGTGGGAAAGGATCCAGGAGGTGGCGGCCCAGCGTGGCCGGGAACGGCCGCTCGGCGTCTGCCTGCGGGCCAACGCCCGCTACAGCACCGAAGCGGTTACGGGGGCGGACCGCGCGCCCTTCCACGGCAATGCGGCGCAGATCGTGGAGGATCTGGTGGCCCATGCCGCCACGGGCGTCCCGGAGATCCTGCTGGACCTCCAGGGCACCGCGCGCGACGCCACGGAGCTGATCGACGTGGCCGCCGAGGTGTACGGGGCGGCGCGCGCGGCCGGAGTCTGAGCGGCACCCGGCGCGCCGTTCGCGAACCGCCCAGGTCGGCGCGATCGACACGACACCCCAGGAGAATGCGTTGAGGATGCTGATCAACACCCCCGAGACCGTGGTCGCGGACGCGCTGCGCGGTATGGCGGGCGCCCACCCCGAGCTGGCCGTGGACGTCGAGAACCGGCTCGTGGTGCGGCGCGACGCGCCCGTGGCCGGGAAGGTGGCGCTGCTCTCCGGCGGCGGTTCCGGCCACGAACCCCTGCACGCCGGATTCGTCGGGCCCGGGATGCTCGCTGCCGCCTGCGCCGGGGAAGTGTTCACGTCGCCCGTTCCGGACCAGATGGTGCGGGCCGCCGCAGCGGTCGACGGCGGCGCGGGGGTGCTGTTCGTCGTCAAGAACTACACGGGCGACGTGCTGAACTTCGAGATGGCCGCGGAGCTCGCCGAGGAGGACGGCGTACGGGTCGAGCAGGTGCTGGTCAATGACGACGTAGCGGTGACGGACAGTCTCTTCACCGCGGGGCGGCGGGGCACCGGCGCCACCCTGTTCGTCGAGAAGATCGCCGGAGCGGCGGCGGAGGAGGACGCCCCGCTGGACCGGGTCGCGGCCGTCGCCCGGCAGGTCAACGCATCGTCACGGAGCTTCGGGGTGGCGCTGGCCGCGGTCACCACCCCGGCCAAGGGCTCCCCCACCTTCGACCTGCCGCCGGACGAGCTGGAGCTGGGCATCGGCATTCACGGCGAGCCGGGGCGGGAGCGGCGGCCGATGATGACCTCGCGGGAGATCGCGGACGTCGCGGTGGGCGCGGTGCTGGACGATCTGCGGCCTGACGGCCCGGTGCTCGTCCTGGTCAACGGTATGGGCGCGACACCGCTGCTGGAGCTGTACGGGTTCGGCGCGGAGGTGCACAGGGTGCTGTCCGAGCGTGGCGTGGCGGTGGCTCGTACGCTCGTGGGGAACTATGTGACCTCGCTCGACATGGCGGGCTGTTCGGTGACGCTCTGCCAGGCGGACGAGGAACTGCTGCGGCTCTGGGACGCGCCGGTGGAGACGCCCGCGCTGCGCTGGGGCCGCTGATCCGACCGTCCCGCCCCCGCGCCGTTCTGCTGCAGCGACAAGGAGATCATGTGCTCGACGCCGATTTCTTCCACCGTTGGATGACCAGGGCCACGGACCTGGTCAGCCGTGAGGCGGACCGTCTCACCGACCTCGACGCCGCGATCGGGGACGCCGATCACGGCAGCAACATGCGGCGCGGATTCGCCGCGGTGACCACCGCCCTGGCCGAGGAGCCGCCGAAGACCCCCGGGGCGGTACTGACGCGGGCCGGACGCCAGCTGATCTCGACCGTCGGCGGCGCCTCCGGCCCGCTGTACGGAACGCTGCTGCGGCGTACCGGCAAGGCCCTGGGCGACGCCCCCGCCGTGACGGAACAGGATCTGGCCCAGGCCCTGGGGGAGGGCGTCGCGGCGGTGGCACAGCTCGGTGGGGCGCAGGCCGGGGACAAGACGATGCTCGACGCGCTGCTGCCCGCCGCCGAGGCGCTCGGCACCTCGTTCGGCGCTGCTCGGGAGGCGGCCGACGCGGGGGCGCTGGCGACGGTGCCGATGCGGGCCCGCAAGGGCCGGGCGAGCTATCTGGGCGAGCGCAGCATCGGACACCAGGACCCCGGGGCGACCTCGGCGGCGTTGCTGATCACCGCGCTGGCCGACACGGCCGGGGGTGCGGCATGAGTGCCGGTGGTGAGGTCGGGATCGTGCTGGTCTCGCACAGCGGCCCGGTGGCCGAGTCCGTGGCGGAGCTGGCCAGGGGGCTGGCGGCGGGCGGTGCCACGGCTCCGGTGGCCGCCGCGGGCGGGCTTCCCGGGGGCGGGCTCGGGACGAGTGCGGAGCTGATCGCCGAGGCCGCCCGGTCGGTGGACTCCGGCGCGGGTGTCGCGCTGCTGGTCGATCTGGGCAGTGCGGTGCTCACCGTGAAGTCGATGCTGGCCGAGGGAGACGAGTTGCCGGACGGCTCCCGGCTGGTGGACGCGCCGTTCGTGGAGGGCGCCGTGGCCGCCGTGGTCACCGCGTCGGCGGGCGGCGGCATCGAGGCGGTGGCGGCCGCCGCGTCGGAGGCGTACGCGTACCGCAAGCTGTAGGCCAAAGGCCGCCCACACCGGGTGAGGGTGTGGGCGGCCCCGTCCGTAGGGCCCCTGCGGTCCGTCAGGCGGCGTTCGCGGCCTCGGCCGCGACGATCCTGATCCGCACCTGCCGGGTCGTGCCGTTGACCGTCACGGCGAGGGTGATGGTGCCCGGCCGCTGCGCGGTGAGGATGCCGGTGGCCGGGTCGAGGACCGCCGTGCGGTGGCGTCCCGGCCCGTTCGCGTCGCCGATGACGACGTTCGGGGAGCCGGTCCAGTCCGCGGCCAGCGGGAAGCCGACCGGGACTTCGCGGGTGCCCTGGGTGAGGGTCGCGGTGACCTTCGTCCGGCTGTGGGCGCGGATCACCGGCGGCGCGTCGATACGCAGCGCGTCGACGTGCGCGCGGGTCTGGACGGAGACCCAGTCGGGCCCGCCCTGCCACGGCCGCTGGCGCGCGGCTGCCTGCGCGCCCGGTCCGACGCGGTCGACGCCCACCAGTGACCAGCCGGTGAAGCCGCCGTCACCGGCGGGCCCTGCCGGGGCCTTGCCGGAGTTCCCGTTGATCAGATAGGGCACTCCGTCGACGCGCGAGGCGTGGAAGACCCCCACGTGACCGCCGACGAAGGCCGCGCCCTTGCCCGTCGTACGGCGGAAGTCGGCGAGCCAGCGCTCGACCAGGGCCGCCTCCTTGCGGTCGCCGAGCTGGCTGCCCTTCTGCACGGTCGGATCGCGCGGGGGGACGTGCTCGACCAGCATCAGCGAGTCGACACTCCGGTCCCTGGCCGCCGCGTCCAGCTGGGCGCGGAGCTGCCGGATCTGGGCGAAGCCGCCGCCGCGCAGACTGAGGCTGGAGGTGTCGAGCGTGACGAAGCGGGTGCCCTTGTGGTCGAAGGTGCGCTGGGCGGGCCCGAATTCCCCGACGAAGTTGTCGATCCGGCCGCCCATCACCTCGTGGTTCCCCGGTACGTAGTACCAGGGCAGCGCGTCGCCGAGTTCCTCGGTGAGGACGCGGCGGGCGAAGGCCAGGTCGGCGGGCGATCCCTCGTCAACGAGGTCCCCGGCGATCACCAGGAAGTCCGGGTCGGCCGCCTTGATCTCGCGCAGGGTGCGCCGTGCCTGGGTGACGATGGCGCTGTCCGGGTCGCGGGCGACGAACTGGGCGTCGGACATCACCGCGAACCGCCAGTCCCGGCGCTCGGTCACGGCCGCCGGATCGATCAACGGGTCCGCGGGAGCCGCCTGTTCGGGCAGCTCGACGGTGGGTGGCACCTGGGCGGTGAGCTCGTCGATCACGACCTCGCCCGTGTACTGCTTGGCCGCGGCCGTCTCCGCGAGGTAGAAGCGGGAGACGGACAGGGGCATGGCGGCACCCGGCGGCACGTCGAAGGTGACCTGGCGCCAGCCGCTCCAGGTGACGTACGGGCCGCGCAGCAACTGGTCGGTGCCCGCCGCGTCCTTGAGGTGCAGGGTCGGCCAGGCGCCGTTGCCGTCGCCCTTGATCCACAGCTTGAACGACTGGGGCTGGCCGGGCACGGTGACCGGCTGGGGCGGGGCCGCGTAGGCGGCACGGGTGGCGGTGGAGCGGGTGAAGTCGTAGTCGATCTCCAGTCCCGTGCCGGTACGGCCGTCGGGGGTGGCCGTCAGCGATCCGTCGGCCCGTGCCTGGCTGAACTTCCAGGACGCGGCGTCGTCGAAGGAGGAGACGGCCTGCTCGGTGAGGCCGACGCTGACGGCGAGGGTGGTGGTGGTCCCGGCGGCGGTCGCCCTGATCAGTCCGGCGCCGGAGCCGGTGCGTGAGGTGACGGTGAACGCGCCCTGTCCGTCGTCGCGGATGTCGAAGAGCGCATGGTCGTAGTCGAGCGCGAGGTCGCGCGGCTCGACGGGAGCGCTGGTTCCGTGGGCGTCGAGCCCCACGATGCCGAAGGTGCCGGTGGCCCCGGCGTCGGCGAGGCCCACGCGCCGGGTGGTGGGCTGGAGGCGGGCCAGCTTGTCGAGAACGGTCAGAGTGGTGGCGCCGCGGGCCGGTCCGTGCTGGGCGCGCACCTCGGTGGTGCCTGCGTCGCGCGCGGTGAAGAGCCCGTCGCCGTCGACGGTCCCGACGGAGCCGCGCGTGGTGTTCCAGCGCGGGGCGCCCTGGGCGGGGCCGTACGTCTCGTCGTAGCCGGTCGCGGTGAGGCGCCGGGTGAGGCCGGGGAAGACCCGGTCGGGGTGACCTCCCCTGACGGGGTCGGTGCCCGGCGCGGTGGCGGCGGGGGTGCGGGGCTGGACCCAGTAGCCCTTGAGGCGTCCGCTGCCGTCGGGGGCGGTGAGGGCGAGGCCGTTGGGGACGGTGCGCTCGCTGCCGTCGGACGGGCTGTTCTCCACCTGGAGCGCGTCGCTGCCGGGCACGCGGGCGACCAGGGTGGAGGAGCCGCCGCCGTCCAGGTTGAGCGCGCTGTACGAACCGGCCTCACGCATCATCAGACCGAGCTCGGTGAGGGTGACGCCGCCGCTGTCGGCCTGCCGTCCGTCGACGGTGAGGATCTGCATCGTGCGGCCGTCCTTGGAGAAGCCGACGGCGGTCCGGGGCGCGGCGGTGTTGTTGCCCTCTCCGTCGTGGTTCTGTGCGGCGCCGTCGACGACCAGGAGTTCCCGGCCGCCGACGGCGGTACGCGGTACGGCTCCGGAGTCGGTGCGGGCCCGGTAGGCCAGGGACACCGGGTCGCCCGGTTCGAGGGCGCCGAGCGCGACGGCCCCGGCCTCCCGGCCGAGCAGGACGGTGGTGCCGTCGGGGACGGCCCCCGATCCGGGCGCGTCCGTCACGGAGACGATCCTGCCCTCCCGTACCACCGCTTCGGCGACCGGCTTCGCGCCGTCCACGGTGAGGGCCCGGTCGGCGCTGCCCCAGGCCGGGGTGTACGCGCCGATGCCGCCGGACGGCACATTGGCGGCGTTGTACGCGGCGAGCGTCCGCTGCCCGGAGGGCAGAGTGAGTGTTCCCTCGAAGTACAGGTCGAGAATGCGGCCCGCGCTGTCCGGGCCGATACCGACGGCCCGCTTCACCCCGGGTGCGGGCGACTGGACGGGAACGCCGTCCTTGATGCCGATCCCTTCCGGGGCGCCGGTCTGGTTGATGTCGAAGAAGTCGGCGTTGATCGCGGCGATGGTCCGGCGGCCGGGACCGGCGTCGTGCCGGGCGGCGAGTTCGGAGACGGGGCGCCGTTCGGAGACCTTTCCGGAGGAGAGGTAGTCGGCGCGTACGCCACTGCCCGCGAGGTCGACGGAGAGGTGGTCGATCCGCAGCCACTTGTCGGATTCGAGCCGGTCGTAGGAGTCGAGCCGGACCCCGGGGGCCACGGGGCGCGAGGCACGCGCGGTCTCGATGCCGTCGCCGTCCGCGACCGCCCGGGGCGCCGCGCCCGCCGCGTTGCTCGCCGGTGGCGGGGCGACGGGCCGGAGGATCTCGGCGGTGGTGGCGGGACGCGGATCAGCGTCCGGGGCCGCGCGTGCGGGCGAGATCAGGCCGAACGTCAGGGCGGACGCCGTAGCGAGGAGGACCAGCGGACGGGCGGCGGCCCGGGGCCGTCTCACCGCCCTCCCGCGCGGTCCGGCCGGTGTGCCGACTGTGCCAAGGCCCACAAGTCCTCCTGGGATCCCGATGGTTGCGCGGCCCGGTGCGGGCGGCGGGCATGTCCGGCGGACAGCATGGCCGGGCCCGGGGCGCTGCACCAGGGGGCATCGGGGACCTCACGGCGAACAGGCGGCGTCGGACCGATGACGGAAATGATCAACGACCGGGAGTGTCGTCGGCGCCGGTCCGCCGTGGCCGGGGCGCAGACTTGACGGCATGCCATCACCGGGGCGCACCGGGCGCAGTGCGGGTCTGCTGCTGTTCCGCCGTACGGGCGGGACCGGTTTCGAGGTGCTCATCGGGCACATGGGCGGCCCGTTCTGGGCTCGCCGGGACGAGGCGGCGTGGTCGGTCCCCAAGGGGGAGTACGGCCCCGGCGAGGAGCCCGCGGCGGCCGCGCGCCGCGAGTTCGGGGAGGAGTTCGGGCACCCGGCGCCGGACGGGGCGTGGATCGCGCTCGGCGAGTGCCGTCAGTCCGGCGGCAAGACCGTGACGGTGTGGGCGCTGGAGGCGGAGGCCGACGCCGCATCGGCGGTCCCGGGGACGTTCACCATGGAGTGGCCGCGGGGGTCGGGGGTGCTGCGGGAGTTCCCGGAGATCGACCGGTTCGCCTGGTGCACGCCCGAGGAGGCGGCGCGGCGGCTGGTGGCCGGGCAGCGGGTCTTCCTCGACCGGCTACGGGAGCGGCTGGCGGACGGTCCGGCCGCGAGCTGACCGGGACCGTCCGGCCCGCGAGGTCAGCGGTGGCCGCTCTGGGCCGCCTCGATGCCGCTGTGCAGATCGCTCGTCGCGTCGAGCGCGGCGGCACCGGAGACGGCCACGCAGACCAGCAGTACGGCGGCCGCGGCACGACCCGTGCGGGGACGTACGGAGCCGTGGCCGAGCAGCGCGGCGACCCGGCGCGGTACGGGACCGGCCACGGCGGCGAGCGCGGCTGGCGGGCGGGGCGATGGGGCGCTTGCGGCGGCACGGGTGGCGAGCGCGGCCCGGCCGATGGCGCGGGCGGCGATCCGCCGGTCGCCGACGGCCGAGGCGGCCGCCTCGTCGGCCCAGCGCTCCAGGGCGTACCGCATGGGGGCACACAGGGCGCGCAGCGCGGGGTGGCAGAGTGCGGCGGCCTCGGCGACGGCGGCGAAGAGGTGGTGGCGGCCCACGAGATGGGCGCGTTCGTGGGCCAGCAGCGCCTCGCGCTCGGCTGGGCCGAGGGCGCGCAGCATCCCGGTGGTGACGACGATCCGGCCGGGGGTGCCGGGGCGGCCCGGGAGCGCGTACGCGTCGGGGCGGCTGTCGCGCAGTACGGTCAGCTCACCGTCCACCGGCCCGTCAGACGGCGGGGCCGCGCCCAGCTCCCTCCAGTGGCGGCGGGCGGCGCGGGTGACGGCGACGGCGCAGGTGAGCAGCAGGGCCAGCGCCCCGGCTGACAGGGGTACGGCGGCGGCCGGGGCGGCCCCGGCGAGCGGGCGGACCAGCTCTGCGAGGGCATGGACGACGGAGAGCCGGGTCGCGCCGGGCACCACGAGCAGGACCAGGGTGATCAGGCCGCACAACGCGAGGCCGACGCCGGTCACGGTGAGCAGCAGCACGGCACGTACGGGGGTCAGCGCGTCGGCCAGGCGACGGGCCGCGGGCACCGCCAGGAACGGCATCAGCAGCGGAATCCAGACGGCATAGATCATGGGGCCTCTCCGTCGAGCAGCCCCCGGAGCAGCCGTTCGTCCTCGTCGGTGAGCTGCGAGACGAACCGGGCCAGGGCGGTGCCGCGGTCCTCCTGCTTGCGCAGCTCGCTGTGCATGCGGCGGGCGGTGAGTCCGGGCTCGTCCTCGGTGGGCGTGTAGGCGAAGCCCCGGCCGGCACGGCTGCGGGCGACGGTGCCCTTCTCGTACAGGCGCGACAGGATCGTGGTCACGGTGGTGCGGGCGAGGGAGGGGCCGATCGCGCTCTGGACCTGGCCGGGGGTGAGCGGGGTTCCGGCGGCCCACAGCGCCGCCAGGATCGTGGACTCCAGCTCTCCGGCGGGCCTGCGTTCCGGCGCGGGGGCGGGCGCGGGGGCCTGCCGGGGGGTGTCCGGGGCCGGTCGGAGGGACCGTTCGCCGTGCGGGCGGGGGCCGGGTTCTCCGCTCGATATCCCCTTCACCTGGGACATGGGAACTCTCCTCCCCCATCGGGCGTCTACAGTGATGTAGACCGTCTACGTCACTGTAGTCAGTCCGGGCGTTCCGTCGGGCCGCCCGCTCACCATTATGGGAGACCCGCCACCGTGTCCGTATTCTCACTGGCGTCCGTGCCGCTGGCGGTGAACCCGCTGGACGCGGGGTCGCTGCTCGGGGCGTTCGGCGCGCTCGGCATCGCCGTCGTGCTCTTCGCCGAGACGGGACTGCTCGTCGGCTTCTTCCTGCCCGGCGACTCCCTGCTGTTCACCGCGGGCCTGCTCTGCGTCTCCGGCACCCACGGCCCGGCGCATCTGTCGCTGCCCCAGGTCCTGATCGCCGCCGTGGCCGGTGCCCTGCTCGGCGCCCAGGCGGGGTACTGGATCGGCAGACGGGGCGGGCGGGCCCTGCTCGCCCGCAGCCGCGCCAGGCGACTGCACGAGGGCGCCGCCCGCGCCGAGGAGCTGCTGGGCAGATACGGGCACGCGCGGGCGATCGTGCTGGCCCGCTTCGTCCCCGTGGTGCGCACGGTGCTCAACCCCCTGGCCGGGGCGCTCAACGTGCCGGCCCGGGTGTTCACGCTCTGGCAGGTGGCGGGCGGGGTGCTCTGGACGGCCGGCCTGGTCCTGGCGGGCTACGCCCTGGGTTCCTCGGTGCCGGACGTCGACCGCTATCTGCTGCCGATCGTCGCGCTCGTGGTCGTGGTCTCCCTCATCCCGCTCGCCGCCGAACTGCTCCGTTCCCGTAACCGGCGCGCCGCGGGAGCAGAAGGGGACCACAGCTGATGCGGCTCGCCTCCACCGCCGCCTCGGTCGACGGCGGCCTCTACACCTGGGTCACGGAGCTGGCGCGGCACTCCCCCGCGGCCCTGGACACCGCCGTCCGCCTCTGGTCGGAGTACGGGCTGGCCCTGTTCGCCCTGCTGATGCTCCTCTCGTGGTGGCGCTCGCGCTCCGGCGACCCGGCGCGCACCGCCATGGCGCTGAGCGCCCCGGTGATCGTGGTGGCCGCCTTCCTCGCCAACGAAGTGGTGAAGTCGGCTTTCCACGAGCAGCGCCCCTGCCAGACCCTCCACGTCGTGACGGTGAAAGCCTGCCCGGCGCTGAACGACTGGTCCTTCCCCAGCAATCACACGGCCATCGCGGCAGCCGCGGCGACGGCGGTCTGGCTGGCCGACCGCCGGCTCGGCGCGGCGGCGGTGACCGCCACCGCGCTGATGGCGGCGTCCCGGGTGTGGATCGGTGTGCATTACCCGCACGACGTGCTGGCCGCGCTGGTGACCGGGGTGCTCGTGGCCTGGCCGCTGACGGCCGTGGCGCGGCGCTGCGCTCCGGCGGTGCTCCGGCTGCGCGGCACCGCGCTGCGGCCGCTGGTCGCCACACGGTGAGCCGGGGGCCCGCACGGACGGGCCCCCGGTGAGCGGGGTCAGCCGTGGGGAAGGATGACCGCGCGGCCGTTGATCTTGCCGTGGTGCAGTCGCTCGTACGCGAGCGGTGCCTCGTCCAGGGTGTACGTCTCCACGTGGACCCGGACCGATCCGGCGCGGGCGAGGTCGAGCACCTCGGCGAGTTCGGCGCGCGATCCCCAGTACGGGGAGGTCACCGTGGTGTTGTAGGGCAGCGTGCCGAAGCCGACCGGCAGCGCGCCGCCGCCGAGGCCGACGATCGTGACGTCGGAGTCGATCGCGGCCGCGGCCCCGGCGGTGGCGACGGTGGGCGGCGCCCCGACGAAGTCAAGGACGACCTGGGCGCCCGTCCCGCCGGTGAGTTCCCGGATCCTCGCCGCCGCGTCCCGGTCGGACAGGACGGTCTCGTGGGCGCCGACCTCGCGGGCGAGGGCGAGCTTGTCCTCGGAGACGTCGAGGGCGATGACCCGTACGGCCGTCATGGCGCGCAGCAGCTGGATCGCCACATGCCCCAGTCCGCCGGTGCCGATGACCACGGCGGTGGCGCCGGGAACCAGCTTGGGCAGCGAGCGCTTGATCGCGTGATACGGGGTCAGGCCCGCGTCCGTGAGCGGCACGGCCTGCACCGGGTCGAGGCCGTCGAGCGGCACCAGATGGCGCGGGTCGTCGACGATCATGTACTCCGCCATGGCGCCGGGCGCGCCCAGTCCGGGCGGGGCGATGCCGAGTTCCGCGGCACGCAGGCAGTAGTTCTCCTTGCCCTCGGCGCACTTGACGCAGGTGCCGCAGCCCCAGGGGCCGTACACCGCGACGGCGTCGCCGACCGCGAGCCCGCCCACCCCGTCACCGAGGGCGGCGACGGTGCCCACGCCCTCGTGCCCGAGCGTGAGCGGCAGCGGGAACGGGATCTGCTCCGCGGGCCAGCTCATCACGGCGATGTCGGAGTGGCAGACGCCCGCGGCGGTGACCTTCAGCAGCACCTGGCCGGGGCCGGGCTCCGGGTCGGGCACGGTGACGACCTCGGGCGCCGCGCCCACGGTGCGGTACTGGACGGCCTTCATGGGATTCTCCTCACGTTCCTGGTTTCCATGGATCGCCCCCGTTGCCCCGTTGCCCTGTGCGCCGGTCAGGAGGCGGAGTAGCCGCCGTCCACCAGGTGGTAGCTGCCGTGGACGAAGGAGGCGCGGTCGGAGAGCAGGAAGGCGGCCAGCTCGGCGACCTCCTCGGCCGTGCCGAGCCGTCCGGCCGGGTGCAGCGAGACCAGGTGCTCGCGGGCCGCGCTGTCGGTGTGGCGGAGCAGCGGGGTGTCGATGAAGCCGGGGCCCACGGCGTTGATCCGGACGTTCTGCGCCGCGTATTCGAGGGCCGCCGTCTTGGTCAGGCCGACCACGCCGTGCTTGGCGGCCACGTACGCGGGCGAACCGGCGAAGCCGTTGGTGCCGAGGATCGACGACATGTTGACGATCGCACCGCCGCCCGCCGCGACGATGGCGGGGAGCTCGTAGCGCATCGAGTAGAAGACGCCGCTGAGGTTGGTGGCCACGACCCGGTCCCAGTCCTCGACCGCGTACGCGCCGGTGGGGTTGCTGGGGCCGCCGATGCCCGCGTTGTTGACGGCGAGGTGCAGGGCGCCGAAGGAGTCGACGGCGAAGCGCACACCCGCCTCGACGGAGACGGGATCGGTCACGTCCAGCGCGACGGCGGCGGCCCTGGCCCCGGCCTTCTCCAGTTCGGCGGCGGCCTCGCGGGCGCCCGCCTCGTCGTAGTCGGCGAGGACGACAGCGGCGCCGCCCGAGGCCAGTCGGCGGGCCAGGGCCAGGCCGATTCCGGAGGCGCCGCCGGTGATGAGGGCGGTCCGGCCGGTGAACTCCTGCTCGGTGGGGGTGGTGCTCATGAGTCTCTGCTTTCTTCCGTGGTGCTGTGTGGCGCCCGCCCGCCGGGAGACCGCGTGAGCAGCTCCCCGGCCAGGGCGTCGAAGGCCTGCCCGATCAGTCGGGGCAGGTCGTCCGGCCGGCCGGCGCGGGCCCAGGCCACCTGGGCCGCGAGCAGTGCCCCGGCACCCGCGGCGACCGCGACGGCGGGGCGGAGGTCGTGGCACGGATCGACACCGAGCCGGTCCGCGAGGATGGTGACCGATTCCCCCTGCGCGTCCACCCGGATGTGGTGGAACGCCGCGTAGAGGGTGGGCTCCCGCTCGGCGAGGACGACCAGCTCGAAGATCCGCTCGCGCCGGTGCCAGGCCGGTGCGGCGGGGTCCTCCAGCCAGTCCTCCACAGCCTTGCGGTAGGCGGTGAGCGGGGGCTCGCCGGCCGGGCGGGCCCGCAGGGCGTCGTTGATCCGGTCGCCGTCGCCCCGGATCGAGTCCAGGACCGCGGCCTCCTTGCTCGTGAAGTACCGGCTGAAGGTGCGCCGGTCGACATCCGCGCGTTCCGCGATCTCCTCGACCGTCACGTTCCTCAGGCCACGGTCGAGCACCAGCTCGAAGGCGGCCTGCGCCAGCGCGTCCCGGGTTCTGCGGGCCTTGCGGCTCCGCCGTTGCGGGCTCTTCCGTTCCGGATCCATACGTGCACCGTACACCCAAAAAATGTCCCATCGCGACATACGTCTCGATGGGACATTCAAGTGGGCGGCTGTGCGTTTCTCCCGGCGCGCTACCGGCCGCCGAAGACCTCGGCGGCCCGGCGGGCGCCGTGTCCGGTCGGGCCGGGCCAGCCCGGATCGTCGGCCACCGCCCTGCGCAGGGCGAGCGCGGCGATGTCGTCGCGCCGTACCCCGTCGGAGAAGGCGTCCAGGTCGGCGTCGAGCGCCGTCAGCACGTCGTACGGCGCCCGGTGCGCCCAGCGGCCCAGACGGGCGTCGAGCGGGTAGAAGGCTCCGGAGGCATCGCGGGCCTCGGTGACCCCGTCGGTGAACAGCAGCAGCGTGGCACCGGGCGGGAAGTCCAGGCGTTCGGCGACCCTGCCCTCGTGGCTGAGCTCCGCCAGGCCCAGCGGCACGGAGGTGTGGCGCAGTGGTGCGGGCCCGGCCGCCCCCTCGTGCAGCAGCCGGGGCAGCAGATGGCCGCAATTGACGGTCTCGACCCGGTCGCTCCCGTCGAAGCCGAGCACCAGGGCGGTGACGAAGCGTTCGGCCTCCCCGGTCTGGGCGGAGAACACGTTGTGCCGGGCGACCGCGTCCTCCAGGGCGTCGACCACCCCGGTCAGAACGGGCTCGCGGATCGCCGCCTCGCGGAAGGCCCCGAGCACGGCGAAACCGGCCCCGATCGCGGCGACGCCCTTGCCCTGGACGTCCCCGATGATCACCCGGGTGCCGTACGGCGACTGGACGACCTCGTAGATGTCACCGCCGACCAGGCGGTCCTCCTCGATCGGGATGTAGATGCCGTGGGCGAGAACCTGGTCGGTCAGGATGGGCAGCGGGCGCAGGATCTGGCGCTGGAGCGCCACGGCGGCGGAGCGCAGCCGGGCGATCTGTGTGGCGTGCCGGATGCGCAGGACGCAGGCCCCGATCCCCAGGCAGCAGGCCAGCACGGTGAAGGAGATGCCGGTGAGGACGTCCCCGCGCGTGCCGCCGGTCGACAGATGCGATCCGGTGACCACGAGCATGATCAGTACGGATACGCCCGCGGTCTGCCGGATCGTCCCGAAGACGGAGACGAGGGCGGGCACCACCACCAGCAGCGGCACCAGACGGAGTTCCTCACCGGTCTGGATGTCCAGCAGCACGACCATGGCCGTCAGCAGGGCCAGGCCGCCGAACAGAACGGAGCTACGGACCCGTGGCGCTCGTACGGTCTCCTCCCCCGCGTCCGCCCCCGGGAGCAGCGCTCCACGTGCGGCAAGCAGGCGCTGAAGCCCGATCGTCACGGCCGACTCCTCCCGGGAACCGCCGACCCGGTGCCGGCACTCCGTACCAGTGCACCCGGCGGGCGGGGGTCCGCACACGAGTCCTAGGGCCTCTCAGGCCGCGCCGAAGGTCCCGATCCGCGGTCCGGCGGGGCTTGAGGGGGTGTCCGGCCCTGACCGGGCGGACACCCCGGGCCAAGAGCCCGCGGGCCGGAGACCGCTGCCGGGGATCAGCGCGCGGCCGTCGCGGGGCCATCGCCGCCGGAGCCCGACGAGCCGGAGGGCCGCCGCTTCGGAACCAGCGCCCCGAGGAAGGATGTCCGGCGGCGGAGCGTGAATCCCATCGACTCGTAGAGCCGGACGGCGCCGGTGTTCTCGGCGGCCGCGTGCAGGAAGGGCGTGTCGCCGCGTTCCTTGATCTCGTGGGCGACGGCGCGCACGAGTCCGGTGCCGAGCCCCTGTCCGCGGACGGACACGTCGGTGCAGACCGCGCTGATCTCGGACCACCCCGGCAGGAGCATCCGTTCACCGGCCATGGCGACCAGCACACCCTCGCGCCGTATCCCGAGGTAGGTGCCGAGCTCCACGGTGCGGGGCAGGAACGGGCCCGGCCGGGTCCGCTCGACCAGGGCGAGCATCTCGGGCACATCGGCGGGTCCGAGGCGTACGGCCCCGGGGAAGGGCTCCGTCACGACCCCGGCGTCGACGAGCTGGACGCCGTCGACATGGAAGAAGGTCTCCCAGTCGTCCGGCGGCGGCTCGCGGAAGGCGGTGATGCTGATGGCGCCACCGGGTCCGGCCAGTGCCGCCGCGTCCGCCCAGTCCCCGGCCTCCGGCACGTCCGGCAGCGCGACCCACGGCGCCACGTCCACCGGGTAGCGCAGGATCCGGCCGCGGCGCTCGGCGAACCGGGCGTGCGGTCCGCTCAGCGCGGCGCGGACCGGATTGTCCAGCGGATGGGTGCCGTCCATGGTGTCCAACGGGTGTGTGCCGTCCGTCACGGCCTCCGGCGCGCTCATGCCACCACGTCGATCACGGTCTTGCCGCGTGCGTGCCCCTGCTCCACGGCGCGCAGCGCGTCGCCCGCCGCGGCGAGCGGGTAGATCCGGTCGACACGGGTCCGCAGCACTCCCTCCTCGGTGAGCCGTGCCAGCGCTTGGAGGACCTCCGCGTTGCGGGCCCGCCGGACGGCCGCGCCGCCGAGCTCCACCACGAGCTCCTTGTCCCCGACGCTGATCAGCGTGGCCGGGTCGTCGAGCACGGTGGCCGCCGTGCGCAGGGTGTCGCCGCCGACCAGGTCGAAGACCGCGTCCACCCCGTCGGGGGCCGCCGCCCGCACCCGCCCGGCGAATCCGGGGCCGGACACGACGTGCACCGCGCCGAGAGACTCGACGAAGTCCTTCTTGGCCGGGCTCGCGACGCCGATGACCCGCACACCGCCGTGCCGTGCGAGCTGGGCCGCCGCGGTGCCCACCCCACCACCGGCGCCGGTGATCACCAGGGTCGTGCCGGGTGCGAGGCCGAGCTGGCGGATGCCGTCGTACGCGGTGGCGGCCGCGACCGGCAGCGCCGCCGCGTCGGTGAACGACAGGCCGGCCGGCTTGTGCGCGGCCACGCCGACGGGCATCAGGGTGTACTCGGCGTAGCCGCCGGTCACCGGATTGCCGAAGACCTCGTCGCCGATCGCGAAGCCCGACACGTCCGGGCCTGTCGCCTCGACCACTCCGGCGGCCTCGCTGCCGAGCACCGCGGGGAGGGACTGCGGCTCGCTGCCGGGCCTGACGTAACCCGCACGCAGTTTCCAGTCGACCGGGTTGACTCCGGCCGCCCGGACCGCGACGAGCAGTTGGCCCGGACCCGGCACCGGCACGTCCTGCTCGACGAGGGCCTCCGCCTCGGGACCGCCGTAGCGGGTGAACACATACGCCTTGGGCATGGGCTTCCTCTCTCTTCCCGCACGGCGCCGGTCGCCCGGCCGTGCCGATCACCACAGAAAGCGGCAAGTCTCCCGGCCGTCCGGGTATTCCCCGGGGCGGAGCCCGGCCCGCCCCTTCGGTACCGGCTCCCCCGTCGGCCGGTACCGTCGATTTCGACTCAACTACCGCCGCATATCCGCCGGTCGGCCCCCACGGCCCCTCGGCTGTGGCAGTCTGGGAGACGACCGCCCCACCGGGCTCCCCCGTACCGGTGGGGCGGTTGCGCTGTCTGCGGGGCCCGTCCGGAGAGATGACGGGCTCTCACGGCGATTCCCGGCCATCCGGCGGCACGTGGCACGGCTCGTCCCCGATCCGTCCGCATGGGTTCCGCGTCCGGGGGCAGGTGCATACACCTCACGGGCTACGACCAGGGGAGCGTGACGGGATGAGGGCGCACACTGCGCGGACCGCCGGTGCGGAGCGAGCGGAGCGTGCCCGCCCGGGACCGGCTGCCACACCGGCCGAGGACATCGGCGGACTGCCGTGGATCGAGAACGCGGGGCGGGTCGCCCCCGCCGACGCCCGCGCCCTGTCCAGGCTGTTCTTCGGCCGCCTCCACACCCTGGAGGAGGGCACCTTCGCCCATCAGTACGCGCGCAACACCCTGATCGAGATGAACCTCTCGCTCGTACGGTTCGCCGCGGGGCGGTACCGCAACCGGGGCGGCGGCGACATGGAGGACGTCATCCAGGTCGGCACCATCGGACTGATCAAGGCCATCGACCGGTTCGAGCTGTCCCGCGAGGTCGAGTTCACCTCCTTCGCGGTCCCTTACATCACCGGGGAGATCAAACGGTTCTTCCGCGACACGACCTGGGCCGTGCACGTCCCGCGCCGCCTCCAGGAGCTGCGGGTCGACCTCGCGCGGGCCAAGGAGTCGCTCCTGACCGAGCTGGACCGGGAGCCCACGGTCCAGGAACTGGCCGAGCGGATGGGGCTGACCGAGGACGAGATCACCGAGGGCCTCGTCGCGGCCAACGGATACGCGGCGGGCTCGCTGGACGTACCGGCCGACCCGTCGGACGCGGGGCGGCTCCACGCGCCGACGCGCACCTTCGCCGAAGTGCTGGGCGCCCCCGATCCCGCCCTGGAGACGGTCGAGAACCTGCACACGCTCGCACCGCTGCTGGACTGCCTGGACGCACGCGAGCGCCGCATCATCGACATGCGTTTCGGCCATGAGATGACGCAGTCCCGGATCGGCGCGGAGCTCGGCATCTCGCAGATGCACGTCTCCCGGCTGATCAGCAGGATCCTGCACAAGCTCCGCAGCGGGATGCTCGTGGAGGAGTGATCCCGGCTGCGGAGCGGTACGCCGTGATCAGTCCGCGTCCGGCCGCGAAGCGCGGCCCGCGTAGTAGGTGGCGATCATGTCCTCGTCGCCGTGACCGGCCGCCTCCGCGCGGGCGAAGCGCTCGGCCGACGCCTCGATCAGGTCCAGCCGCACCCCCGAGGCCCGCGCCGCGTCCAGGATGAGGCGGCTGTCCTTGAGAGCGTTGGACAGGGCGAAGCTCGGGGTCAGGTCCCCGGCGAGCAGCGCGGCCGACTTGCCCTGGAGGTAGGCGGAGTCCATCGGGCCGCCCTTCATCACGTCGAGGAAGGTCCGCGGGTCCACGCCCAGTCCCTCGGCCAGGCCGAGGCATTCCGCGATGTTGTTGACCAGGCTGATCACCCAGGTGTTGACCACGAGTTTCAGCCGCGAGGCGGCGCCCGGTTCCTCGCCGACCCAGACCGTCCGGCGGCCGATGGCGTCCAGTACGGGACCGACCTGCCCGCGCACGGCGCGGGGACCGGCGACGAAGACGGTCAGCGCGCCCTCTTCGGCGGGCTGCCGGGTGCCGGAGACCGGTGCGTCGAGGTAGACCAGGCCCAGGTCGGCGGCGCACCGGACCAGGGCGTCGGACGCGTCGAGCCCGACCGTGGAGCTCTGGAGCAGGATCTGGCCGGGGCGCAGTCCGGCGGACGCGGCGGTGAGCGCGGCGGCGACGGAGGGGCCGTCTTTCAGCATGGTGAGGACGATGTCCGTGCCGCGTACGGCCTCCTCGGCCGTGGCCGTGACGGTGGCTCCGTCGGCGGCGAGCGGGGCCGCCCTGGCCGCCGTGCGGTTCCAGGCCCGGACCTCGATCCCGGCCCTCAGCAGGCTGCGGGCCATCGCCGCGCCCATGATCCCGGTGCCAAGGACGGCGACGACGGGCGGCTTCGGGGTGGTGTCGGCGGCGCTCGGTGGCATAAGGGGCTCCCTTCGTCGGCCGGGCCGGGGGCGGCGCGCGGCGCTGTGGCCTCTCAGGATTGCCGGAGCGCGCCTTCGCGTACGGCAGCGTGCACGGCCCTGGCGAGTCGCGCGCCCCAGCGCGAGCGGGGCCCCGCGAACGGTTCGGCGGGCGCGGCTCCCGGGGACGGGGCGGCGACACAGACGGCGTCCGTGGGGGTGCCCGAGCAGTCGAGGCCCGCGTCCAGGAGTGCCTGCACCTTCGCCTCGGTGGCCGTGGCGACGGCGTTGACGAGCGCCGCGTCGGAGAGCGGCGCGGGAACGGTGACGACGATGTTGACCGTGCCCGGCGGCAGCGGGCCGCCGGTGCCCTCCGCCGGAGCGGCGGCCCAGCCGCGCACCCCGAGACCGCAGGTGGCGGTCGCGGTCACCCCGCCGTCGCTCGCGACGGTGTACGCGGTCACGTCGGCTGCCGTCATCAGCCCGGCGCCGGGGCCGGTGAGGCGTTCGGCGGCGGCGATCTCGGCGAGGTGCCGGTCGGGGTCCATGCGCGGATAGCCGCCGGGGACCTGGGCGTTGAGGATCCACTCCCGCGGGCCGAGGCCGCCGCCGAGCACCGCGCTGCCGCAGACGCGCCACCCCGGGCCCAGCCGCCACACCAGATGGTGCAGGTCCGCCCCGTCCTCGTGCCGGGCGAGCAGTTCACCGCGCTGTCCGGGCAGCAGGCTGCGTACGGTACGGATGGGGTACTCCCGGTGGCTCGGCGGGACTGCGGCCGGCGGTCCCCGCCGCCGGATCAGTGAGGGAGGCCAACGTACCCCGCCCCTGGCAGAGCCGGGCAACCGCCGCCCACCGGCCGGTGGCGACCGCCGCACTCACCCGAATGGCGCAATACGGCGCTGGAGTGCCCACGACCGTCGCGCGCAGTGAGCACGGACCTCGCGGGCAGCGGTCGGCAAGGGCCGCCGCTGGGGCGGTTGCAGCGTCCATCCGGGTGAGGCGCGATGGAACACGGACGCGCCTCCCCTGGCGGCCCCAGCCCCAGGACGCGCCCGGAGGAGGAGGAATCGGTCATGGCAGCAGCTGACGGATTCACGGATTCCGGAGAGCTCGACGGCCTGACGGTGTACGACACCCACGGCGAGAAGGTCGGCACCGTGGGACGGGTGTACGTCGACGACAACACCGGCCGGCCGGACTGGATCACGGTCAAGACCGGCCTGTTCGGCATGAAGGAGAGTTTCGTTCCGCTGGCCGGGGCCCGCCACGTGGGTTCCGACCTGCACATCTCGCATCCGAAGGCCCGCGTCAAGGACGCGCCCCGGGTGGACGCGGACGCGCATCTGTCCGTGGCCGAGGAGGAGGAGCTGTACGACCATTACGGCCTTCCCAGGAACACCACCGCCCCGCCCCGCGGCCGGATGGGCACGGGCACCACGACCGCCGCCGGAACAGGCACCGCCGCCATGGGCGCGGCCGGTACCGGTCGCACCACCGGATCCGACAGGAGGACCGCCATGACCGGCCCCAACATGCCCGGCGCAGGCCAGGGCAGGCACCGCGAGACCACGGGGACGCCGCAGACCTCCCGCCCCCTGGCGGGTGCCGGGGCGGGCCCGATGCGGTCCGCCGCCGAACCGGGCGAGAAGAGCGAGCTGATCCGCTCCGAGGAACAGCTGCTCGTCGGCACCGAGGAGTACGAGAGCGGCAAGGCACGCCTGCACAAGTACGTCGTGACGGAGAACGTGACCCGGACCGTGCCCGTGTCGCACGAAGAGGTGCGGCTGATCCGGGAGCCGCTCCGCGCCGACGAGAAGACGACGGCGCAGCATCCCCCCATCCGTGAGCAGGACGTCGAGGTGACCCTGCACGCGGAGCGCGCGACCACGCGCAAGGAGACCGTGCCCGTCGAGCGGGTCCGGATGGAGACCAAGAAGGTGACCGAGCAGAAGGAGGTCTCCGCCGAACTCCGCAAGGAGCGGATCGACTACGCGGACGGCGCGGACATCCCGGGCAAGGGCATGGGCGGCGACTTCGGTCAGGGACGCCGCCGCTGATCCGTTCCGTACGTCCCCGGGTGGTGCACGGGGTGTGGCCGGTGGTACGCCGGGTGGTTTGCCCCCGTCGCACCACCTGCCGGATGCCTACGGACGCTGAAGAGCGATCACGGCGTTGTGTCCGCCGAATCCGAAGGAGTGGCTGACGGCCCGCCGGATGGGCTGCCGCAGCGGTTGCCCGGTGACGCAGTCGATGTCGAACTCGGGCGCCGGGGCGTCCAGGTTGGCGATCGGTGGAACGACGCCGCGCTGGAGCGTGAGAACGGTGAGCCCGGCCTCGATCGCCCCGGCCGCCCCCATGCAGTGCCCCAGGACGCCCTTGGGGGCGGTGACGGGCGGCCGGTGCGGGAAGACGCGGGAGATCAGGGCGGCCTCGGTGGCATCGTTGGCCGGGGTCGCCGTGCCGTGTGCGTTGACGTGGTCGACGTCTTCGGCCGCCCAGCCCGCGTCGCGCAGCGCGTTCTGCACCGCCGCCTGGGCGATCCGCCCGGAAGGGTGCGGGCTGATGGGATGGTGGGCGTCGGTGGTGGCGCCGGTTCCCACAAGCAGGGCCCGCGGGACCGCGCTCCGGGCTCGGGCGTCGTCCGCCCGTTCCAGCACCATGACCGCCGCGCCCTCGCCCATGACCAGCCCGGCCCGGTCGGCCGCGAAGGGGCGGCAGAGTCCGGCCGGGTCACCGTCCCGCTGCGCTCCGGCACCGGACCGGGCGAAGCCCGCCATGGCGACCGGGTAGACGATCGACTCGGTGGCCCCGGCGATCGCGATGTCGCACTGCCCGCTGACCAGCAGGTCGCGGGCGACGGACAGCGCGGTGACGCCGGACGAACAGGCGGTGCACGGGGCCATGCTGGGGCCGGTGGCCCGCAGCTGGATCGCGATCTCGGCGGCGGGCATGTTCGGAATGGTGAGCAGGATGGCCGAGGGCGAGGTGGCCCCGGCTCCCATCCGGTCGAGCACCACAGCCTGCTCGGTCAGCGAGGTGGAGCCCCCGCTGCTGGTGCCGACGATCACCGCGACGCGGGTGCCGTCCCACCGCGCCGGGTCGAGCCCGGCGTCGGTGACCGCCTCCCGCGCGGCGAGCACGGCGAGTTTCACGTACCTCCCCATGCGGAAGGCGGCGCGGCCGCCGATCGCGGCGTCCAGGTCGATGCCGTCGACCACACAGGCGAAGTCGATCGCGCAGCCCTTGAGCTCGTCGACGGTACGCGCCGGTGACACACCCGCGCACACCCCTTGCCAGGTGGATTCGGTGTCGTTGCCAACCGGGGTGATCATGCCCAGGCCGGTGACGGCGATGTCCGGCCTGTTCATCGGGCCTTGCTCATCGCTGCCCCGCCGCCCAGCCGGGCTCCGCCGGCCGCCGCGTCCATGAACCGTGTGATGTCAGCCAGCGTGGCGCCCTTGGGGAGCTGCTCGAACTCACGGTCGCAGCCAGCCGTCTCACGGATCAGCACGGCGAACTCGGCGACGGCGAGGGAGTCCATCTCCAGGCTGTCCATGGTGGAACTCGGGTGGATCTCCGCGGCGGGCACTTTGAAGGTCTGCGTCAGCACCTCGGCGATCCTCGGGTGAATCGTGCTCATGTTCTTTCTCTCCATCATTCGATCGGACTGCCGGGACGGCGGTGAAACCGTCCCGACGCCGGATCAACTGGATGAAGTGCGTCCAGTTACGCCTTGTGCCGAACCGATTCGGCACCTTTCCGCTCACACTCCCCGGACCAGCGGGCCAGCACGGCTGTCGTACCCCAGTAGGCCAGAAGGACAAAGCGGACGCCGAAGATCCCGGCCAGCTCTCTGACCCGATTGCCGCACACTGCTGTTCTCCTTCTCCTCATGGCGCTCACCGCTCCTCGGGGACCGTCGACCGGTCCGGGTCCGGATCAGGGTCCGGGACCGGGTCCGGCTGCCAGGCGGCCTGCGGATCGTCGTAGGCGTCCACATAGTCGGGGCGGGTGATGGGCCAGTCGGCGAGCACTTCCGGCGGCAGCGCGAAGGACTCGACCAGCCCGGACAGATGCGGGGCGACGGCGGAGATCAGCTCCTCCAGCCGGTCCGGCAGCCCCGCGACCTGATCGGCGGTCAGCAGTCCCGCCACCAGCAGATCGCCTGCGGAGCGGGCGATCCGGCCGAGCGCGAAGAGCCGTTGCAGCTCGCCGAGCCGGTCCCGGGCGGGCCCCTCGGGAAGCGCTGCCACGGCCTGCGCGTACGCCTCGGCCGCCTGGCGCTGGGCATACGCCTCGACGCCGCGCAGGGCGGGTCCGGAGCCCGCGTTCCAGCGCACCAGCGGGTCACCGGGCGGTGCCAGGCTCATCCGCCTGCGGGCCCGGTCGAACCAGATCCGCTCCAGCCCGGCCAGCAGCAGCCCGAGGAACCGGGGATCGTCGAGTTCGCCCGGTCCGGTGCCGGGGAAGGGGTCGGGCTCGGCAGGTGCGGCACCGAAGAGCATCTCGGCGGCGGCCTTGGCGTGGATGGCGAGGTTGTCCCCCTCGGCGGTGATGGCGCCCTCGATGCCGGTGAGCAGTTCGCTCATGCCGTTGTGCTCCAGGAGCCCCTGGGCACCGCAGCGTTCCCGGCATTCCACGATCACCGACCTGGCCTGCCAGGTGATCCACCCCTTGGCGACGGCGACGAGCCGTTCCGTCTCCTCCCCCGGCCCGTCCGCCTCCCAGCGGTCCAGGGCACGGCGGTGCAGCAGGCTCATCGCGAAGACCGTGGCCATCGCCGAGGCGAGCGGTCCGTGGTGACTGCGGTGCGCGATCACCGGCACCCGGCCCGAGCCCCGGGGGCCGGAGATGTGGCGGTGGCCGCCGTAGCGGACGGCGACGGCGAGCGTCGCGCGCGCGCAGCCGACCGCGCAGGCCGTCATCGAGATCTTCCCTGAGGTGACGCGTCCGATCGACGCGAGGAAGCGGCGCCTGCGGTTGGCGACGGCGCTGGTGAACCCCCCGTCCGTGCCGACCCGCCCGTGCTCCCCGGCCAGCAGCGCGGTACGTGCCACGAAGACCCGGTCGAAGGAGGTCAGGCAGTGGTCGACCGGGCTGCCGGTACGGGTGGGCAGCAGCCTCACGCGTACGCCGGGCAGGGTACTGACCGCGTCGGTGAGCGGCACCAGGAAGAGGAAGACGCCGTGGTCGGCGCCGTCGATGAGCAGGCGAGCGGCCACCAGCCCGGACTTGGGGCCGCCGGACGGGCTGGTGTTGGGCATGAACTTCTGGGCCCCGGCGCGCGGGGTGCTCAGGACGAAGCCGTCACGCTCCCGGTCGTACTCGGCCGTGGTCTCGACGGCCGCCGCGTCGTTGCCGTGCGCCACCTCCGTGCACAGGAAGGTGCCCACCCGGCGCAGCCGCAGGAAGTCCGAGAGGTCGCGGTGCTGGTCCGCGTGGTCGAGGAGACTGCCGAGAAAGAGGTTGTAGTGGATGCCCGCCACCGTGGTCAGCGCCGGGTCCACCGGGCCCAGCCACTCGTGCAGAGAGGCGAGGGCGCGGGGATCGGCGGCCAGCCGGGCGGCGCTGTCCAGGCTGTCGTTGAGGACCCGCAGCCGCTCGTACGCGCGGGCCCGGCGCTCTTCCTCGGTTCCGCCGCGCTCCGGGCGGAAGGGTTTCGTACGGATCAGCCGCTGCCAGAAACCGTGCTCCCGGCGGAAGTCGTCGCCGAGGAGCACACCCGTGAGGAGGTCCCTGGACCGTTCTGCGGAGGGGTGATCGATCGTTGCGGTCATGAAAATATAACGATCAAGCATTGACGAGGACACCCCGGCCCGAGGGCCGCGGACCGCCCTCACCGAAGCGCTGGAGGGCGAGGACCACGTTGTGCCCGCCGAAGCCGAAGGAGTGGCTGAGCACCCGCTCGGCCCGCTGGGGCCGGGGCTTTCCGACCACGCAGTCGAGACCGAACTCCTCGGACTCCGTGCCCAGGTTGGCCACCGGCGGAACGGTCCCGTGTTCCAGGGTCAGTACGCAGGCGGCCGCCTCGATCGCCCCGGACGCCGCGAGGGTGTGACCGAGCACCCCTTTCGGCGCGGTCACCGAGGGGCGGTGCGGGAAGAGCGTGGTGATCAGCGCCGCCTCCATCGCGTCGTTCAGCGGGGTGGAAGTGCCGTGCGCGTTGATGTGGTCGACCTGGCCGGGCCCCCAGCCGGCTTCGCGCAGCGCGGCCTCGACGGCCTTGCGGGCACCACCGCCGGACGGGTCCGGGGCGGTGGGGTGGTGGGCGTCGGTGGCGGAGCCCGCACCGGTCAGCAGGGCGCGCGGCCGTCCGCCGCGGGCGAGCGCGTCGGCCGCCCGCTCCAGCACCAGCACGGCGGCGCCCTCGCCGATCACGAAGCCGTCCCGGTCCGCGGCGAACGGCCGCGAGGCCCCCGCCGGATCGCCGGTGCGCAGCGAGAGCGCGCCCATCCCGGCGAAGGCACTCACCACCAGCGGGGTGAGCACGGCGTCCGCGCCGCCCGCCACCACCACGTCGCACCGGCCATCGAGCAGCAGGTCGCGGGCGAGGGCGAGGGCGGTCGCCCCGGAGGCGCAGGCGGTCGCCGGGGCCAGGCTCGGCCCGTGCGCCCGCAGCGCGATGGCCACCTCCCCGGCCGCCGCGTTGGGCATCATCATCGGGACCAGGAGCGGCGACACCGCCTCCGCCCCGCCGTTGTCGAGTCTGCGCACGTTGTCGACGAGCACGGACACCCCGCCGACACCGACACCCAGCACCACCCCGACCCGGTCGCCGTCCCACCGCTGGGGCGACAGACCGGCGTCCGCCACCGCCTGGCGGGCGGCCAGCAGGGCCATCTTCACGAACCTCGCCATGCGCCACACCGCACGCCCGCCGACCGCCGCGTCCAGGTCGAGCCCGTCCACCGGACAGCCGAAGTCAACCGGCAGACCGGCCAGTTCCTCACAGCGGCGGGCCGTGGACACCCCGGCGCACAGCCCCTCCCAGAAGGTGTGCTCGTCCGCCCCCGCCGGGGTCACCAGCCCCAGTCCCGTCACCGCCACGTCCGTACCGGCCCATGTCATGTCCGCCCCCTCCTCCGTAATCGATCACCCCTACTGGCTGTCGAACGGCCGTAGCCCCCCTGAGGATGCGGGCAATGAGCCGATCGGGTCATCTGCTGCTCCGGCGCGTGTCCCGGGGCGCACACCCTGGTGACCGCGTTGCGCCATCCGCAGCAGTCCGCCACGCGGGACGCCGGAAGCGGCAGTCACCTGGAGGGATGGAAGCGGACCACGATCAGCCGGAGCCCTCACGCGACGACGCCGAACTGGCGGCGCTGCGGGCCAGGGTGGCCGCGCTGGAGGCGGGGGGCGGGAGGTGGCACCTGCCGCGTGCCCGGTCGTTCCTGGCGGTGCTGGCCGTGCTCGTCGCGACCCTCCTCACCCCGCTGGGCATCGTGTCCACCTGGGCGAAGAACCAGATCGGCGACACCGGGAACTACGTGGCGATGATGGCGCCGCTGGCCTCCGATCCCGATGTACGGACGGCGGTGACCGACCGTGTCACCGGCGTGGTCATGCAGCACCTGAAGGTGAAGGACCTGCTGGCCGATGTCGCGCCCGAGGACCGGCCCGCGCTCGACCGGGCGCTGTCGAAGCTGAGCGGCCCCCTCACCACGGGCGTCACCGAGTTCGTGCACGCGACGGTGGAGAGGTTCGTCTCCAGCGACGCCTTCGCGGAGATCTGGACCGACCTCAACCGGGCCTCCCAGTCCGCCGTGGTGAAGGCCCTGTCCGGGAGCAAGGAGGGGGCGGTGCAGATCACCGGCGACACCGTCACCGTCGATCTCGCACCCGTCATCGACCGTGTGAAGCAACGGCTCGTCGACCGGGGGCTGAAGGCGGCGGCGAAACTCCCGGACGTCCACACCGACTTCACCGTGCTCACCGCCCCCTCGGTGGGCAAGGCCACGATGTGGTTCCGGGCCCTTCAGCTCATCGGCCTCTGGCTGGCGCCGGTCACGCTGGCGCTGGCCGCGAGCGGGGTGCTCCTCGCGGTGCGCCGACGGCGTGCGCTGGTGGCGACGGCCCTCGCGATGGCGGCCGGGGCGGTGGTGCTGGGGCTCGCCCTGTGGCTGGGCCGGGCGTTCTACCTCGACAGCCTGCCCTCCGAGGTCTCGCGGCCCGCCGCCGGTGCGGTCTTCGACGCGCTGGCCGGGCCCATGCGGGTGCTGGTGCGGCTGGTCGTCACGCTCGGCATCGTGGTGGCGGTCGCCGCCTGGCTCACCGGTACGGGCCGGGCCGCGGCCCGGGTGACGGCGATGTGGAGCGGCGGCATCGGCGCGGCGCGGGAGGCCGCAGGGTTCACCGGTGGCCCGGCCGGCCAGTGGGTGCACCGTGCCCGGCGCCCGCTGAACTGGACGGTGGTCGCGGTGGCCGCGGCGGTCCTGGTGGTGTGGGACCGGCCGACCGGGCTGGTCACCGTGTGGATCGCGGTGTGCGCGCTGTTCGCGCTCGCGGTCGTCGAGTTCCTCGACGACGACAGCGGCCCGCACCTGACGGCGCCCGGCTGACGGCGCCCGGCCGGCAAGGCCCGGCCGACGGGCCGAACGTCACGGAACCGTGCGGGGATGCACGGCAGCACGGGACTGCGGGGCCGGGCTCAGCGAGCCTTGAGCGCCCCCCGCAGCTCCGCCGTGTCCGGCGGACTGGCCCCCGCACGGGCGACGGTCACCGCGGCCGAGGCCGCCGCCTGCCGCAGCACGTCGGCCACCTGGGCCCGGTCGGCGCGGCGCAGCCGCTCCCGGCCGTCCGCGCCGAGCAGACCGTGCGCGGCCAGCGCGTGCAGAGCGCCCGACATGAACGCGTCGCCCGCCCCCACCGTGTCGACGACCTCGGCGGGCAGCGCGTCGACCGCCTCCCGCCCGTCGGGCAGCACCGCCAGCGCCCCGTCGCCACCCCGGGTGACCAGGACGAGCGCCGGTCCGCTCGCCAGCCACCGCTCGGCGACCCGCTCCGGTTCCTGGCCGGGGTAGAGCCAGTCCAGGTCCTCGTCGCTGGCCTTGACCACATCGCTGAGCGCGACACACCGCTCGACCCTGCGGACGGCGGTGCCGTGGTCCCCCATCAGGGCGGGGCGCACATTGGGGTCGTAGCTGACGGTGGCCGTGGCCCGCAGCGACTCGACGGCGCCGACGACGGTGGCCTCGCCCGGCTCCAGCACCGCGGCGACGGAACCGGTGTGGACGTGGTGCGGCGGCCGGTCCAGGGCGACCGGGCCGAGCGTCCAGCCGATCTCGAAGGTGTACGTGGCCCGGCCCGCCCCGTCCAGGGCCACGGCGGCGGACGGGGTGGCGGCCGTGGCCCCGTCGGTACGGACCTCGACGCCCGCACGGGCGAGATGGTCCCGGATCAGCCGGCCGTGGGCGTCCGGGCCGAGCTGGGTGAGCAGGGTGGTGGCGTGGCCGAGACGGGCCAGGCCGTGGGCGACGTTGGCCGGGCTGCCGCCCGGGTGGACCCGGTCGGCCAGGCCCGGCCGTCGGACGATGTCGGCGACGCACTCGCCGATGACCAGCAGGTCGAATCTGTCGGGCATGGGACGGGGCTCCTGCCGTGCGGTGGCGAACGTGTACCGGCCGGGCGGGTGCCCGGGGGCTGCTGCCCCGATCCTGCCGTGTGCGCGGCGGTGCCCGGTCACGGCCGCGTGACCGGCCGGCCGGCCGCGTCCCCGGGGTCGACACCGAGTCCGGTCAGGAACGCGGCGGCGGCCGGGGTGGGCTGGGAGCGGCTCCAGACCAGACGCTCCGTACGGGCCGGGGCCCCGGTGACGGACAGCAGCCGTACGCCGGTCAGTTCCGCCGCGAAGGCGGACGGGAGCATCGCGATGCCGAGCCCGCCGCGGACCAGCCGGACGATGAAGTCGGTGCCGTTGACCTCGCACGCCACCTCGCGGGTGAGGCCCCGGGCGGCGAACGCCTCCTCCGACTGCGCACGGGCCGCGGTGCCGTCCGGGTAGTCGACGAACAGCTCCTGCGCCAGCCGCGCGAGGTCCACCTCCCGCTGCCCGGCCAGCGGATGAGCGGGGGACACGACGGCGACCAGTTCGCCGGTGCTCAGCTCGTGGTCGCTCACCCCCTTCGGGCGGTAGCTGGGCAGCACGCCCAGGAACGCCACGTCGACCGTCCCGTCCCGCACCTCCTGGACGAGGTCCTTGCTGGCGCCCTCCCGCAGCACGATCCGTACCTGCGGGTGGCGCAGGTGGAACGCCCGCAGCGCCGCCGGGACGTCGACCGCCGAGACGGTCGGGATGACCCCCACCGCGAGCCGTCCCCGTACCTCCCCCGCGGTCGCGGCGACCTCGGCGCGGGCCCGTTCGGCCGCGTCCAGCGCCTGCCGGGCCGCCGGCAGGAACGCCTCGCCCGCCGCGGTGAGCCGCACCCGGCGGCTGGTGCGGTCGAAGAGCCGGGCGCCCAGCTCCTTCTCCAGCCGGGCGATCTGGTGGCTCAGCGCGGACTGGACGACCAGGCACCGTTGCGCGGCGCGGGTGAAGCTGCCCAGTTCCGCGACCGCGACGACATAACGCATCTGCTGAAGTTCCATTCATCCATCGTGAATCACGATCGATGAAATGAAAAACATGTGTTGGACTCATCAATGGTGTCTCCCTGAAGCTGAACGCATGGCTCACACCACTCAGGACGTCCGCGGCCGGGCCGTGCCCCGCGCCCTTCCCCAACCGCCCGCCCTCGGGCGCGGTCTGGTTCTGCTGATGGCGCTCGCCGCCGCCCTCTCCTGCGCCGGGAACTACTTCGCGCAGCCGCTCCTCGACATCATCGAGGGGAGTCTGCACCTCGGGACCACCGCGGCCGGGCTGATCGTGACCGCCGCCCAGGCCGGATACGCGCTGGGGCTGATCCTGCTCGTCCCGCTCGGGGACGTGCTGGACCGGCGGCGCCTGGCCGTGGGCCTGTTCGCCCTCACCGCGTTCTTCCTTCTGGCGACGGCCGCCGCGCCGACCGGTCCGCTGCTGATCGCCGGAACCCTGCTGACCGCACTGACCTCGGTCGGGGCGCAGGTGGTGGTGCCGTTCGCGGCGGCGCTCGCGGCTCCGGCCGAGCGCGGCCGGATCGTCGGCGTCGTGATGTCCGGTGTGCTGCTCGGCGGGCTGTTCGGGCGGCTGGCCTCGGGCGCGCTCTCCGAACTGGGCGGCTGGCGGACCGTGTACTGGGTCAACGCCCTGCTCATGGCCGTGATGGCGTGGCTCCTGCACCGCAGGCTGCCCCGGCTGCCCCGGCCGGACGACACCGCCACGATCTCGTACGCCGGGCTGCTGCGCTCCACGCTGGCGCTGCTGCGCGAGGAGCCCGTGCTGCGTCGGCGGGCGGTCTTCGGGGCCTTCTCCATGGCCTCGTACAGCGTGCAGCTGACCGCGCTGACGTTCCTGCTGACGGGGTCGCCCTTCGGCTGGAACGCGCCCGCCATCGGGCTGTTCGGCCTGGTGGGTGTCATCGGGGTGGTCGGCATGAACATCGCGGCGCGGCTCGGCGACCGCGGCCGGGTGCAGGTGGTCTCGGCGACCGCCGCTGTGCTCCTGACGCTCGCCTGGCTGCCGCTGCTGGCCGGCAGGACGTCGCTGCTCTGGCTGTCGGTGGGCGTGATCCTGCTGAACATCGCCCAGCAAGCCGGTCTCAACAGCAGTCAGAACGTGATCTACGCGCTCCGCCCGGAGGCCCGCAACCGGATCAACTCCGCCTTCATGACGCTGTTCTTCATGGGCGGGGCTGCCGGGGCCGCGCTCGCCTCGGTGGTCTGGTCCCGGGCTGGCTGGAGCGGCATCTGCCTCCTGGGCGGCTCGCTCGCCGCGGGCAGCCTGGTGGTGTGGATCCTGGAGCGCGTACGGGCGCCCCGGCCCGGCACCGTCAGTCGTTGACGGCGGTCAGCAGCACCACGGAGTCCTCCAGCGCCAGCAGCCCGTGCCGCTCCTGCGGGATCGGCCGGAGGCCGCCAGCCCCCATCTCCACGTCGCCCGAGGCCGCCGTGAGCCGGACCCGGCCGCGCAGCACCTGGAGCGAGGCGGCGGCGGGGGCGTTGTGCTCGTCGAGGGCGGAACCCGCGGTGAGGGCGATGACGGTCTGCCGCAGCGGTTCCTCGTGCAGCAGGCGGTGGGCGCTGCGGCCGTGCGCGGAGGCGCGGGCCGCGGTCAGGTGCTCGTCGGCGAGGGCGTTCAGATCGTTCATACGCCCACTGTGCCGCAGGCCCCGCCCGCCCGCGATCCTGCCGCCGGTCAGCCGTTGGCCGTCCAGCGGTATCTGACGTCCGGTTCCTTCTCCTCGTTGCGGCTTCCGTCGTCGAAGGCGACGGCGGTGAATCCGTGCCGTTCGTAGAAGGCCCGGGCGTCGGTGTTGCGCTGGAAGACGTGGAGCGTGAGCTCCCCGGCCGCCCGCTCGCGCACCTCGGCCAGCAGCAGCGACCCGACCCCCCGGCGCCGTACGTCGGGGCGCAGATAGAGGTGTTCCAGCTCGGTCCCGTCGAGGGAGGCGAAGCCCAGCAGTTCCCCGGCCCCGGTCTCGGCGATCCGCACCGTGGTACCGGGCAGGACCACATGGGTCATCCAGGCGAGGGTCTCCTCGTCGCTGTGCACCTTCGGCAGGTACGGCATGGCCGCGGCGCGCGAGGCGAGGAAGAGCCGGGTCAGCGGCCCGGCGTCCCCCGGGGTCGCCCCGCGGAGCACCACCCGGTCCTCCGGCACAGAATCGTTCGGCACCCTCTCGTCCCCTCCTCGTCCGGCCGGTCCCGGCGGACCAGCCGTCACAGGGGCCGAACCTACACGGTCCGAAGGCGCCGGGCGGAGATCGGCCGACGGCCTCCAGCAGCGCCCGCGCCGCCGGTGTTCTCCTCTTCGGCGGCTGGGCTGGCGCCGAGGCCGGGAGGGTGCGCACGGCTGGTCCCTGCGGCCGGAAGGCGGCTGGCGGAGCGGGGCGGCGGCGTCGTCCCGCCTGCCGCTCCCGGCGAGGGTGCGCCCGACCGGCCGCGGCGCGCGGGCACGGAGGCGGAACGGGAGCTGCCGGGCGGCCGGGGTGACGCGCGGCGGCCTGGGCACGCTGCCCGGGATGCGGCCGGGCAGCGTGGGGTCCGGGGAGGCCGCCGACGGCGTCGAGGCGGCCGAGCGGGCACGGCGGTAGCGGCCGGTGACCGGCGCGCGGGCGCCGGTGGCGCGGATGCGCGCCCGCGCCTGACCGGCGGGGCGGTCTCGGCACGGCGCGGGCCGCCCGGGAAAATACGGCGGGGGGAACCGAACCGACCACCGACACCAAGGAGTGGGCAGATGCCGCACGAGCGAGCCGGACAGCCGGCCCGGCCCGAGGATCTCATCGACGTGGCCCGGCTGGTGACGGCGTATTACGCGCTGCACCCGGATCCGGCCGAGCCGGACCAGCGGGTGGCGTTCGGCACCTCAGGCCACCGCGGTTCGGCCACGGCCACCGCGTTCAACGAGGACCACATCGCCGCCACCAGCCAGGCGATCTGCGAGTACCGGGCGCTCCAGGGCATCGACGGGCCGCTCTTCCTCGGCGCCGACACCCACGCGCTGTCGGAACCGGCGCGGGTCACCGCGGTCGAGGTGTTCGCGGCCCATGACGTCACCGTGCTGGTCGACCCGGCCGACGGCTACACCCCGACCCCCGCGGTCTCGCACGCCGTCCTGGTCCACAACCGGGGCCGGACGGAGCGGCTCGCTGACGGGGTGGTGGTGACGCCGTCCCACAATCCGCCGGGCGACGGCGGGTTCAAGTACAACCCGCCGAACGGCGGCCCCGCCGGGTCCGGTGCCACCGGCTGGATCCAGCGGCGGGCCAACGAGATCATCGCCGCGGGGATGAAGGAGGTGCGCCGCCTTCCGTACGCCCGCGCACGGGCGGCGTCGACCACCGGGACGTACGACTTCCTCGGCGGCTACGTCGACGACCTGCCGTCGGTGCTCGACCTGGACGCGGTCCGCGCGGCCGGGGTGCGGATCGGCGCCGATCCGCTGGGCGGGGCGTCGGTCGCGTACTGGGGCCGGATCGCCGAGCAGCACCGGCTCGACCTCACGGTGGTCAATCCGCTGACCGATCCCACCTGGCGGTTCATGACGCTTGACTGGGACGGGAAGATCCGGATGGACTGCTCCTCCCCGTACGCGATGGCCTCACTGATCGCACAGCGCGACCGGTTCCAGATCGCGACGGGGAACGACGCCGACGCCGACCGGCACGGCATCGTGACGCCGGACGCCGGGCTGATGAACCCGAACCACTACCTGGCCGTCGCCATCGACTACCTGTACCGGCACCGCGAGAACTGGCCCGCCACGACGGGGATCGGCAAGACGCTGGTCTCCTCGGGGATGATCGACCGGGTCGCCGCCGGGCTCGGCCGTGAACTGGTCGAAGTGCCGGTCGGCTTCAAGTGGTTCGTGGACGGGCTGGCCGACGGCTCGCTCGGGTTCGGCGGCGAGGAGTCCGCGGGGGCGTCGTTCCTGCGCCGCGACGGTTCGGTGTGGACGACCGACAAGGACGGCATCCTGCTGGCGCTGCTCGCCTCGGAGATCCTCGCGGTGACGGGATCGTCCCCCTCCGAGCACTACGCGGCGCTCACCTCCCGGTTCGGCGAACCGGCGTACGCCCGGATCGACGCCCCCGCCGACCGTGAGCAGAAGGCGGTCCTCGCCCGCCTCTCCCCCGCGCAGGTCACCGCCGACACCCTGGCCGGTGAACCGGTCACGGCGGTGCTGACCGAGGCGCCCGGCAACGGGGCACCGATCGGCGGCATCAAGGTGACCACCGAGAACGCCTGGTTCGCGGCCCGCCCCTCGGGCACCGAGGACGTCTACAAGATCTACGCGGAGTCCTTCCTGGGCACGGACCACCTCACCCGGGTCCAGGAGGAGGCGAAGGCCGTGGTCTCCGCGGCGCTGGACGCCTGAGCCAGGGGCGACGGCCGGTGCCGGTGATCCGGCACCGGCCGTTGCGCCCGGCCGGGAACAGTGCTTGGCTGGACACCACAAGATATGAATCGGGGTTCAGAACATCATGGCCTACCGACCCACCGCCCGCACGGAGGCGACCCGGCTCGCCCACCGCGAACGGCTCCTCGACGCGGCACGGCAACTGCTCGCCGAGGGCGGGTATCCGGCGGCCAGCATCTCCGCGCTCGCGCGGCGGGCCGGTGTCGCGACCGGCAGCGTGTACAACCACTTCACCTCCAAGCAGGAACTGCTGGCCGCGGTCTTCCGGCATGTCGCGGGTCATGAGCTCGACGCGGTGCGGGAGGCGGTACGCGCCCGCAGCGGCGCCGCGGAGCAGCTGCGGGCGCTCGTCGAGGTCTTCTCGTACCGCGCGCTGCGCAGCCCCCGTACGGCCTGGGCGCTGCTGGCCGAGCCGGTCGATCCGCTCGTCGACCAGGAGCGGCTCGTCTACCGGCGGGGCTATCACGAACTCGCCGGGACGATCATCGCCGCCGGTGTGCGCACCGGTGAACTGCCGCCGCAGAACGTCGAGCTGTCTGCCGCCGCGGTGATCGGCGCGGTCGGCGAGGCGCTGCTCGGCCCGCTCTCGCCGGTCGGCGGGCACGCCGGAACGGAGGCGGAAGCGGTCGTGGAGAGCATCACCGCGCTGTGCCTCAGGGCGGTCGGCACCCAGAGCGCCTGAGCACCGGCCCGCACCGCCGCACCATCGACGAACAGGACAGGAGCACCGCCATGACCGTCACCGGACACCGCACCGGCCCGCACCCCGGGGCCCCGGCACCGCACCCCACCCATGTGGTCACCAACCAGGCACCGCCCCGCAGGGATCTCGACGAGTACGGCACCAACGCGCCGCTCGCCGAGGCCGTCCGGGTCTTCGGCGCGGCCTGGCACGAGCCGGAGCTCCACGAGATCGGCACCCTGGTCGGCTCCGAGGGCTTCCAGACCGCCACGGAACTGGCGCACACCTCGCCGCCCGTCCTGCGCACCCACGACCGGTACGGCAACCGGGTCGACGAGGTCGAGTTCCATCCGGCGTACCACGAGGTCATCGGCGCGTCCGTGCGCCACGGCACGCACACCGCGGGCTGGGCCGACCCGAAGCCCGGGGCGGCGGTGGCACGGGCGGCGTCCTTCATGCTCTTCGCGCAGATCGAGCCCGGCCACGCCTGCCCGATGTCCATGTCGCACGCCGTGGTCCCGGTCCTCCAGCGTGATCCGGACGTGGGACGGGACTGGCTGCCGGGCCTGCTCAGCCGCTCCTACGATCCCCGGACGATCGCCCCGGGCGCCAAGTCAGGGCTGATCTTCGGCATGGGGATGACGGAGAAGCAGGGCGGTTCCGACGTACGCGCCAACACCACCCGGGCCGTCCCGCTGGCCTCCGGCCCCGAGGGCCGGGCCCATCTGCTGACCGGCCACAAGTGGTTCTTCTCGGCCCCGCAGTCGGACGCGTTCCTGGTGCTGGCCCGGGCGGAGGCCGGGCTGACCTGCTTCCTGGTGCCGCGCGTCCTGGCCGACGGCACCCGCAACACCATCCGCGTCCAGCGGCTGAAGAACAAGCTGGGCAACAAGTCGAACGCCTCCTCCGAGGTGGAGTTCGACGGCACCTGGGCCGTCCGGATCGGCGACCCCGGCCGGGGCGTCGCGACCATCATCGAGATGGTCAACCACACCCGGCTCGACTGTGTGCTCGGGACCACCGCGGGCATGCGCCAGTCGGTGTCGGAGGCGATCTGGCACGCCCGCCACCGCAGCGCCTTCGGCGCCCGGCTGGCCGACCAGCCCGCCATGACGGCGGTCCTCGCCGACCTGGCACTGGAGACGGAGGCGGCGACCTGGACCTCGCTGCGGCTGGCGCACGCGTACGAGAGCGGCAGCGGTGAGTCCGAGGAGCTGTTCCGGCGGCTGGCCACCGCCGTGTCGAAGTACTGGGTCTGCAAGCGCGGCCCGCACCACGCCTACGAGGCGCTGGAGTGCCTGGGCGGCAACGGCTACACCGAGGACTGGCCGCTGGCCCGGCGCTATCGCGAGCAGCCGGTGATGGCGGTGTGGGAGGGGTCGGGCAACGTCATCGCGCTCGACGTGCTGCGGGGCATCGGCCGGACCCCGCAGGCGCTCGACGCGTTCTGGGCCGAGCTGGACACCACGGCCGGGGCCAGTGCGGTGCTGGACGCGCACGTCCGCCGGGTACGCCGGGAACTCGCCGAGAACCTGAGCGACCCGGTCGCGGCACAGCTGCGGGCACGCGCCTCGGTGGAGGGCATGGCACTGGCCCTCCAGGCCTCGCTGATGCTCCGCCACGCGCCCGGGGCGTCGGCGGAGGCGTTCGTCGCCGCCCGGCTCGGCGAGGAACGCGGCCATCAGTACGGCGTCCTGCCGCGCGGCACCGACGCCGCTTCGATCGTGGAGCGGCACTTCGGCCCGGAGAGCTGAGCCGCCCGCCCCCGGGCCCGGGGGCGGAACGGGTCGCGAACGCCCGCCCCGGGCCGACCCACGGGGCCCGGGGCGGTATCGCGGGTCCGGATTCAGGCCGTGGCGTCGGGCCAGGCGTACGGCGGAGCTACGGCGCCGGTCACGGGTTTGCCGCCCACGGTCTCCATCTCCTTGTCGGCGGCCTTCATCAGCTGTGCGGCGATGTCCTTCATGGCCCGGCCCGCCGCGAGGTCGTCGCCGATGACGGGTACGTCCACGTCCTGCGGGTTGCAGCGGGCCACGCCGTGCCCGGTGACAGGTCCGGAGCTGGTGTCCAGGACCGCCTCCGCCCTGGTCGTGCCGTCGTCCTCGGTCAGGCCGAGGCGGAGCCGCCACTCCTGTGTGCGGGTCATCGCGCACCTCCTGCGACCGCGCCCGGTCGCGTCGCGCCGCCTCCACGCGGTCCTGCCACCAGCATCCCTCCGGCCGGGCGGGTCCGCGCGTTTCCGCTCGCCCTGCGGGGACGGCACCACCGGAACAGGGCACGGGAGGCCGCCGCCCCAGCAGGCGGGCGCCGGGCGGCCTCCGTGGCACGGCTCCGGATCGAACGCGCCTGCGAGGGAGCGGGCCGAGGTCATGGAGCGGCAGGCACCTGGCCGGGCCGGGGGCGGTCGGACCCGCCCCCGGGTCCGTCGGCACACCCGTCCCATGCCACACCGAAACGTTTCGGCCAACGAGCGTCACCGTGCCGCCAGTCGCTCGTTTGTTGGCCGGGGAAGACCTCCCGACGACATGGCGTCGCGGACCAACCTGGTGGACGCCCCGGGCGATCACCGGTGCACATATCCGCACACCACCCGATTCAGGTGCACTCCAAATGCCACACATAACCACAGACCAAGAGATCCGTTACGGAACGGGACGAGGCCCGAGCCAGTGCGCATGTCTGAACTTCACGAGAACTCCAGCGAAATGCCACACGTGTGGATATCGTGCAGCGAGCGCGGGCGCATCCGTCAGTCCATGAGATGGACGGATGCGCCCCGTTTGTGAGGCCGCGATCGTGACTGGGGGGTTCATGAGGCATGTCGAGCTACCCGATTCGGACAGGACCGCGCGGCTGGGAGCGGCCAGGGCCCCACGCCCGCGCTTGCTGCCGGACCGGCCCCGCGGCGACGGACCCGACGCGCCGCGAAGAGCACCGGCCGCACCGCGTGAAGGAGCGGGGCTCCCCGCCGCCGCCAGGGGAGCGGCGACCGGACGCATACCCGGCATACCGGCCCTCATACCGGCGCTCCTCGGCGCCGAGCTCCTCGGGCTGGCGGTACCCGCGTGGCTGGTGCTGCGCGCCGACGGCCTGTCCCCGGCGCCGCTCGTCGCGTCCGTGGCCGTGGCCGCGCTGCTCTGGACGGGCCTGCGGGCGTTACGCGGCCGGTACGCCGACCGCCTCCCCGGCGAAGCCCCGGGCGTCCTGGGCGCGGCCGGTGACTGGCTGCTGTTCGTGGGCGCGCTCGCCGTCCTGCGCACCCTGACCGGCGATCCGGCCAGCCCCGGCACGGCGGTCCTGGCCGTGCTGCCCGCACTGCCCACCGCGCTCGCGGCGCAGGCCCTGCGGCGGCTCCCCCGGACCGGGCACCGGGGCCGCGCGGTCCGGCGGGTGCTGGTGGTCGGCGAGGCGCCGGGGGTCGAACGGGCGGTCCGGCTGCTCGCGTCCCGGGCCGACCATCCGTACCGGGTCGTGGCCGCGGTTCCGGTGGGGGGCGTGGCGCTGGAGTGCGGAGTGCCGGTGCCGGGCCGTCTCGCCCCGGAGCCCGCCGACGACGACGTGTCGACCGTGCTGGGCGGGGCCTTCGCCCAGGACGCGGACCTGGCCCTGGTGGTGCCCGGACCCCAGCTCTCCGAGGAACGGCTGAGCAGGCTCTCCTGGGGGCTGCACGACGGCGGGCTCCCGCTGTCCGTCCTGCCGGGGCTCTCGGGCATCGCGGCCGCCCGCATCCGGCCCGTCGCGGCGGCCGGACTCACCCTGCTGCACATCGCTCCGCCCCTGCGCCGGGGGCCGCAGCCGGTCGTCAAGGCCGTAGTGGACCGCCTCGGCGCCGTCCTGGGCCTGCTGGCCCTGGCGCCGCTGCTGGTGCTGATCGGCGTGGCGGTCCGGCTCGGCTCCGCCGGACCGGTCCTCCACCGCCAGATCCGCCAGGGGCAGCACAACCGGCCCTTCACCCTGTGGAAGTTCCGCACCATGGTCCCCGACGCCGAGAGCCGCAAGCAGCGCCTGACCGCCGCGAACGAGGCCGACGGCCCGATGTTCAAGATGCGCCGCGACCCCCGGGTCACCGTCATCGGCCGCCTGCTGCGCCGGACCTCCCTCGACGAGCTGCCCCAGCTGGTCAACGTGCTCCGCGGCGACATGTCGCTGGTCGGCCCGCGCCCCCCGCTGCCGGACGAGGTGTCCCGCTACGACGAGCGCGAGCTGCGCCGCCTCGCGGTGAAGCCGGGGCTGACCGGTCTGTGGCAGGTCAGCGGCCGTTCCGACCTGTCCTGGCAGGAGACGGTGTCCCTCGATCTGTGGTACGTCGACAACTGGTCGGTGGCCACGGACATGGGACTGATGGCCCGAACGCTGCGCGCCGTCGCCGACGGCCGCGGGGCGTACTGAGCGGCGGCGGGCGATGCGAGGAGTCATCGCGCCCCGGGCCGGTGCGTCCCGGGGCTCAGTCCCGGGCGACGTGCTGTTCCAGCCACCAGGCGTAGGTCCCGGCGATTCCGTCGCGCAGCGTGATGCGCGGCGCGAAGCCGAGGGCGGTGAGGCGGGAGACGTCGAGCAGTTTGCGCGGGGCGCCGTCCGGTTTGCTCGTGTCCCAGGTGACCGACCCCTGAAATCCAGTCACTTTCTGGACCAGGGAAGCGAGTTCATGGATCGGCAGATCGCTTCCGCAGCCGATGTTGACCGGCTCCTCGCCGTCGTAGCGCTCCAGCAGGAGAAGGCAGGCGGCGGCCAGGTCGTCGACGTGGAGGAATTCCCGGCGCGGACGTCCCGACCCCCAGAGCGTGACCTCCGGCTCGCCACCGCCGCGGGCTTCGTGGAAGCGGCGGATCAGCGCGGGCAGGACGTGCGAGGTCTCCAGGTCGAAGTTGTCGCCCGGCCCGTAGAGATTGGTGGGCATGGCGCTGATGTAGGAGGCGCCGTACTGCCGCCGGTAGGACTGGATCTGTACGATCCCGGCGATCTTGGCGAGGGCGTACGGCTCGTTCGTCGGCTCCAACGCGCCGGTGAGCAGGGCGCTTTCGGGGATCGGCTGCGGGGCGAGCCGGGGGTAGATGCACGAGGAGCCGAGGAACAGCAGCCGTTCGGCCCCGGCCGCGTGCGCCCCGGCGATCACGCTCAGCTGGATGCGCAGATTGTCCTCGATGAACTGCACCGGGTACGTGCTGTTGGCCATGATCCCGCCGACCCGGGCGGCGGCCAGCACCACGGCGTCCGGCCGGGCCGCACGGAGGAACTCCCCGGTCGCCGCGCCGTCGCGCAGATCGAGCCGGTCACGGTCCCGGGTGATTACCTCGTACCCCTCAGCGGCGAGGCGCCGGACCATCGCCGAGCCGACGAGACCGCGGTGCCCGGCGACGAAGACGCGCGCACCGGATCGCAGCAGCGGACGGGCGGATTCCCGGGACCGTCCGGGGAGATCAGTCGTCATACGCCGGATTCTGCCAGCCGTCACAGCCGGTGGTGACGTCTTGCCGCGGATCGCTCCATTCAGATATTTCGGCGGGAAGTATTCGGTGCGGAACAACGGCCACTGTGGTGACCGGAGAAGGGGGAATGGTGGCGAAGACCGCGCTCATTACCGGCGTGACCGGGCAGGACGGCTCGTACCTGGCCGAGCTGCTGCTGGACAAGGGCTACACGGTCCATGGGCTGATAAGACGCTCGTCGAGCTTCAACACCGAGCGCATAGACCACATCTATCAAGGTCCGGAGGAGGAGAACCGCTCGTTCCTGCTGCACCACGCCGACCTCGCCGACGGTGTCGCGCTGGTCAATCTGCTGCGCGACATCCAGCCGGACGAGGTCTACAACCTGGGCGCGCAGTCGCATGTCCGCGTCTCGTTCGACGCCCCGCTGTACACGGGGGACGTGACCGGCCTCGGGACCGTCCGGCTGCTGGAGGCGGTCCGCGCGAGCGGGATCGACACCCGGGTCTACCAGGCGTCGTCGTCCGAGATGTTCGGCGCCAACCCGCCGCCGCAGAACGAGCGGACCCCGTTCCATCCGCGCAGCCCGTACAGCGTCGCGAAGGTCTACTCGTACTGGTCGACCGTCAACTACCGTGAGGCGTACGGGATGTTCGCGGTGAACGGGATCCTCTTCAATCACGAGTCCCCGCGCCGCGGCGAGACCTTCGTGACCCGGAAGATCACCCGTGGCGTGGCCAGGATCAAGGCGGGTCTGCAGACCCATCTCCACCTGGGCAATCTCGACGCGGTACGCGACTGGGGATACGCCCCCGAGTACGTCGAGGCGATGTGGCGGATGCTCCAGCGTGACGCTCCGGACGACTTCGTGGTCGCCACCGGCGAGGGTGTCAGCGTCCGGCAGTTCCTGGAGTACGCCTTCGCCCACGCGGGCCTCGACTGGCGCGAGCACGTCCGCCACGACGCCAAGTACGAACGTCCCAGCGAGGTGGACGCCCTGATCGGGGACGCCGCCAAGGCCGAGGACCTGCTCGGCTGGAAACCGGTCGTGCGGTCCCGGGAGCTCGCCAGGATCATGGTCGAGGCGGACATCCGCCAGCTGTCCGACCAACTCGCCGGAGCGTCCGTTCGGGTGGACCGATGAGACCTCGCGGCAACCGCGCCCCTGCGCGCCTCTTCCCGGCGGCGGCCGGCCGGCCGCCGCTCGTTCTCACTCTCGGAGCCCAATGATGAACGCAACCACGGGGCGCAAACGCTCCGGGCCCGGCCGGCTGCGTGCCGCCGCCGCGGCGCTCGCCCTGCTCACCGGTGCGCTGTCCGCCACCGCCGCCTCCGGGACCTCCCCGGCCTCGGCCCTCACCCCGCCGGTCGCGCTGACCGCGGACAACCTCTCCACCTGGCAGACCAACGGCATCGTCTGGGCGATGGCCGGTTCGTCGAACGGGGTCGTCTACACCGGCGGCACCTTCTCCACCGTCCGGCCGCCCGGCGCGGCGGCCGGCACCTCGGAGCAGCCCGCGGTGAACTTCGCCGCCTTCGACGCCGCTACGGGCGCGCCGACCGGCTGCACCCTGGCGTTCACCCTGTCGTCCGGCACGGCGACGGTACGCGCCCTGGCGCTCTCGCCGGACCAGAAGACCCTGTACGTGGGCGGGCAGTTCGGGTCGGTGAGCGGCGTGGGGGTGAGCAACATCGCCGCGATCGACACCGCCACCTGCACCCCGCGCCAGGACTTCAAGCTCGCTGTCACCGCGACGGTGCGGGCGCTGGCCGTCACCGCCGACACCGTCTACCTGGGCGGCGACTTCAACTCGGTGGCCGGGCAGACCAGGAACAAGTTCGCCGCGGTCACCACGGCGGCCGCGCTGAAGCCCTGGAAGGCGAACACCGACGAGGTGGGCCGCGCGGTCGAGCTGACGCCGGACGGCAAGAACGTCCTGCTCGGCGGTGACTTCTTCACCGTCAACGGCACCACGTCGCACGCGCTGGCGGTCGTCGACGCCACGACCGGGACGGTGAAGAAGAGCTATCCGGCCGGGTTCATCCCCAACACCTCCGTGGTGAAGGACCTGGCCACGGACGCCACCGGTTTCTACACCGCCAACGAAGGCACCGGGGGCGGTGTGTTCGACGGGCGGATCGCCCTGGACCTGAGCACCTTCGGGCAGCGCTGGCGGGACACCTGCCTCGGCGCCACCCAGGCCGTGCTGGTGCACAAGGGCGTGCTGTACAGCGGGAGTCATGCCCATGACTGCGCCACCATGGGCGAGTTCCCCAACCAGCCGCGCAAGCATCTGCTGGCCCAGTCCGTCACCGATCCGAAGCTGCTTCCCTGGTTCCCGGATACCAACGACGGCATCGGCGAGCCGGTCGGGCCGCGGGTGATGGCCCAGGCCGACCGGGACGGTCATCACTATCTGTGGGTGGGCGGCGAGTTCACCACCGTCAACGGCGCGGGCCAGCAGGGACTGACCCGGTTCGCCGACGGCCCCGACACCGGGGCGCCATGGGTGCCGAACGTCAGCCTGTCCACGGTCGCCGCGGGCAAGGTGGAGGTGAACTGGCAGACCAGCTTCGACACCGACGACGGTGATCTCACCTACCGGATCTACCGGGACGGCTCGACCACCCCGGTGTACACCACGACGGCGCGCTCGGTGTTCTGGGACCGTCCGCAGCTGAGGTGGACCGATACGGACGTGGCCGCGGGCGAGACCCACTCGTACCGGATCTCCGCGAGCGACGGCACCAACACCAGCGCCAAGTCGCCCGCCGTCTCGGCGACCGTGGCGTCCGCCGCCGCGAAGTACCCCGCCAGGGTGATCGCCGACGGTGCCTCGCTGTACTGGCGCTACGACGACACCTCGACGTTCGTCGGCGACACCGGCGGCGGCCGGAACAGCGGATTCGCGCGCAACTCCCCCACCCGGCAGGTGAGTCCGGGCGCCGTCGCGGGCCCGTCCACGGGGCTCGGCCTCAACGGCACCAGCCAGTACGTCTACAGCAACAAACGCCACCCGCAGCCCGCCCGGTTCTCGGTGGAGACCTGGTTCAGGACGACGACCGCCAAGGGCGGGCGGATCATCGGCTTCAGCAATCTGACCATGCAGAACAGCACCCAGTACGACAAGCATGTGTACATGCGCAACGACGGGAAGCTCGTCTTCGGGGTGAAGAGCGGCAGCGCCCGGACCATCACCACCCCCGCCGCGTACAACAACGGAGCCTGGCACCACGTCGTCGCCACCCAGGGCACCGGCGGCATGGCGCTCTACGTGGACGGGGTGCTGCGCGTCAAGTCGGCCCAGTACACCGGCAACGAGAAGTACGACGGCTACTGGCGGGTCGGCGGGGACAATCTGAACGGCTGGCCGAGCAAGCCGTCCAGCCCGTTCTTCGCCGGGCAGGTCGACGAGACCGCCGTCTACCCGACCGCCCTGAGCAGTGCGCAGGTCAGCGCCCACTACGCGCTGAGGACCAGCAAATGAGGCACCCTTTCGGGGCCGGTGCCGCCGTCGTCGTACTGACGGCGGTGCTGGCCGCCTGCGGCTCGTCCGCGTCCTCCTCCCCCGGCGGGGCGCCGGAGGCGGGCGGCACCGGCACGGTACGGTCCCCGCTCGCCTCCCGCCAGGCCGGGCCCGCCGCCCCCGCGCCGGGAGCCCAGGCCCCCCTGGGTGCCAGCGCGCAGCCGAAGGTACCGGTCGAGCAGCTCACCCCGGCCACCGGATCGTTCACCGTGAAGCAGAAGAAGTACCTGACCGGCCGGGTGCCCCGGGGCATGGACCCGGCGGCCGTGCTCCAGACCGGCCAGGAGACCTGCGACCGGCTGCGCTATCTGGTGAAGGCCGACCGGGACGTGGCGGTCGGCGCGATCGTGACCGGCGAGATCCCGGACGCGAAACCGGCGATCGAGCACCTCTGCACCCAGCGCCGGGACCTGCTGCGGGAGGCCGCCCGGGGGTACGCGGACGGCACGTACCGCGGTGCGCGGCTGCGGCCGGGCCGCTACCGGGTCGTCTCCCCCACCGCACGCTGCTCCTGGCAGATCACCGGGGCCGACGGCACCTCCCTCGCCGGGGGGAACGGTGGCGGGAACGGGAAGCGGACCGTGATCACCGTGGGCCCGCAGGCCCGCGTCCTCACCTCCGCAGGCTGCTACGCCTGGCTGCCCGAAGGGGGCATCGGATGAAGAAGCTGCCGATAGCCGTGGTGATCCCCACGAAGAACGAGGGGCTCAACATCGCCGAGGCGGTCCGCTCGGTACTCGGCCGTTTCGAGGCGGTCGTGGTGGTGGACTCGCACAGCACGGACGACACGGTGAAGATCGCCGAGGACTGCGGGGCCGAGGTGATCACGTACACCTGGGACGGCGGTCATCCGCGCAAGAAGCAGTGGTGTCTGGACCACGTCCGTCCGGACCTGGACTGGATCCTGCTGCTCGACGGGGACGAGCGGCTCAGCCCCGGTCTGCTGGCCGAACTGCGCCGGATCTTCGCCGATCCCGTCACGCCGAAGCCCGCGGCGTACGACATCCCGCTCGGCTACTGGTTCGCCGGGAAGCGGCTGCGGCACGGCTACACCATCCGCAAGCGGTCGCTGACCGACCGGACCCGCTGCCGGTACCCGGAAGTGGCGGACCTCGACGCGCCGGGCATCGGCGAGGTCGAGGGCCACTACCAGCCGGTCGCTGATCCGGTCGGGTCGCTGCGCCATCCGATCGAGCACCAGGACCTCGACCCGGTGGCCGCCTGGTTCGAACGGCACAACCGCTACTCGGACTGGGAAGCCTGGCTGGAACACCATCCCGAGGTCAAGGAGCAGGTGCGCCGGGCGAAGTCGCGCCAGGGGCAGCTGTTCCACAAGGCGCCGTTCAAGCCGCTGGTGTCCTTCGTCTACATGTACGTGTACCGACGGGGGTTCCTCGACGGGCGGGCGGGGTTCGACTTCGCTCTGGCGATGAGCTTCTACCGCTGGCAGATCGCGCTCAAGACCCGCGAGGGGCGCTCCTTCTGACCCGGCCGCCCCTCCGGCGGACCACGTCCTCGTAGGTCCGCCGGAGGGAATCGGTCACGGCCTCGATGGTGAAGTCCGCGTTGACCAGTTCCCATGCGGCCTTTCCCGCACGGGCGTTGGTCTCGGGGTCGAGCAGTTCCAGGACGGCCCCGGCGACCTTGAGCGCGTTCCCGGCGTCCTCACCGGCCCGGCTGCCGATCACCCGGCCCGCGCCCGCGCGCGCCACGTCGGGGGCGAGTCCGCAGGTGCGGGTGATGACCACGGGAGTGCCCACCGACATCGCTTCCAGGACGGAGACACCGAGCGGTTCCTCGATCGACGGCAGCACGTACACATCGGCCCGCCGTCCCGCCGCCAGGACCTCCTCGTGGCCGAGCGCTCCCACCTGGTCGAGCGAGCCCAGGACGCCCAGTCCGCGGGCCAGTTCGAGGGTCGCGGCCAGGGCTCCGGTGTCGGGTCCGGCCAGTACGAAGCGGGCGTCCGGGTACCGGGCCAGGACCGTCGGCATCGCGGCGACGAAGTCCTCCGGACGCTTGCGCTGCTGCACCCGGGCGAGGAAGAGCACCGTCGGGGGCCGCCCCGGGGGCCGGGCGGGCTTGATCGGCTGCGGGCGTACGCCGTTGACCAGCCGTACGGTGCGGGTCAGCGGCACGGGCGCGGCGACCGCGTTCACCTCACGGCGCTCGGTCTCGGTGAGGTGCAGTACGGCGTCGGCGCCGCGCAGCACCCGGCGGACCCCCAGCAGATCGGTCAGCTGGGCGATCCGGTTCTCGGTGGGGTCCACCATGCCGTGGGTCTGGACGACCATGGGGGTGCCGGAGGCCAGGGCGAGCAGCCCGGCGGGGAGGGTGACCAGGTCGCGCATCAGGTGGAGATGGATCAGGTCGGCGCCACGCTCCATGCGGTGGGCGGTGCGCAGCAGCGCGCCGGAGGTGATGCCGCTGACCTCGAAGGCGGGCAGCAGGTGCCGGGCCCGGAAGAGGTGGGCCGGGACTCCTTCGACCGTGCGCGGCAGCGGGCCCTCGAAGCCGTCGCCGAGCGCCATGATCCTGGCGTCGTGCCCGGCGGCCCGCTGGGCCTTCGACAGGTTGAGCGCCACCCTGGTCGGCCCGCCGAACGCGTGGTCCGGGGTGTGCAGTGTGACGATGTGCAGGATCTTCACCAGGGCCCCCTCGACCTCGGCCGGAGCTCTCCAGATTAGTCATCCAAACCTCCCAAGTGGGTTGATTCGTTAGAGTGTTCACGGGTTCGCGGTCCGCTGATCCAGGGAGACGGGGAGCAGATGATGTCCGCGCGGGAGGCCGCTCCACCGGCGAAGCCCATGTCGTGGGCGATGCTCTCGCGCGCCCTGGCCGCCCCGCTCATCCTGGCCCTGGTCTGCTTCCTGCCCGCGGTGATCGCCGCGCAGCCGGGCGACGGGGTGCGGGACACCGCGTACTGGCTCCAGCTCGTGCTGACCTGTTACGCGGGGGCCCGGCTCGCGACGATGATCCTTTCCACCCGGCGGCGCCTGCTGCAGGGCGTGTTCTGGATGTTCGTGTACATCGCGATGGGGGTGGCGCCGTTCGCCCAGCTGGTCCTCGGGCGGACGCCCACGCCTGCGGTGGGGCCGCGCTCGGACCTGGTGACGGCGGTGGCGCTGGTCCTGCTGGGGTGCGCGGCGTTCGATCTGGGAGCCTTGCTGGCGTCCAGGCGGCCGCTGCGCGCGAGGCCGCCCCTGCGGCCGGGACGCGGACCGGCCGTCGCGCACCCGGTGCGGCTGAGGGTGCTGGTGGTGCTGGCGTTCGCGGCGAGCGGCTACTACGTCGTGAAGCTGGGCGGGCCCGCGGTCTTCTTCAGCAGCCGTCAGGAGATCAGCGCCTCGGTCGCGGCGAGCGGTGTGGTGTCGGGGCAGTCCAATGTGGGCTCTGCCTTCCTCAAGGGTTTCGGCACGGTTCCGGCACTGCTCGCGCTGCTGTTCTTCACACGCCGGCTGGTGACCTCGCGCCGGGCACGGCGTTCCCCGTCGACGGTGCTGGTCTGGGCGGGGCTCGTGGCGCTCAACATCGTCGTCAACAACCCTTTCTCCAACGCCCGTTACTGGTTCCTGACGGTACTGGTCTCGCTGCTGTTCACCGCGTTCCCGAGCAGTGCGGCGATGTACCGCTCGGTGCTGGCGGTGGGGGTGGTGGGGGCGCTGGTGCTGTTCCCGTACGCGGACCGGTTCCGCTACGACGGCTCCGGGTACCGGCCGATGGACTCGTCGTCGGTGTTCGAGCCGCTGGCCACCAAGGACTACGACCAGACGGTGATGTTCGCCAACGCCATCACGTGGGTGGACGGCCAGGGCCACACCTACGGAAGTCAGCTGGCGGGTTCCGCGCTGTTCTTCGTGCCCCGTTCGGTGTGGGACGGCAAACCGGAGGACACCGGGGTGCGCGTCGGCCAGTGGATGGGGATGAGCATGACCAATCTGTCGGCACCGTTGTGGACCGAGGTCTGGGTGGACTTCGGCGCGCCGGGCATGGCCGGTGCGTTCGCGCTGATCGGGTACGCCGCCGCCCGTGCCGACCGGCGCTACGCGCGGGCGGTCTCCCGGGCGGGCCCGGGGCCCGGCAGCGTCCTCGCGGTGATGGTGCCGCTGGTCGCCGGGTACACCTTCATCCTGCTGCGCGGGCCCCTGCTGCAGGCGGTGGGAAAGCCCGCCGTGGCGGCCCTGTGCCTGCTGCTGGTCACGAGCCTGCGGACTTCGGGCGCACGGGCCCGGGGGCGGGGTCCGCGCTGACCGTCGGCCGCCCGGCGACGGCGCGGCGCCCGAGCCGGACCACTCTGCCCCAGGTGGCCAGTGCCTTGCACACCGAGCCCAGGCACAGCCCCCAGGCGGCGCCCGGCACCCCGCCGAGCACGTACCCGCCGATGAGGAGAGCGACGGCGGTGAACGAGAAGACCACCTGGACGGCGAGGGTGGTGCGTGGGTCGAGCACCCGCAAGGCCAGCAGACCGCAGGTGGCGACGGCCATCGCCGCGTACTGGCTGCCGGTCGCCGGGAGCAGGGCGGCCGCGGTGGGCCAGGTGTCACCGAGCAGCCGGCGGCCGGCCGGTTCGGGCAGCAGGGCCAGAGTGACGGCCCAGGCGGCGGCGGTCGCCGCGAGGACGGCCGCGAGCACCGCGGCGGCCCGTATCCTGCGCCGGTCGTCGGCAAGGCGGCCCAGCAGCGGCGGGCCGAAGCCGGTGGCTGATCCGAACAGCACGTTCAGCGGGCCGAAGAGGGTGGTCGCCCCGCGCAGGGCGCCCACCACCAGCGGGTCGCCGACCGTTCCGAGGCCCAGCACGGAGAGCTGGGCGGTCGCGTTGCCCACCCCGAACTCCACCACGAAGCGCCGCCCCAGATGACCCCGGCGCAGCAGGGCCCCGAGCCGCAGCGGTGTCCCGGCCGCCGTGCGGGCGAGCAGGGCGGCGGACAGCAGCAGGGCGGGCAGCGTGGCCAGCCCCCAGACCGCGACGAGCCGGGCGGCGGAGACACCGTGCGGCTGCACGGCCAGGGCGCCCAGCACACAGGCCAGCCGGAGCACGTCTCCGGCCAGCGCGAGGTGCGGCAGGTGCAGGGTGGAGAAGGCGTACCGCATGGTGTCCTGGCCCAGGACGACCGGCAGCACGACGCCCAGGGCCAGCAGGGCCGCCGGGGTGGCCCCGGACAGCGGCAGGCAGATCCCGGCGAGCAGGGAGCCGAGCGCCGCCGCCGCGAGCAGGGTGAAGGCGACCGACAACCGGCAGGCGCCGCGCACCTCCTCGTCGTCGCCTCGCCGCAGCACCAGCGGCTGGCCGGTGTAGGCGCCGGAGATGCCGAGGAGGACCGTGAAGACCAGGTAGACCGCCGAGAAGCGGGCGAAGTCGGCCACGGTGGAGATCCGGGCGGCGCTCACCAGCACCAGGATGTTGGTGAGCGCGGCCACCCCCTGGTCCGCGACCGAGCAGGCGATCGCGGTCCGTGCCCTCATCTGTGTCCGGCGGCCGGGTCGAAGGGGCGCAGCCCGAGGGTCTGGGTGGGGTCGCCGCTGTCGGCCGGGGGGCCGCCCGGTCCGCTGCGCCGCTCCGGCTGCCCGCTGCCCGGCCGGTGTCCGGCGCCGCGTGTGCGGGCCCGGCGTTCGTGGCGGCCGAGACCGGGGTGGAGCAGGGCGCCGAGCACCGAGCCGCCCGCCCCGTCGATGATCTCCCGGATGCGCTGCAGGTCGCTGCGGTGCACCTCGCGCGGGTCGCAGACCACCACGACGCCCTCCACCCGGTCGAGCAGCGCGACGGCGTCGGCGTACGCCAGTACGGGCGGGGCCAGCACGATGACCACGGCGCCGGGCCGGTCGCCCTCGGCGAGGATGCGGCCGACCAGGGCCGAGGTCAGGGCGCGCGGCACGTTGTCGGTGCGGCGGCCCGCTATCAGGGTGAAGGCGCCCGAGCCCGGTACGTCCACGTTCATCCGGCTCTCGGACGGCCAGGTGTGCCCGCCGCGGCTGGCCCAGCGCGGCGGGAAGCCCTGGACCGCGGGGCCGAGGCTGGCGGCCAGTGCGGGGGTCCGCAGATCGGCCTCCACCAGGATGACGTCGCGGCCCATCTCGGCGAAGGCGGCGGCCAGGTTGGCCGCGGCGGCGGCCGCGGCGGCGCCGTCCCCGCGCGGGGCGGTGACCAGGAGCCGGCGGCTCTGGGCGAAGGAGGGGTCGTAGGCGAGCCGGAAGGCCACCGCGCGGTACTCCTCGGCCAGCCGGCTGCCGCCGCGGCCGATGGCCAGCGGCGTTCCGGTCGAGGAGCGTTCCCTGGGCAGGGTGCCGAGCAGGGGCGCGCCGAGCGAGCGGACCAGCTCCCGGGTCGAGCGCACGGCCGGGTCGAAGACCAGGCGCACCCAGGAGAGCAGCAGCCCGAGCGCGGTTCCGACGACGCCGCCGAGCCCGAGCAGCAGCGGCAGGGAGGCGCCGCTGGGTTCGGTCGGGGCGGCGGGCTTCTTCGTCAGATAGCCCGGTGTGGTGTCCAGGGCGCGCAGCTCGGAGATCTTCCGGGAGAGTTCGGAGATGGAGACCACCAGGTTGGCCCGCGCGCTGGTCACGTCGTCGCTTCCGGCGGCCTGCTCCGCCAGCTGGTCGCGCTGGGCGGTGAGCGGGGCGAGCTGGGCGCGGTAGCCCTGGACCATGTTGGCGATGCTGTTCTCGGTGCGCTGCTGCCGGATCTCCAGGTAGGCGGCGGCCAGGGCCTGGGCCCGGTGCTGGGCGAGCGCGGGGGTGCGGCCGGTGTAGGCGAAGCGCAGGGCCAGGGTGTTGGGCGGGTTGGTGACCTGGAGGCCGGTCAGCAGGTCCCGCAGTTCCACCTGGTCGCCCTGTCTGGCGAGGTTGGCGGCGGCCAGGGCGCCCACGGTGTCGCTGACGGCGGTCTGCCGTTCGGAGCCGATGTTGATGCCCTTGTCGGCGGAGGCACCGGCGGCGAAGGGGTCCGAGGCGGCGGAGCGTACGACGACTTCACCGGTCGAGGTGTAGCCGTCCTCCCCGCCGAGGGCGAGCCAGCCGCCGCCGAGGAGACCGGCGGCCACTCCGGAGACGAGCAGGGTCCGGTACCGCAGCAGCTGACGGAACTGGTCCCGCAGCAGAGCCGGTTCGTCCTGGTCCTCCAGGGTGCCGTTCGGCTGGTTCATCGACGTGGTCTCCCTTGTGCGTCCGCGAGGACCTCGGTGAGCAGGGCGTCGAAGCGGGCCAGACCCGCCTTCCGGCCCAGGTGGCGTGCGACGTACTGCGGCCCGTTGGCGCCGAGGGCGTCCGCTCCGGCCGGGGCCTCGACGAGATTGCGTACCGCCGACAGCAGGGCGGCGGGATCCTCGGGGGCGACGAGCAGACCGGCGCCGGAGCGCTGGACCTCCTGGGCGGTGCCGCCTCCTTCGGCGACCGAGGCCACGACGGGGCGGCCCGAGACGAAGTAGGAGGTGAGTTTGGAGGGGACGCTCATGTCGAGGACGGAGGCCCGCTGGGTCACCGCGAGCACATCGGCGGCGGCGAGGATGTCGGTGAACTCGTCCTCGCCGGCCGGGGGAAGGAAGTCGAGGTTGCGCAGGCCCGCCGCGCGCCCGCGCAGCGCCTCGCGCTGGTTGCCGTCGCCCATGAGCACCACGCGGATCCCGGGGGCGAGGCGGGCGGCGTCGACCAGTACCTCCAGCCCCTGCTTGAGCCCCATGTTGCCGGCGTGCAGGACCACCGGGATGCCGTCGCTCCAGCCCAGACGCGCCCGGGTTCCGGCCCGGTCGACCGAAGGGGCTTTGACATGGGACCAGTTGGGCACGGTACGGATGCGGCCCGGGTCCACGCCGTACGCGGCGACGCGGGGCACGAAGCTCTCGTGGATGACGCCGACCAGGGCGGCGGAGCGCAGCGCGCGGCGTTCGGCGGCCGTGGCGAGGGCTGCCGCCCTGCTCCCGCCCCGGATGCCGCTCTGCGCGGCGGCGGCGCCCATCAGGTCCTGCACCACGGGGATGTACGGGGCCCGGTGCCGGGCGGCCAGCCGGGCCCCGATCACCCCTCCGGCGAGGCTGGGGATCTGGGAGACGACCGCGTCCGGCGGGCGCACCCGCGGCGGTGACAACAGCCCGTGACCGAGCACGGTCGCCTCGAACAGGGCTCTGCGCAGGGCGCTCTGGCGGGGCGGTACGTAGTGCCTGCGCCGGTGCACGGTGACTCCGGCCCGCTCCTCGGTGGCCCGCCACACCCCCCGGTAGCGCGGGTCGGTCCGCCAGGACGGGTAGTGCGGCATTCCGGCCAGTACGTGGGTGTCGGCCCCGGCCGCCGCCCAGTGTTCGGCGAGCTGGGCGGCGTACGGGCCGATGCCGGTCAGCTCGGGCGCGTAGTTCGTCGAGACGACCAGCAGGGTGCGGCCGTCGAACGGTCGGTGAAGCTCGGCATCGGTCATGGCGCTCGCCTTCCCCCCGGGACCTTCTGTGTTCCCCGCAGGGAACGGCCCCAAAAGCGAGCTTATCCGTTCACGAGATGCGCAAGTGGTCTTCACAGTAAGGTCGTTGGACCATCAACGCCGATGCCGACATCCCACCGCACCGGACGGCATGTCCGGACAACGGCCGTGCGGGATGCGGGCGTCGCGCTCACCGTGGGGGGAGAGAACGGATGGCGCACAGGGTCGGCTACGCGCCGGGAGTCTACGACCTGTTCCATGTGGGGCACCTCAACATCCTGCGGCATGCCCGCAGTCAGTGCGACTACCTCGTGGCCGGAGTCGTCTCCGACGAGATGGCGGAACGCGCGAAGGGGCACCGGCCGGTGATACCGCTTCCGGAGCGCCTGGAGATCGTACGCAGCGTGCGCTACGTGGACGCCGCGTTCGTGGAGACGGTGCCGGACAAGGTGGAGACCTGGCAGCAGGTGCGGTTCGACGTCCTGTTCAAGGGGGACGACTGGCGGGGCACCGAGCGCGGAAAACGGCTGGAACGCGACTTCGCCGAGGTCGGTGTGGAGGTCGTCTACTTCCCGTACACCGTGCACACCTCCAGCACCCAGCTGCGCCGGGCGCTGGAGCTGATCGTCAGCCGTCAGTCCGGAGCGCTCTGAGTTCCCCGAACCACTTGACGAGGAACAGCACCAGGAACAGCGCGTGCACGACGGCGAGGGCCGCGTAGCCGGTACGGAACGCGTCGGGGTCGCCGAGCAGCAGGAACACCAGGCAGAACACCCCGTAATCCGCGGGCAGCAGCGCGACGGCCCGCAGCCGGGAGGCCGGGGCCGCGGGGGCCGCGCCGGGCCGCGCGGCCGCCCTGCCCAGCTGCTCGCGCAGCAGACCGGCGCAGAAGGTCAGCACGGCGGTGAACAGGAAGCCCAGCGGCAGCAGCATCCAGCCCCCGCCGGGCGGCCCGCCGTAGCGCTGGAACGAGATCAGTACGGCGGCGTGCACCAGGATCATCTTGGCGCAGTCCACCACATGGTCCAGCCACTCGCCGTCCGGGCCGCCCCGGCCGGTGAGCCGGGCCAGCTGCCCGTCGGCCGAGTCGAGGACGAAGCCGACGGCCAGACCGGCGTAGACCGCGAGCGCGAGTCCCGGCGAGGGCCGGACCAGGGCCACCGCGGCGATCGCGGAGAAGGTGAACACCGCGCTTACCAGGGTGACCTGATTGGGCGTCAGCCCCATGCGGTACGCGATCGCGGCGAACAGCCGACCGGCCGGGCGGTTCACGTACCGCGAGTACAGCGACACTCCCCTGGCCGTCTTCTGGGCGCCGCGCAGCTCCCGCAGAACCGTGCCCGTGCTTCGCATCCGCCCCCCAGCGTGCCGCTCTCCGAGCCGCATCATGGCACGCGGCCCCGGTCCGGCGCCGCCCTCCCGGCGGGATCAGGCGGAGGCGGTACGGCACTCCGGGTGGCCCCAGCCGTCGGGGTTCTTCGCGATCGTGTCCTGGGCCGCGTAGGGCCGCCCGCACCGGCAGCGGCCCGCGAACCTGGCCCGGACGGTGCCGCCGGACCGGGCCGGGCGGGACGCGCCCGGACGCTTCCCGCCCCCGGACGACGCGCCGCCGCGCCGGGACTCGGCGGCGCGGGCGGGGGCGGGCACCGGGGGCTCGGTGGCGCCGTGGGCGGTACCGGCCGGGCACTGCGCCACGGCGGCCTCGCTGGCCGCCTGGTCGGCGATCGCGTTGAGCGGGTCGCCGTCGACCTGGTGGGCGGGCACGTAGGTGAACCGCACGGTCCGGCCGGCCAGCCGCTCGTCGATGCCGGTCACGAGCTCGCGGTTGGCCACCGGCTTGCCCGCGGAGGTCTTCCAGCCGTTGCGCTTCCAGCCCGGCAGCCACTTGGTCACCGCGTTCATCGCGTACTGCGAGTCCATCCGTACCTCCAGCGGCACGGCCGGGTCCGTCGCCGCCAGCAGCTCGTACAGCGCGGTGAGCTCGGCGACGTTGTTGGTGGCGGTACCCAGTGGTCCGGCTTCCCAGCGCTCGGGCCGCCCCTGCGCGTCGGCCACCACCCAGGCCCAGGCCGCAGGTCCCGGATTGCCCTTGGACGCGCCGTCGCACGCGGCGATGATGCTCTCGTTCATGCCCCGATCATGCCAGCGTGCGGGGTGGGTGCGTGCCGCCGTGGCCTCGCCCCGTACCCTCTCCCCATGACCGCTGGGGGGCCTGAGCGCCGTGTGATCGACGACCGTTTCGAGCTGGTGGACAGGCTCGGCAGTGGCGGCATGGGCATGGTGTGGCGGGCCCACGACCTGGCCCTGCACCGCGATGTGGCGCTCAAGGAGGTCCGGCCCCCGGACCCCGCGCTGGCCGAGAACGACCCGGAGTCGGCCCGGCTGCTGCGCGAGCGGGTGCTGCGCGAGGCGCGGGCGCTGGCCCGGCTGGATCACCCCGGGGTCGTCACCGTCCATCACATCGTGGACGGCGGGGCGGGAACGTATCCGTGGATCGTGATGGAGCTGGTGCCCGGCGCCTCCCTCGCGGAGCGCCTGGCCGGGGGCACCCTCGCCCCGGCCGAGGCAGCCCGGCTGGGGCGCGGTGTGCTGTCCGCGCTGCGGGCCGCCCATGCCGCCGGAATCCTGCACCGCGACGTGAAGCCCGCCAACGTCCTGCTGCGGGCCGACGGGAGCCCCGTCCTCACCGACTTCGGCATCGCGGCGATCCGCGAGTCCACGAGCCTGACGGCGACCGGCTCCATCATCGGCTCCCCCGACTACATGGCGCCCGAGCGCATCCGCGGCGACGAGGGCGACCCGTCCTCGGACCTGTGGTCGCTCGGCATGATGCTGTACGTCGCCGTCGAGGGCCGCCATCCGCTGCGCAAGGCGACCACACTGGCCACGCTGGCCGCGGTGCTGGACGAGGAGGTGCCTCCGCCCCGCCAGGCCGGTCCGCTGGCCCCGGTGCTGACCGCGCTGCTGATCCGCGACACGGCCGCCCGGCCCGGCCCCGAGGAGCTGGACCGGATGCTGGCCGCGGTGGGCGAGGGGGCCGGGCCCCGGACCGCGTCCCCGCAGGACGCCGTGCCGCCCCTGCGGCCCGCGACCGCCCCGCAGGACGCGCCCCCGCCGGTCCGGGACTTCGGCCCCGGACCGACCGCCGTCCTGCCCGCCGCCCCCGCGCCCCGGCCTTCCAGTCCGTTCGCCCCGCCCGCTCCCCCGCGTCCCGCGCCCGCGACGCTGGGCACCCGGGAGATCAACCGCCGGGTCCGGCGGGGCCGGGTGGTGGGGGTGGCCACCGCGCTCGCCGGGACGGCCCTGACCGGTGCCCTGGTGTGGTCGCTGCTGCCCGACTCGGCCACCGGGGCCTCCGGCGGCGGCTCCGCGTCCGCCTCGGACCGGCCGCCGTCCGAACGCTCGGCGGCGGGCCGTTCCGCGGGGGACCGCCCCGCCGCGGACAGCGCGAAGGAGTCCCCCCGGCAGACCCCGGCGGCCCCCGAGAACCTGCTGACGCCGTCCGGCGTCCGGTCCGTCATCGCCTCGCTCAAGCCGGTGATGGGCGGCACCGAGATCACCTCGTTCACGCTGTACGACGTGCACGCGAGGGCCGAGGCCCCGGTCCCGAAGAACAAGGCCCTGTACGACGTCTTCTCCTACCGGGACGGCAAGGCCACCAGGGACCGGGCGGGCGGCACGCTCATGTCGGGCGCCCGGGCCGTGGACCTGGAGAAGTTCAACTGGGACGCCCTGCCGGGGCTGATCCGCCGGGCCGACAAGGAACTCGGGATCACGGAGCCGACCACCCACTACGTGGACATCGACCCCGCCTCCCCGTTCGAGAACTACCGGCCGACGCTCAGCGTGTACGTCTCGGACGAGTACGGGGGCGCCTACTTGCGGGCCGACATGGACGGCAAGGTCCTCAAGAAGTACCCGCGCGACAGCTGAGCCCCGCCGGTCCCCCTGGCTCAGCCCACCACCGCGACCAGCACCAGCAGCACGGCCGCGGTCACCACGCCCGCCACCAGTGACCACAGGCCCACCGGGGCGCCGTGCCCGCGCCGCTTCACCTCGCCCTCGGGCGGGGTGAGGAGTTCCGCGCGGGCCAGCCAGGCGCGCGGCGGACTGTTGGGGACCACGACCCGCCAGGGCTGCCCGGGGTCGTACTCGACGACCGCCCTGGAACGGTGCAGCAGCCCCTGGAGGTCGAGCGGGTGCCGGACCTCGACCCGGTACGGGGGCAGCCCGTCGGCCACCACGGTCAGGTCGAAGGCGAAGACGGAGTCCACCGCCCGCCCGTCGGTGACGGGCCGCCCGCTCGACCTGTCCACCGTCCGCACCTGGTTGACCACGGCGGGCGCGAAGGCGCGCGGGCCGCCGGAGCGCAGCGCGGAGGCGGGCGCGGTCGTGCCCATGTCCTCGGCGATCCGGCCGTACGCCGTCAGGACCAGAGCCGTCAGGGGGAGCCCAAGGATCAGCAGCCAGCGGGGGCCGTGCAGGGCAGCGTGGACCGTGGCCGCCAGCGCGAGTCCGGTGCCGAGCGCGCAGACCACGCCGAGCAGCCGGACGCGGCCTCGCAGCGTGGCGGCGAGGGGAGGGGTCGGGGTGCTCATGCGAGGCGCAGCGCCTTCCTGCGGGGGATGACGACCCGGGTGCGGTCCGGGTCGTCGGGGCGGTCGGCGTCGTACAGCGCGAGGACGTCGCGCCGCAGCGCGAGGCGTTCCACGACGGCCAGGACTTCGTGGCGGACCCCGGCGGCGTCGTCGAACACCACGGTGACCTCGCCGTACCCGCGGCCCGCGGGGCGCCAGCCCGTGAGCTGTGCGTCGGCCGTGGCGTAGCGGCGGGAGAACCTGCGCAGGCCCCCGCCCCGGCGCAGGCTGGTCGCGGCGCCCCACCAGGCGGCCAGGCAGCCCGCGCCCGCGACGGACCACAGGAAGGTCAGCCAGCTGGAGACGGTGAACTCCCCGAACGGGAAGATGATGTGGAAGGACGTGGTGGTCGCCCGCTCGACCAGGCCCTCGGCCAGCGCGTCGTACCAGCCGGCCAGCGCGGCCGTGGCGGACAGCGTGACCATCGCGCCGGGGGCGGCCCGGTGCAGGTAGCGGGCGGAGAGCAGGCCGAGGAGGGCGGCCATGGCGATGCCGATGAACGGGGCCGCCGACGCGAACTGGTCACTGCCGCAGCTGCCGGCCCCGTCGCAGGTCCACCGCACGGACACGGCTTCGTGGGCGGCGATGTACCACATCAGCCAGACCTGCCACACCATCAGTGCGCAGGCGGTGCCGCGCATCGCCTGCGCATAGATCCTCTGCCGCACGGTCCGCCCTTGCTCTTGATCACCGGCACGGAGTATTGACGTACCCCGCTGGACCCTATACACGGTGCCCGCACCTTGTCCGTGACCCGCGCCACGCCTGGAGGCGGGACCGCCTGCCCGGCCCGGTTCAGCCCGCGTCGTTCAGCGCGTCACGCACCCAGCGGAGCTGGACGGCCTCGTGGAACATGTCGCCGCCCTCGTGTCCGTTGAACGAGTAGACCTCCATGTCCTTGCGGCCCGCGTACGCGTTGTGGGCGGCGAAGACCGTGGAGGGCGGGCAGACCTGGTCCATCAGGCCGACGGAGAAGAGCGCGGGGGCGGTGCCCCGGGCCGCGAAGGAGACGCCGTCGAAGTACGACAGGGTGCGCAGGGCGGTCCGCTCCTTGCCCCGGTGCATCTTGAGGTAGCGGGCGATCTCCGCGTACGGGTTGGAGTCGGTGAGCGTGACAGCCCGCTCGAAGTGGCAGAGGAAGGGCACGTCGGGGGCGATGGCCACCAGGTCGGGGAGGAGTCCGCCGACCGCGAGGGTGATGCCGCCGCCCTGGCTGCCGCCGAGCACGACGGTGCGGGAGGGGTCGGCGAGCGGGTGGGACCGGGCCGCTTCGACGGCGCGTACAGCGTCGGCGTACACCCGTCGGTAGTAATAGCTTTGCGGGTCCTCGATACCCCGGGTCATGAAGCCCGCGAGGGAGGGGCCCGAGCCGACCGGGTCGGGGGTGTCGCCGACGTTGCCGCCGCTGCCCTGGCCCCGTACGTCCATGATGAAGTGGGCGTATCCGGCCAGCGGCCACAGGCCCTGGGTGTGCGGCAGGCCGCGTCCGCCGTTGTAGCCGTGGAACTGGACGATGAGCGGGAGCGGGCCCTCGGCGCCCGCGGGAGCGCTGAACCAGCCCTTGACCGGGTGGCCGCCGTAACCGGCGAAGGTGGCGTCCCAGGTACGCATGCCGGTCAGCCCGGTCTCGACGGGCTCGAAGGAGGCCGCGAGGTCGTAGGAGCGGGTGTCACCGAGGGTTTTCGCCCAGAAGTCATCGAAATCCGCCGGTTCATCCATGTGTGGCCGGTAGGAGCGGAGTTCGGACAGCGGCAGGTCGAACAGGGCCATGGGCTGGTCTCCTCACAGGGGAATGTCCGGACAGTGTGCCGTGCGGCGGTACACCGCCGGGCGGCGGGCCCCCACGGGAGAACCCGCACCGGACCTCGCGGCACCGCAGGATGCTCCCATCTTGTGCAATCGAATTGCATGGAGCGGCGGAGCATCTCAACCCGTCCCGCAGTACTGAGGGATCGTCAACATCCGTTACCAACACGGCGCAAACACTTCTCGTTCAAGGGTTGACGTTTCCGTGATGAATGGACGACGATTCCGCATGTTGCACGCCGGGTTCACCGGAGTGTGCGCGGCATTCGATCGAGGGAACGACCAGAGCGTGGGGCTGGCCATGTCCGAGCTGAGCGGCTTACTCAGCGGGCGGTTCGAGCCACGGGCCTTCGGCCCGGCCGGGGCCTATCGGCCCAGCGCGCCCCCCACCCCCCACCCACCGTCCGCCGGGTATCGGCCCGGTCCGGTGGCACGCGGTCCCCTCGGCCGCTTCTTCCCCCCAGGCACCCCGTCCGGCACTCCGGGCGTCCGCGCGGTCGGCCACCGCGGCGCGGAGCCCTTCCGCCGCCTCCCGTCACCGGGAGTACGTTGCGGCTCCGGCCCGCGCCCCACGAGCGCCCCCACGGCCCCGCCCGCCGGTCACGCCGTACGCGCCATCCCCGGCACCCGGCGCTGACCGCCGCCGCCACCGCCGACCGCCGACCGCCGACCGCGGCACCCTTCCCCACCCCCGCTTCTCACCTTCGTACGGAGAAACCCTCATGACCAGGTTCGACCTCAGCCGACGCAGCGCGCTTCGGATGTTCTCCCTCGGCGCCCTCGGGGTCGCGGGCTCCGGGGCGCTGAGCGCCTGCGCTCCGTCCCTCGCCGGATCGAACTCCAACGGCGGCGACACCGGCGCCAAGGACTTCCGCTTCACGTCCTGGTCGATGAACGAGGAGGCCAACAGACCCGCGGTCGAGAAGATCGTCACGGACTGGGAGAAACTCAAGTCCACCAGCATCAAGACGACTTCGTACCCGTACAACGAGTACCTGAGCCAGCTCACCGTCAAGCTGGGCGGCGGAGAGATCACCGGCGCGGTCCAGCTCGACATCGCCTGGCTCGGCACCGTCGCCCAGACCGGCAAGCTCGCCAACCTGGCGACGACGGCCCCGAACGGCGACTACACGGACGTGGCGCTGGAGAGCGGTACGTACAACGGGAAGCAGCTCGGGCTGCCGTGGACCACCGGATCGATCGGCCTGGTCGCCAACGGAAAGCTGCTGGACCAGGCGGGAATCACCAAGCACCCCACCACGACTGAGGAGTTCGAGTCGGTCCTGCGTGAACTGAAGGCGCTGGGTGGCGGCGTGGTGCCGTACGCCGCGGCGACGAAGGTGGCGCAGCTCAAGGACATCTTCCCGTGGATGCAGACCTTCGGCTGCACGCTCCTGGAAGGCAACCGGGTGACGATCGGCGACGACGCGTCGATCGACGCCGTCACCTGGTACAAGCGGCTCTACGACGAGCGGCTCATCTCCGCCGATGTGGACCGCTTCGACGCACGGGCCCTGTTCGCCCAGGGCAGGGCGGCGTTCTACGACGACGCCCTGGTGGGCAGGGGCGCGATCGTCTCGCAGACGAAGGACAAGAAGCTCGTCGGCGCGATGCAGCCGGTGACGCGTCCGGTGCTGCAGAAGGGCGACATCCCGCGGGCGCTGCTGTGGGGCCAGATCCTCGTCGTCGTGCGGGGCCACGGCCAGGACGCGGCCACCGAGTTCGCGCTGCACACCACCTCGGACAAGAAGACGGTCACCGAGTACTTCGAGAAGGTCGCGCTGCCGCCGACCACCACCGAGGGACTGGAGGACCCGAAGGTCCAGGGCGACGCCTTCACCACCGGCTGGACCGAGAAGATCACCGGTACGGCGACCGGCAGCCCGTTCTGGCGCTTCGCGAAGAGCGCCCAGATCGAGGAGGCGGTGGCCAAGCAGGTGCAGGCGGTGCTGGTCGGCTCGACCACGCCCAAGGAGGCCATGCGGGAGGCCAAGGACGCGGTCACGGACCTGACCCGGAGCTGACCTGCCGGGACTGACCGGCGGACGGGGCGGCCGGGCCGGGTGCCCGGTCCGGCCGCCCCTGGCCATGACCGGTGGTCACCCGCCCAGAACGGCGAGCAGTTCGGCCGCGGAGGGGGCGGCTCCCATCTCCGCGGCCAGCGCCCCCGCCCGATCCCGGAACGACGGCTCCGCGAGGATCTGTTCGATGGCGGCACCGACGCTCCGTACGTCGTCGGGGCTCAGCACCGCCGACTCGTCACCCCGCGCGCCCGCCGGGGTGACGGCCTTCCCCGCTCCCGACCCGGCCACCAGCCGCGCGTTCTCCGGCTGATCGGCGAAGAGAGGAACGCAGACCAGCGGGACACCGGCCGCGAGGGCGCCGTAGACCGTTCCCGACCCGCCGTGGCACACCACGAGGGACGCGTGGCGCAGCACGTCCTCCTGCGGCACCCATGACTCCACGTGGACGTGCGGCGGCTGCGGTCCGAGGTCCGCGGGATCAAGGTGGTGCCCGGTCGTGAGCAACACGCGCACCGGCAGCGCCCCGACCGCATCCAGCAGGCCCCGGTACAGCCCGGCCGCGGTCGGCAGCGCTCCCGCCTCGGAGCCGAGCGTGAGGTGGACCAGCGGCTCGTCCGCCCCGCCCCACCAGTCCGGCAGCGCCCCCGGCCGGGAGGCGTCGTGGTAGCGGTGGGTCACGTCGTACGGGGACGGGTCCAAAGTGGCGGGCAGCCGGGTCAGGTACGGGGACGCGAGGAGCCCCCGCGCGATGCCGGGGCCGTAGGCGTCGAGCACCGGGCCCACCAGCGGGTCGGTGGCCGCGGTGAAGAGCCCGGCGGAGACCGCGACGCGGGCGTGCGGGACGCCGTGGCGCCCGGCCGCCACGACGGAGGAGAACTCGAACGTCTCGTGCAGGACCAGATCGGGCCGCCAGTCCCGGCATGCCTGCTCCATCGCGGGGAGCATCGCGGCGGTGCAGAGCCGCCCGAAACCCTCCGAGACCATCAGGGAGACCCCGTCGTCCGGGGAAAGCGTCATCGCCCGCGCTCTGATCTGGGCCATGGCCTCCTGCGGCGGCTCCCCGCCGATGCGGTACGGCTGTTTGCGGGCCGCGAGTACCGGTTCGAGCGCGGAGGGGGCCACGACGAGAACGTCGTCGCCGCGCGCCGCGCACGCGTCGATGAGGGGAACGAGTGGGTAGAAGTGGCCCGCGCCGCGGGTCGAGGCGAAAAGTACACGCATGGGACTGAGCGTAGATTTCCCCACCCTCCACCCACAGGGGTACTTTCCGCCTGATTCCGGCGGGTTATTGGCGTTTGATCCGCTGTGCCCCGCCAAGGGTGCACGCGTCGCCCACCGGACTCTTCGTCCCGGCTGTCGTACCCCTGTGCCAGGCTCCCTCCTGAGCGCTGGCCAAGGCGTTCACCGACCGGAGCCGTTCGCGGCCCCGGGGCTGTCGAAGGAGAACGCCCATGTCCGGCACCGATGTCGTCGCCACGTCTCTGGCCGCCACCGCGGCCCTGCTCGCCCCGGCTCATCCGGCTGTCGCCGAGCGGGTACTGCTCGCCCACGACGACCCGGAGGGCTATGTGCGCGCGTACGCGGACGAGTTGGAGGAGCGGAGCGTCTACGAGCCCGTACCGGAGCTCCCCCGGATAGCGCTCGTCGACGCCCTGTACGCGCACGGGCTGCTCGCCGAGTTCGACTGGAAGGAGCATCCGGAGGAGATCCGGGCCCAGTTGCGCCTGCTGGGCTCCGCTCCGACCGCCGATCCCTGGGTGCTGTTCGAGGACGGTGACCTGCGTCTGGCGACGTACGACTTCCTGGAGGTCTGCGGTCGCCGCTACCGCGATGTCGGCGCGGCGCTCGCCGTGATCGATCTGGAGTCGGACTGCTATCCGGTGGTGTGTCTGCGGGCGGCGCGGGCGGCGGAGCTCACCTCGCTCGCCGGGCGCGCGGGCATCGCCGTGCATGCCCTCGGTGCCTGAGCCGGGCAGGCCCCGGACTCAGGCGCGGGGCAGGCCCCGGACTCAGGACCGGACAAGTCCCCTGCTCCTGAGCGGTGTTCCGGTCAGGAGCTGCGGGCCCGGGTGGCGAGCACGGCCGCCAGGATGCCCGGCACCAGCAGCAGCCCGAACGCGGCGGCGTAGCCGGCGTGGTCGTTCGATCCTGCGCTCAGAAAGGCGTTGAAGACGGCGGAGGCGACGCCCAGGACCAGGATCTGGCCCAGATTCTGGTTGGTCTGCATGGCGCTGCTGGCGTAGCCCTGCCGGCCGTGGGGGGCGTGGGTGAGGGAGAGCACGGTCAGAGAGGGAGCGAGCAGGCCCATGCCGCTCGCGGCGACGACCATCGACGAGGCGGCGATGACCGGTGGCATTCCGGGCAGCGATCCGACGGCGGCGAGCACCACCGCCGCCGCCTGCACCGACGCGCCCACCACGACCAGGCGGTGCCGCGGGGTCCGTTGCGGCAGCCGGCCCTGCACCCAGGAGGCGGCCGCCCAGGCCAGCGCGGCACCGGTGAAGGCCAGCCCCGTCACGACCGGGGCCACGTCGCGGCCGGTGACCAGCATCAGCGGCACCAGTGCCTCCAGCGTGAAGAACACTCCCGAACTCAGCCCGCGCAGCAGCACCGTGGCGGGCAGACCGCGCGCGGCGCGCCAGGTGCCCGTCGGCAGCAGCTGGGAGACGAACAGCACCAGCAGAGCCAGCCCCGCCGCCGCGAACAGCAGATGGCGCGTGTCCCAGCCCGACGCTCCGTACTGGCCGAGCGCGGCGCCCGCGCTCACCGCCAGTGCCACCATCAGTGAGGGGCGCGGCGTGTCGTCCTGGACGGGCACGGATGCGGGCTGCCAGGAACGGCGGCGCAGCACGGCGACGACCGCCAGGGCCGGGAGCGCTGTCAGGGCGGCCAGACCGTAGAACACCGCACGCCAGGACCACCATTCGGCGGCCAGCCCGGCCAGCGGCGGCCCGACCAGCGACGGGATGATCCAGCAGGCGCTCATCAGGGCCAGGGCCCGTGGCTGGAGCCGGTCGGGGTAGGCCTGGCCGATCGCCGCGTTGATGGACACCGCGATCATGCCGCCCGCGACTCCGTCCACGAAACGCCCGGCGGCCAGCTGCCAGACCGAGCCGCTGGCGGCCGATACCAGCAAGGTGAGCACCGCCAGCACCATGCCCACCGCCAGCGGGCGATGCGCCCCGGAGCGGTCCGCCCAGTGCCCGCCCAGCACCCCGCCCAGCAGGCTCGCGGCCACGAAACAGCCCGCCACCAGCGGGAAGAGCTCCACCCCGTCCAGGTCCCGGACCGCTGTCGGCAGCGTGGGCACCACGGCGAGCGCCGCGAGCCCGGTCAGGAACATCACCGCGGCGAAGCCCGCGGTCGCCGCCCGGTACGTCCGCGAGAACAGCCCTTCCACGGCGTCGGGCCCCGGGGACGCGCCCCCGGAGGCGCCACGGCGGGCGGGTCCGGTGAGCCGCTTCGTGACCGGTGGGGTGAAAGGCGTGGATACGGCGGGCGATGTGCTTTCGGGGGCATCAGTCACAGGCCGACAAACTATGCGGCTCCGTAAGGCGTCCGCCACTGGATTTCCCCGTCCTCCCCCGCCTGGCGGGCCGGTCAGTTGTCGGCCGGTCAGTTGTCAGCTGGTTCGGCCGAGGTGGCCTCGGTGGCGGGCCGGGCCGCGGCGGACGCGGCGTGGTCGTGTCCGGGCAGGAAGGCCGCGACGAGGAACGCCACCAGCGCGGCACCGGCGCCGATCGCCAGGACGGTGCGGAAGCCGTTCTCCGACGGGACGTCGAGCGGTCCGAACCGGGTGGTCATCTGGGCGAGGACCACGCCCGCCGCCGCACTGGCGGCGGAGGTGCCGATGGCCCGGGTGAGGGTGTTGAAGCTGTTGGCGGCGGCGGTCTCGAAGACCGGCACCGCGGCCATGATCAGTGCGGGCATGGCGCCGTAGGCGAGGCCGATCCCCGCCCCGATCACGGCCGAGACCAGCAGGAGCTCCCAGATCTCGGACATCAGGACCATGCCCAGCAGATATCCGGCGGCGACCACGACGGCCCCGGTCATCAGCGTCGCCTTCGGCCCCCGGGTCCGGGAGATGCGCGCCGACAGCGGTGCGACCGCCATCATGACGAGCCCGGACGGCCCCATGACCAGACCCACGGTCAGCAGCGAGGATCCCAGGCCGTATCCGGTGGCCTTCGGCAGCTGGATGACCTGGGGCAGAACGAGGGAGACCGCGAACATCGCGAAGCCGAACACCGCCGAGGCGATGTTCGTCAGCAGCACCTGCCGCCGGGCGGCGGTCCGGAGGTCGACCAGCGGCTGTCCGATCCGCAGCTCCCAGCGGCCCCACACCGCCAGGATGAGGAGCGAGACACCGATCAGACCGAGTGTCCACCCGCTGCCCCAGCCCCAGGCGGCTCCTTTGGAGACCGCGAGGAGCAGACAGAGCAGGGCAGCGGACAGCCCGGCCGCGCCCACCAGGTCGAATCGTCCGCCGGTACACACCCGCGACTCCGGCACCAGCGCCAGGACGAGCACGGTGGCGACCGCTCCCATGCAGGCCGCCACCCAGAACAGCACGTGCCAGTCGACCCGTTCGGCGAGGAAGGCGGCCGCGGGCAGTCCGAGGGCACCGCCGATCCCCAGGGAGGCTCCCATCAGCGCGATCGCCGAGCCGAGCCGCTCGGCGGGCAGTTCGTCCCGCATGATGCTGATGCCCAGCGGGATGACGCCGGAGGCGAGGCCCTGGAGGGTGCGGCCGACGATCATCGGACCGAGGCCGTCGCTGAGCGCGGCGACCACGGAACCGGCCACCAGCAGGAACAGGCTGGCCAGCAGCATGCGCCGCTTGCCGTACATGTCCCCGAGCCGGCCCATCACCGGGGTGGCGACCGCTCCGGCGAGCAGGGTGGCGGTGATCGCCCAGGTCGCGTCGGAGGGCGAGGCGTGCAGCAGCTCGGGCAGCTCGGGCACCAGCGGGATCACGACCGTCTGCATCAGGGAGACGACGATCCCGGAGAAGGCGAGCACGGCGACCAGACGGTCCGCCGCTTCGGGCCGGGTCTCCGAGGGCCGGCCTGCGGCCGGGGGCGGGGCACTGGATTTCACGGAGGCCTCCGTTGCGGCGTGCGTTCGGATGGACGGCGGCGCGCGATCGGGCCCCGTCCCATACGGTCCGGCCGGTGGGACGCGCCTCGGCGGTGCGAGGCGCGTCCTACCGCGCGGTGCTGGTTACAGGGTGCGTTCCAGCCGGTCGGCCATCAGCCGGACGAAGCGCGAGGGATCGGCCAGTTCGCCGCCCTCGGCCAGCAGCGCCAGGTCGTGCAGGAGCTCGGCCGTCTCCTCCAGCCCGGTGCCGACGGTCTCGCCCCGGGCGGCGTACGCCCCGTTGAGGCCGCTGACCAGGGGGTGTTCCGCGTTGAGTTCCAGGATGCGCTTGACCTGCGGCACTTCCTGGCCCATCGCGCGGTACATGTTCTCCAGGGCGGGCGTCACGTCGTGCGTGTCGGAGACGATGCAGGCGGGCGAGACCGTGAGGCGGGAGGAGAGCCGCACCTCCTTGACGGTGTCGCCCAGCCGCTCCGTCATCCAGCCGAGCAGGTCCGCGTACTCCTGCTGGCGGCCCTCTCGCTCGGTGGCCGCCTCCTTCTTCTCCTCCTCGGTGCCGAGGTCCACCTCGCCCTTGGCCACGGACCGCAGCTTCCTGCCGTCGAACTCGGGGTCCGCCTCGACCCACACCTCGTCGACGGGGTCGGTGAGCAGCAGCACCTCGACGCCCTTGGCCCGGAAGGCCTCCATGTGCGGAGAGTTCTCGATGGCCTGCCGGGACTCACCCGTCAGGTAGTAGATGTGCTCCTGCCCGTCCTTCATGCGGTCCACGTACTGCCGCAGCGTGGTCGGCTCGTCCTTGTCGTGGGTGGTGGCGAAGGACGAGATGGCGAGGATCGTCTCCCGGTTCTCGAAGTCGCTCAGCAGCCCCTCCTTGAGGACGCGGCCGAACTCCCGCCAGAACGTGGCGTACTGCTCCGGCTCGGCGGACATCATGTCCTTGACCGTCGACAGCACCTTCTTCGCCAGGCGCCGGTGCATCAGCTGGATCTGACGGTCCTGCTGGAGGATCTCGCGCGACACGTTGAGCGACAGGTCCTGGGCGTCCACGACACCCTTGACGAAGCGCAGGTACGGCGGCATCAGCGCTTCGCAGTCGTCCATGATGAAGACGCGCTTCACGTACAGCTGGATGCCGCGCTTGTACCCCTGCATGAACAGGTCGTGGGGCGCGTGCGAGGGGATGAAGAGGAGCGCCTGGTACTCGAAGGTGCCCTCCGCCTGGAGCCGGACGGTGGTGAGCGGATCGATCCAGTCGTGGCTGATGTGCTTGTACAGCTCGTGGTACTCGTCGTCGGAGACCTCGTCGCGCGAGCGCGCCCACAGGGCCTTCATCGAGTTCAGCGTCTCGGGCTCGCGCGGGGTGTCGTCGGCCCCCTCCCCGGCGGCCTCGGCACCCTCGGAAGCGGCCTCCGCGGCCATCCTGACCGGCCAGGTGATGAAGTCGGAGTACCGCTTGACGATCTCCCTGATCTTCCAGGGGGAGACGTAGTCGTGGAGCTGGTCGTCGGCGTCCTCCGGCTTGAGCCGGAGCGTGACCGCGGTCCCCTGCGGCGCGTCGTCGACGGTCTCGACGGTGTACGTACCCTCACCGGTCGAGGTCCACCGGGTGCCCCGGGCCTCACCGGCCCGCCGGGTCAGCAGGGTGACCTCGTCGGCCACCATGAAGCTGGAGTAGAAGCCGACGCCGAACTGGCCGATCAGCCCCTCGGCGTCGGCGGACCCCTCGGCCTCCTTGAGCTCGCGCAGGAACTTCGCGGTGCCCGAGTTGGCAATGGTCCCGATGAGCTGGACCACTTCGTCGTGGGACATTCCGATGCCGTTGTCCCGCACGGTCAGGGTGCGGGTCTGCCGGTCGGCCTCGATGGCGATGTGGAGGTCGGACACGTCCGCGCCGAGCGAGTCGTCGCGCAGTGCTTCGAGCCGCAACTTGTCGAGCGCGTCGGAGGCGTTGGAGACGAGTTCGCGCAGGAACACGTCTTTGTTCGAGTAGATCGAGTGGATCATCATCTGCAGAAGCTGTCGCGCTTCCACCTGAAACTCGAACGTCTCAGTGGGCATAATTCCGTGATTCCTTCTCAGGTCCGCGGTCTGGGAACTGGCCTGAGCACTTTAGATCAGCTGGTCATGACACCGGACAGCTTCCGCCAACTGCTCGCCGCGTTGGATACGGTGTACGCGATCGCCCGCGCCGCATGAATCCTCCCGAGGGATTGCACAACAGCTTGAATTACGTTAGAGGAACCATCAGCCACGAGCCACGAGCCACGAGCCACGAGCCACGAGCCACGAGCCACGAGCCACGAGCCACGAGCCACGAGCCACGAGCCACGAGCCACGAGTCCCTTGGAGTGGCCATGCACGCCCGGCAGTCCCGCCCCGTCCTCGTCGGACCGGACGCCGGCCGCTGGAGGACGTTCCGGAGTGAGAAGACCCTGGTCGTAGCCGCCCGCACCGTCACTTCGACCGCGCGGGTGCTCGAATGCCTGCCCGCGCTGCTGCGCGGGGACACCAGGGTGACCGTCGTCTTCGCCTACGACTCGACCTCCGCCTTCAGCGACGGGGTACTGGACCTGCTCCACGACGCGGGATGCCAGGTGATCGCGTGGGACCAGCTCGCCACCGCGGCGCCCGACCTCATCGTCTCCGCGAGCGAGAACGTCGACGTACCGGACGGGGACTGTCCCGCACTCGTACTGCCCCACGGGATCGGGTTCCAGAAGCACGTGCCGGATTCGCGGGCACCGCGCAGCCGTCTGTCCGGTATGGTGCCCGACCGGCTCCTGGAGTCCGGCCGGGCCTGGCTGGCCGTCTCGCACCCGGGGCAGGAGGAGCAACTGCTCTCCACCCACCCGAAGGCGTCCGGGCGCACCCTGCTCATCGGCGACCCGGCCTTCGACGACATGCTCGTCAGCCTGGACCGGTCCGCCGCGTACCGGACCGCTCTGGGCGTCCCGGACGGGCTGCGGCTCGTGGTGCTCAGCTCCACCTGGGGCCCCACCTCGCTGCTCGGGCAGCATCCCGGCCTGCCGGCCCGGCTGCTCGCCGCGCTGCCGTACGACGAGTTCCGGGTCGCCGCGATCGTCCACCCCAACGTCTGGTCGGGGCAGAGCCCCTGGCAGCTCCGTACCACGCTGGCCGCCGCCCTGGAGGCGGGGCTGATCCTGATCCCGCCCGTCCACGCCTGGCGCCCGGCGCTGGTCGCCGCCGACGCCGTCATCGGCGACCACGGTTCGGTGACGCTGTACGGCGCGGCCCTGGGCAAGCCGGTGCTGCTCGCCGCGTTCGGCAGCGACTCCGTGCCGGGCACGGCCGCGGACCGCCTCGGGCAGGCCGCGCCGCGGCTCGATCCGCTGGGCGACCTGGCCCGGCAGGTGGCGGACGTGGTCGGTACGCATACCGCGCAGCGCTATCGCGCGGTCGCGGACCAGGCCTTCGCGGAACCAGGACGGGCACTGCGCCATCTGCGCACCGCCCTCTACCGTCTGATGGGGCTGGCCGAGCCGTCCCCCGGGGTAGCGGACCGGGTGGCCCTGCCCACGCCCGGAGGGCCGGATTCCACCGGCGCGCCGGTGTCCTCGTGGACCGTGTCGAGCAGCACCCGTCCCGAGGGCGCACGGGCCATCGTCACCGTGCGCCGCCACCCCGCGGCCGTGTCCCGCGCCGATGGCCAGACGACGGCCGACGGGCTCACCCATCTCGCCTGCGACGACCGGGAGCGGGACCTGCGGCGGGTCGAGAGCGCGTCGGTCCTGACCCGGCGAGACCCCCTCCCCACGGCCGCCGGGGCACTGCGCTGGATCGAGGACACCCTGGCCCGCCTGCCCGGCTGCCGTCTCGCGGCGGTCACCCTGAGCACGGGCGGCTGTCTGGTCGGGCTGCGCGACGGCCGGATCGTCGAGGCAGCCGTCACCGGTCCCCCGGCGGACGCCGGTCTGCTGGCCGCGACCGTCTACACCCTGCTGCTCACCGGGAGCGCGCTGGAGAACGCCGAGGTGACCCTGCGCGTCGGCGACGTACGCGAGGAGGACGTCCTGCTCCGGTCACGCCCCGGGCCCGCCGCCGGTCCGCCGTGCTGAGGGCGCCTCGGCGTCAGCTCGTGCCGTCCAGTGCGTCCATCCGGCGGCGGACCTCCCCGGCCTGCGGACTGCCGCCCTCCTCGTAGATCTCCAGGGCGCGCGCCAGGCCTGCCCGTACCGCCCCGGGGTCGGCGCCCGCGCGCTCCCTGACGCCCGCCAGCGCCACCAGGGCCTGCGCCTCGTAGTGCGTCGCCCGCTGCGCGCGCAGTGCCTCGGCGGCCTCGCCCAGCGTACGGATCGCCTCGTCCGGCTCGCCAAGATGGTCGTGGACGAGGCCCATGGCGGCCAGGACCCTCGCCGCCATCCGCCGGTCGTCCAGTCCGGTCAGCCTCGTGTGGGCCCCGTCCAGCGTGGCCAGGGCCTGCCGGTGGTTACCGCTCGCGTCCTGGGCGCAGCCGAGGAAGTAGGCCGCGATGGCGGCGCCGCGTTCCTCGTGCGCCTCGGTGCTCAGCTCCCCCGCGCGCCGGTAGGCGTCCATGGCGCGGGAGAGGTCGAAGCGTTCCCAGTACCGGCCCGTGAACTCCTGCACGGAGGCCCGCACCACCAGGTCTCCCGAGACGTCCGCGCAGGCCGCGGCGGTATCGAGCGCACGACGTGCGGCGTCGTACTCGCCCAGGTCTATCAAGGGCCGGGACAGCAGGCTGCGGAGCCTGGCCTCGGCTGCCGGTTCCATGGCCGCGGCTGCCGCGGCGGCTCCCAGTTCGAGCGATTCCCGCCAGTCGCCGAGGTGCCGGTTGTGGAGGAACAGCACGGTGAACGCCTCGGCCAGCTGCCACGCCTCGGTGGCGAACGCCTCCTCACGGGCGGCGGCACGGAGCACGGCCAGGATGTTGTGGTGCTCCGCCTCCAGCCAGTCCAGGGGCTCCGGTCCGCCGTCGGCGGCGAAGGGGTCGGGCGCCGTGTCCAGGAGCCGGGCAAGGTCACCGACGCGCAGCCGGTCCTGCCGGATCGCGCGGTCCGCGAGCGCGGTGAGGGCCAGGTAGTGGGTCACCACCCGCCGCGTCAGGTCGAGGCGCGCGCCCCCGGATTCCTCGTCCTCGGCACGTTCCCGGGCATGGAGGCGCACCAGATCGTGGAAGCGGTAGCGGCCGTCCTCGTCCGCCGTGAGCAGCCGCGCCGCCGCCAGCTCCCTGAGCAACGTCCTGACGTGTGCGGTGTCGAGGTCCGCGGCGACCGCGGCGAGGCCGACGTCGAACGTGGTGCCCGGCAGCCAGCCCAGCAGCCGGTAGAGCCGGGCCTTCTCCGGTGCGAACTCGCGGTAGCCCAGATCGAGTACAGCGGACATCGACCGCTCCCTTCCGAGGGACATCCCGGCCAGTCGGCGGGACTCGTCCGACAGTTCCCCGGCCAGCTCCGCCATGGTGAGCCCCGGCTCGGTCTGAAGCCGGGCCGCCACGATGTGCAGAGCCACCGGCAGGCCGCCGCACAGCCCGACGAGCAGCTCGGCCGACTCCCGGTCCGCCTCCACGGCCGCCAGCCCGCAACGCTCGGCCAGCAGCTCCATCCCGCTGTGCCGGTCCAGCGGCTTCACCGGCATCATCCGGGCCCCGTCCAGGGCCAGTTCCCGGAGCGGCCCGCCGCTCGCGACCAGCAGGGCGCTGCCCTCCCCCTTGGGGATCAAGGGGGCCGCCTGGGCGGGCTGGCTCACATTGTCGAGGAAGACCAGCAGCCGCCGGTCCGCCGATCGCGACCGGAAGAGTACGGTGCGGTCGGCGAGTGACGCGGGGATGCACGCTTCGTCGACGCCCAGGGACCGCAGACAGCGGCGGACGGCCTCGGAGACGTCCCCGCCCTCGGTGTCGCCGCGCAGCGCCGCGAAGTCGACGTAGATCTGGCCGTCGGGGAAGAGTTCCTTCTTCTGCCCCGCCCAGCGCGAGACCAGCGCGGTCTTGCCGACGCCTGACATTCCGTACAGGGCTCCGAAGCCGACCTGTACGTCCGTCGAGCGGCCACTGCCCACCCAGGCGTCCAGCTCGGCCAGGCCCTCCAGGTGGTTGATGAACCGGAAGGCGAGCGGCGGGATCTCGTCCGGTCTGATGTCGAGTCCGGGCCTGGGCTGTTCCTGGACGTTGAAAGTGATGCCGCCGTGGATCCGGTGGGCCTGGAAACTCGGGCCGTAGACCTGCCCGGACAGGTCGTTGCGCAGATGTACCGGGTCGGCGCCACTGCCGGATCGCTCGCCGTTCACACCGCACCCGGACCCGGCTCGGGCGCGCGCGAACCGTACTGGTTGAAGATCGCACCGGTCAGGTTCTGGTGCGCGCCCTGGAAGACCGGGGCGTGCTGGGTTCCGCCGCTGACGGTGTTGTGCACCGTCAGGGTCGGCGCGGGCCCGCCGCCGGGGGCGATCTCGTCCAGCAGGTGTCGCAGGTCCCCGGCGGCGGACGGGTCGGCGCGCAGCGCTCGCCGGAGCCTGAGCCGCCATTCCTCCTCGATGTCGGCCGCGATTCCCGGCTCCGTGCCGTCCTGGGCGGCGACGAGCTCCGCGCGGGAGGCTTCGAGCTCTTCGTCCACCCCGTCGGTGTCCCCGCCTCGCGCGAGGAACCCGGCCACGCGCTGCCGCGCCTGTGCCCAGGCGTCGGAGACCATGAGCCCGACCAGGGCCGTCGCGCCCGTTGTCGCCAGCGCCGCCAACTCCGCTTCCACCGTTCCCCCGTTGCCTCGCCGTCGCGTCCACACGCGCCGGATCGTCCATTCCCTCCACGGTAGAGACCGGATGGACGGTTCGGAAGCGAACCCCCGGGCGCGGCGCGGCCGAGTTCCGGCCACAGCGGAACCGGTCACGGCCGGGTGGGCCCCGTGCGGACCTGCGCCCCGCGGCGGCGGCAGTGGTCCGTGCTCCGCTGCGGAACCGACGAGCCAGCTGCCTTCGGTGGCGGGAAGGGGACCGGCTCCTGGCTCCGGTCCGCCGGGAAGAGGCAGCGGTGTTCGGCGCCGCGGCGCACAGCCAGCTCCGCGCGGCCGCGTGCCGCGCCGGGAGTTTCACCGGCCGCCCCGGCCGGTGTGAGCGGTCGCGGCAGGAACGCGGCAAGGCTGCCCACACCCAGCCGGGTGGAGACGTACGCGCCCGTGCCCCGGCCCGCGGGGCGGCGGGCGGCGGGTGACGCGTGACGCGTGACGCGTGACGCGTGACGGCAGGATGCGTGGCGGCAGGATGCGTGACACATTCCCCGTCCCGGTAGCGAACGAGGGTCTCGGCGCCCGGCACGGCGGCGGGTGATCGGGCCGGTCCACGGACCTGCCGACCACACCGGCACCGAGTGCGGCGGTCGCGCCGTGAGGCAGCAGCCCGGACTCCTCGATGTGCGGCGGTCGCGCCGTACGGGAGCAGCCCGAACGCCTCTACGCGGATGCCGAGCGGCGCGCGCAGGGCACGGGGGCAGCCGCAGAAGTCGGCCGCTGCACGCGCGGGACTTCCCGGCGGAGGGGCTGCGGGCCGGGGAGCTCGGTGAAGGGGCCTATCTTGGCCGGTATGCAGTACTACACGATCGGTCAGGCGGCCCGGCTCCTCGGCGTGAGCCCCGACACCGCACGGCGATGGGCCGACGCGGGCCGGGTGGCCACGCATCGCGACGAGAGCGGGCGGCGGCTCGTCGAGGGCAAGGACCTCGCCGCCTTCTCCGTCGAGCTGGCCAAGGGCGGGGGCGAGGAGGAGACCTCGTACACCTCGGTCCGCAACGCCTTCCCCGGGATCGTCACCGCGGTCAAGCTCGGTGATGTCGCCGCCCAGGTGGAGATCCAGGCAGGACCGCACCGGCTGGTGTCGCTGCTGACGCGGGAGGCCGTGGAGGAACTGGGCCTGGAGGTCGGGATGGAGGCCACCGCCCGGGTCAAGTCGACCAGTGTGCACATCGACCGCGCCTGAGCGGGCCCGTACCCGGCGTGCCCCTGCCGCTCCATCGCCCGTACAAACGCACATGCGAGCCTGATAGATCACTTACCGGGCTCATGCAAAGCAACAGAAGACTTCACCCTCGCATCTGCGGCATTATCATCGGGTCGGCCCCGGTGGTGCCGGCAGACCGCAGACGTGTCCGTGAGGACCAGAGGGAGTGGAACTCGTGACATCCCGTACCGCACGCCAAACCCGTCGGACCCTTCAGACGGCCGGTGCGGGCGCCGCCGCGCTGCTGGCCCTGACCGCTTGTTCCTCGTCCGGCGCGGCCGACTCCGCCGCCCCGTCCTCCTCGGACAAGCTGTCCGGCACGGTGACCGTCTTCGCCGCGGCCTCGCTGAAGGAGAGCTTCACGGCCCTGGGCAGGACGTTCGAAAGCCGGCACCCGGGTACGAAGGTGACGTTCAGTTTCGGTGGCAGCGACTCCCTCGCCGCGAGCATCACCGGCGGCGCACCGGCCGATGTGTTCGCGGCGGCCAGCACCAGGACCATGAAGATCGTCACCGACGCGGGCGACGCCGCCGGGGCACCGGCCGCCTTCGTGCGCAACCAGCTGGAGATCGCCACCCTGCCGGGCAACCCCGACAAGGTCTCCTCGCTCAAGGACCTCACCGGTCCGGGCCTGAAGGTGGTGCTCTGTGCCAAGGAGGTGCCGTGCGGTGCCGCCGCGCAGAAAGCCCTCGACGCCGGGAAGATCAAGCTGACCCCGGTCTCCTACGAGCAGGACGTCAAGAGCGCCCTGACCAAGGTCGAGCTCAAGGAGGCCGACGCGGCGGTCGTGTACCGGACCGACGTGAAGGCGGCGGGTGACAAGGTGGAGGGCGTGGAGTTCCCCGAGTCGGCCGATGCCGTCAACGACTACCCGATCACCCTGCTGAAGAACGCCCCCAACGCCGCCGCGTCCAGGGCGTTCATCGCGCTGGTGCAGTCCGCCGAGGGCCAGAAGGTCCTGACCGGGGCCGGGTTCCTGAAGCCGTGACCCCGTCCGGCGAGCCCGACACCGCGAACGGCGCCCGGCGGGGCAGGGCGCGGCGTCACCGGGTCCGGGCGGGAGGGCGCGGCGCTCCGCTGCCCCTGCTCGTGCCCGCGCTGCTCGGCCTGGCGTTCCTGGTGCTGCCTCCGGCCGCGCTGCTGGTACGGGCACCGTGGCGCGACATGCCCGAGCAGCTGACCAGCCCCGAGGTATGGCAGGCGCTCCGGCTGTCGCTGGTCTGCGCCAGCGCCGCCACCGCGGTGAGCCTGGTCATCGGGGTGCCGCTGGCCTGGCTGCTGGCCAGGGTCGAATTCCGCGGTCGCGGTCTCGTACGTGCCCTGGTCACGCTGCCGCTCGTCCTGCCGCCGGTCGTGGGAGGTGTGGCGCTGCTGTCGGCGCTCGGCCGCAACGGCACCGTCGGGACGTGGCTGGACGCGTGGTTCGGCGTCACCCTGCCGTTCACCACCGCGGGGGTCGTGGTGGCGGAGGCCTTCGTGGCTATGCCGTTCCTGGTCATCAGCGTGGAGGGCACGCTGCGGGCCGCCGACCCGCGCTTCGAGGAGGCGGCGACGACACTGGGCGCCTCCCGCTTCACCGCGTTCCGGCGGGTCACGCTGCCGCTGATCGCGCCGGGCATCGCGGCGGGAGCGGTGCTGGCGTGGGCCCGCGCGCTCGGCGAGTTCGGAGCCACCATCACGTTCGCGGGCAACTTCCCCGGGCGTACCCAGACCATGCCCCTCGCCGTCTACCTCGCGCTGCAGAGCGACCCGGAGGCGGCGATCGCCCTCAGCCTGGTCCTGCTGGCCGTGTCCATCGCGGTGCTGGCCGGGCTGCGCGACCGTTGGATGACCGCAGGATGACCAGGAATCACGACGAACCGGCCGATGCCACCGCGGCGGGCCTCGATGCCCGCCTGGTGGTGGAGCGGGGGGCCTTCCGGCTCGATGTGGAGCTGCGCGTCGCCCCCGGCGAGGTGGTGGCGCTGCTCGGCCCGAACGGAGCGGGCAAGACCACGGCCCTGCGGGCGCTCGCCGGGCTGACCCCGCTCACCGGCGGCCATCTGCGGCTGGACGGAGCGGACCTGGAGCGTACGCCGCCGGAGACCCGGCCGGTCGGCGTCGTCTTCCAGGACTACCTCCTCTTCCCCCATCTGACCGCCCTGGACAACGTGGCGTTCGGGCCCCGCTGCCAGGGGATGTCCAAGGCACGGGCGCGCGCGGGGGCCGCCGAGTGGCTCAGCCGCCTGGGGCTCACGGACCACGCCGGGGTGCGGCCCCGGCGGCTCTCGGGCGGCCAGGCACAGCGGGTCGCGCTCGCCCGTGCCCTCGCCACCCGCCCGCGGCTGCTCCTCCTGGACGAGCCGCTCGCCGCTCTCGACGCCCGTACCCGCCTGGAGGTGCGCGGTCAGCTCCGGCGCCATCTGGCCGAGTTCGAGGCGGTGGCGGTGCTCGTCACGCACGACCCGCTCGACGCCATGGTCCTCGCCGACCGGCTGGTCGTGGTGGAGCGGGGCGCGGTCGTGCAGCAGGGCAGCCCGTCGGACATCGCCCGTCGTCCCCGTACGGACTACATCGCGCAGCTCGTCGGCCTGAACCTCTACCGGGGCCGCGCGGACGGCCATGAGGTGCGACTGGACGGCGGACCCGCCGTCACCGTCACGGAGGACCTGTCCGGGCCGGTCTTCGTGGCGTTCCCGCCGAGCGCCGTCACGCTCCACGGCAGCCGCCCCACCGCCTCCAGCGCCCGCAACGTGTGGCGCTGCGCGGTCGCCGGGCTGGAGACACACGGCGACCAGATCCGTGCCTCGCTCACCGGTGAGCTCCCGCTCGCCGCCGACCTGACCACGGTGGCCGCCGCCGAACTCGATCTGCGTCCGGGGGCGGAGGTCTGGGCGACGGTGAAAGCGGCGCAGACCCACGCGTACCCGGTGTGAGGCCCGCGACGGTCAGAGAGCGGCGAACAGGCCGTCGAGCGGGGCGGGTACGCGGTCGGGGCCGAGGGCCTCGACCAGGACCCGGCCGTAGTGGATCTTGCGCCCCTTCTTCGTGCCGAGGAAGCGGCGCACCTGCTGCTCCGGAGCGCGGCCCCGCTGCGCGGGCTGGCCGAGGAAGGTCTCCAGGGGGCGCAGATCGCCCTGCTCCTCGATCAGTTCCTTCACCCGGGCCACGCCGAGCGCGCGGATCAGCTCGTCCTCCAGGTCCGCGGCGCAGACGAAGAACTCCTGCGGCACCGCACCGGCCCGCTCCAGGCCACGGGCGTAGTAGCCGCGCTCGCGCTCGTCGCAGAGTCCGGTGAGGCGCAGGCCCAGACCGGTCGGCCCGAGCAGCCGCGCGAACCGCCCGACACTCATCGCCCCGCCCATCGGCAGGACGCAGACCCCTTCCGCCGCCAGGTCCCGGCCGCGGGCGTCGGCCAGCGCCTCGACCGCCGCGGCGTCGCTCGGCCCCTCCAGCAGGACGACCGTCCGGACCGGCAGCCGTGCGGCCAGTTCACGCGCGGGGCCCTCGGGGCCGCCCGCCGCCCACGCCACGACCGTCTTCTCGAACAACCGCATGTCCGCCATGGGCCGAGTCTGGTCCCCGCCCGCGCTCCCCGCCAAGGAATTTCGCCGCGGTGGCCGGACTCCGTGCCCCGGCCCCCGCGAGGGGGCCGGTGGCCCGCCGCGAGGCCCCGTGAGGGGTCAGCGACAGGCCGGACAGGTGCGGGCGCCGCGCATTCGGCTCACCGGTGCCGTGGCCCGTGGCACCGGTGGCCCCGCATTGCGGTGACCGGGTTCCCGGGAGGGCCCGCTTGCAAAACCTACCTATCGATAGGTAGGTTTTGAGTATGGACGACACCGCCACCCCATCCATCCGCGCCATCGGGCTCGGCCGGGACTTCGCCGAACGCACCGCGGTGCAACGGCTCGACCTGGAAGTGAACCCCGGAGAGGTCTACGGGCTGCTCGGCCCCAACGGTTCGGGCAAGACCACAACCGTCCGGATGCTCACCACAGTGCTCCGCCCCTCCCGGGGTACCGCCCAGGTCGCTGGCGCCGACATCACCCGCGACCCCGGCACCGTCCGCCGCCGTAGCGGGGTCGTCCTCCAGGGCACCGCACTCGACCCTCTCATGAACGCCCGCGAACTGCTGTGCCTGCAAGGGCGACTCCAGTCGCTCACCGCCCGGCAGGCCCGCGCACGCTGCACCGAACTTCTCGACGCCTTTGACGCGCAGGACTTCGCGCACACCCCGGTCGGCAAGCTCAGCGGGGGCCAGCGCCGCCGGATCGACCTCGCCGTCGCCCTGGTCCAGCGCCCGGACGTCCTCTTCCTGGACGAACCCACCACGGGGCTCGACCCGGCCAGCCGCCGGGGCCTGTGGGACGAGATCCGCGCGCTGTCCGCCAACCACGGCGTAACCGTCCTGCTGACCACCCAGTACCTGGAAGAGGCCGACCAGCTCTGCGACCGCGTCGGCATCCTCCGCGCCGGACACCTCATCGCCTCCGCCGCCCCGCACGTCCTCAAGGAGGAGATCGGTGGCCGCGTCCTGACCCTGCGCTTCCGCGACGCCTCCACCGCCGACCAGGCCCGGGAGCTGCTCACCGCCAGGAACGAGCAGCTCCAGACGGCCGAAGCCGCCCCTCACGCGGTGAGCATCCGGCTCACCCGCCCCGGAGCCGACGGGGAGACGCTGCTCACCCTGGCCTCCGCCGGCCTGCACGCCGCATCCCTGACCGTCGACGAACCCAGCCTGGAAGACGTCTTCCTCCGCCTGGCCCTCACCCCGGAAGGTGCCACCGCCGCATGAGCACCGTCACCGCCGCCGACACCGCCCCCGTCAGCCCGCCCGCCGCACCGAATGCCAGGGCGGCCCTGGGACCGTTGACCGCTCGCTCGGTAAGGTCCTGTCTCCGTACGCCTTCCCTGCTCCTCTCACCGCTGCTCACGAGCGCTTTCTTCATGATCATCTACGAGGGGCAGCTGTCCTCGGCCGTGGCCGCGACCGCTCCCGGTGGCCGCTACATCGACGTGGTCCTGCCGCTGTGCCTGCTCACCACCGCCTTCACCGGCGGCGCCACCGCGGGGCAGCTGCTGGTGCGTGACATCGGCTCGGGCTATCACGCGCGGCTCTGGCTCACCCCGGTCAGCCGCTGGGCCCTCGTCACCGCCCCAGTCCTGGCAGGGATGGCCGTCCTGACCGTTCAGGCCGCCACGCTCACCGGACTCGGCCTGCTGCTCGGCCTGAACCCCGTCTCCGGCGCCCCCGCCCTCATCGCTCTGACCGGCGCCACCGTGCTGCTGGGCACGGGATTCCTGCTGCTGGCCGCCGCGGTCGGCCTCCACACCGGCAACAGCTCGGCGGTCGGTTCCGTGACCCTGGTCTTCTTCCCGCTCTCCTTCTTCACCGCCACCTTCGTCCCGCGCGACCAGCTCGGTGGCTGGATGGCCCGCGCGGCCGACATCAACCCGCTCACCCCGCCGCTGGACGCCATGCGCAGCCTGCTGGCATCGCCCTGGAACGAGCAGAACCTGCTGCCGGGCACCCTCGTCGCCCTCGCCATCCTGGTGGCGGGGGCCGCAGCAGCCCACCTCGCCCTGACCCGCCGTACCCGTACAGGAGTCTGACCACCATGCCCCGCCAGACCGACACCCGCGCCCGTGCCCGCGACGAGTTCGCCCGCCGACTCGCCGACTACGGCTACCTCGGCGTCTCCCTCGACGACATCGCCAAAGCCGTCGACGTGAAGAAGGCCAGCCTCTATCACCACTTTCCCGGTGGAAAGCCCGCCCTGTTCATGGAGGTGGCCGACCACTACACCAAGGAAGCCTCAGCCCTCCTCCAGAGCGCGCTCGCCACCCCCGGCACCCTGCGCGACAAACTCCTCGCCCTCGCTGCCTCCTACGCCCAGGGCACCTACAACTCCGCGCTCAGCAACCAGATCTACTACGCGACCCGCCACCTCGAAGACGACCAGCGCACCGAGGTCTCCCACGCCTACGTGCGCGGCCTCATCCAGCCGGTGACCGACCTCATGACCCAGGCGGTGGCCACGGGCGAACTACGGGAAGCCGATCCGGGGTTCCTCGCCACCGCCTTCATGGAGCTCGCCGCCACCGTCCATCCCCCGCAGGACGGCTGCGTCCCGGCCGCCGTCGACCGCCTGGCCCAGGACGTCGTCGACCTCTTCCTTCGAGGAGCGGGCCCAGACACTCCCTGATCTGTGGCTTCCTTCACCTTCCGGGGCTTCTGGCACAGATCCTGGGGAGCGACCGCGGAGCGCTACGCCCATACCGAAGGCCGTCGCGCGGCCGGTGTGCTCCCGGCGCGTGAAGCCGGCCCACTGGCCGCGTGACTGATCCGCCGCCCCGGTGCGGAGACCATCGGCCAGGACCGGGCAGGCGCCTACGCCGCGGGCACCCGGCATGGCGCCCCCGGCGCTCCGCGGGTCGCGGAGCGCTCTCACTCACCTGCGCCAGAGCCTGGGCCGGGCCGTGGAGACCTGCGTCGCCGCCCACCGCGACCGCCCGCGCACCCGAACGCCCAACGGCCTCCTGCCACAGGAAACCCGGCCAGCTTCCGGTCAGTAACAGAACGACTCGGAGCCCGTCGGCCGACGAGCCGAGCACAAGAAGGCCGCACACGCCCTGGTCCCCGAGATGCCCGCCCAGGGCCACTCACGCCGGGCAATCACCCGGCACCGAGTCAGCGGAACGTCAGACCGCCGCACTCCGTGAACAGTCCCGCAAGGCCTTCCCCGAACCGCCCGCACCAGGTGACGCAGCAGCCCTGATCGAGCGAGCCCGCGTCAAGCACCGACGCCAGGCCGCGGCGACCGAGGCTGCCGCGCCGAGCCGGGCACGGCGGGAGCGCGGTCCGGAAGTCAGGGGCCGCGGCCAGCGTCCCGGACACGACAGCCCTCCAGGGCACTACCTGAGCCCGCCGATCGTCAACACTCCTGTCGATGAGGTCGCCACGGCGTGGCGTTGCGGGTACACGTCTGGTGCATGTGCGACACGCCGCGTGCCGAAGGGGGAAGTTGTGCGGGCAAGGGACGGGCAGGTCTGACGAGCGCAACGACCCCAGGATCGGCCACCTGGTGGCAGCCAACGTCCTCATCGCTCAAGGACATCCTCTGGCCTGCGGAGACGCACGACCGCCGGACCGCTGCAGAAGGCTCGGAAAGACAGCGTGGGGAGGGTGGACCTACCAGCGGCTCTGCCCTCGGGTCGTCATCAGCCCGGGAGGGCTCGCAACACGACGAACGGGAGCCGCGCGTTGACCGTGAGCGGCGTCGCCATCAGCCCTGGAGGGCTCGTGCGCTGCGCCGGGTGAGTACGCCTCCAGAATCGAGTGCGGAGCCGGGGTCATCCGGTGACCTCCCGGGCTGTGTTGCGCTCCGGATCGCCTTGCGGGGCTGGCGGAACCATAACCATCCTCGGGTCGTCGCCCGCCACGCGCTTGAGCAGCGGGGCGGTGGCCGTGGTGGTGACGACGGTCATGATCACCAGGAGGGTGAACAGATCGTCGGTGATGACGCCGATCTGACGGCCGATGCCGAGAACGACGAGTTCGGTCAGACCCCGGCAGTTCATGAGCGTGCCGACCGCGGCCGACCAGCGCCAGTCGCCACCGGCGAGCCGGGCCGCACCGGCCGTGCCACCCCATTTGCCCATGACGGCGACCGCCAGGAGAGCCGCCCCCCAGCCCCACCGTCCGGCCGGGAGGGTGGAGATGTCGGTGTGCAGGCCGGTGTCCACGAAGAACAGCGGGAGGAGAAGGGGCAGCATCACGGCGCGCAGGCGGGCGGCGCTGCACTGGACGGCCAGGAGGCGACGCGGGGCGACGACGCCGAACAGGAAGGCGCCGAAGGCGGGGTGTACGCCGATCTGGCCGGTGGCGTAGGCGCTGAGGCACAGCCCGGCGAAGAGCACCGCCAGGACGAGATCGTCGGAGGTGTGGCCAGCGCGGGTCAGCAAGGCGCGCAGCGCGGGACGCAGGAGGGTGAGGCCGACCGCGTAGGCGGCGGTCAGGGCGAGGGTGGTCAAGGCCGACAGGGCGGTGCCGACGGTGGACAGGGCGACGACGGCGGTGAGCATGCACCAGGCGAGAGCGTCGTCGGCGGCGGCGCAGGCCATGACGAACGTGCCCACGGGTGTGCTCTCCAGGCCGCGGTCGGCGAGGATCCGTGCGAGGACCGGGAACGCGGTGATGCTGAGGGCGACCGCGATGAACAGGGTGAACGGGAGCCGGTCGACCCCGGGTGGTGACAGGTGCGGATACATCGCCGCGGCCAGCACGGCGCCAAGGACCATGGGGAGCAGCACGCCGCTGAGGCTGACGGCGGCTACCGCGCCTCGCGTGGTGCCCAGGGTACGGAGGTCGAGTTCCAGGCCCATCAGGAAGAGGAACGCCAAGAGGCCGAGGTTGCCCAGGGCGGAGGTGATGGGCAGGACCGAGGGCGGAAGCAGGTGGTGCTGGAGACCGGGGGCGATCCAGCCGAGCAGGGAGGGGCCGAGCAGGATGCCCACCAGGATCTCGCCGATGACCGGCGGCTGGCCGAGCAGCCGTACGGCACGGCCGCCGGCCTGGCAGGCGATGACCACAACCGGTACAGCAAGAAGCAGGGGCGGCAGCGGGTCGGACACGGGAGCTCCGAGGGTCGGGGCGGACGGGCTCGGGCAGCGCGGCTGGCGGGGACGCGGTGCGGCTCAGGAGCGGTTGAGAGGCAAGATGGTGCGGTACAGAGAGCCGGGGATCTGGGTGACCTCGGAGTAGTCCACGGTGAGGATCTCGATACCCGGGGGCTGGTCGGCGATGCGGTCGCCGCTGGCGACGACCGTGCCGGGCGTGATCGCCAGGACATTGACCTGAACGGCCCTGGCCTCGTCGTCGTGGACGTCGATCAGGTCGAAGCGGTCAGCGAGCCGCCGGAGTTGAGCGGGCGAGAACAACGCACGCCGGGACCTACAAGGCCGCGCGTGAAGTCGCTGGTGCAGGGCATCGCGACGCGGCGCGGGGTGCCGTATGCGGTGGTGGCGTGCGGGCTTGGCACGACGGGGTCTCCTGATGCGGTTGACGAGGTCGGACGGTGGTGCCGGACGCGGCGCAGGAGGTCTCGGGCTGGACGGGCCCGGCGGTCGGCAGGTCAGGGCTGTCGGCTCCCCGGAGCTTCGCGTGTCACAGCCGACCGTGCTTTCTGGGTGTTCGGCACCGCGGACGATCAGTTCACCGCGAGGTTACGGGAGGGCGCGTTGGCGGGTACGAGGTCGGCGCTGCTGGTGTCGTCGAAGGCCGTGCCAGATCATCCGTTCGAAGCCAGCCCACCACATCACCGGGGTGCCGCCGAGCTTCTCACCGTGCGCGCAACGGCACGTGCGGGGTGGGCCGCCGGGGCCGATGGCGGTGAAGCGGATCAGCCGCACGGGTGACCGCCGGTGCGCTCCTGAGCGGCTTCGATCACGGCGGGGGTGGCGTTCATCAGACCATCTCCTGGGACCAGTGGGTCAGTTGGGTCCACCACTGTGCCATCCCTTCGGAGATTTCCAGGAAGCCGGTGAGGGCCTGGGGAAGGTCGAGGTGGAAGAGTTCACTCTTCCGAAGCACGTCGGCCAGCCCGCGATGCGGGAGGCCTCGACGCTGAGGCCGTCGACCTGGGCCGCACCATGGTCGTCGTCGAGGTGGAGGCGGTGGTGGTCGAGCTTCGGCAGTTGGCCGCCGCTCGCACCGATGGCCAGTTCGCCGTACTGGCCAATGGTGTCCCGCAGGATTTCGGTCTCGGTGATGGCCACGCCCTCGGTGGCGCAGTACCCGCCGACGAGGGCACTGGGTGGGTGGGAGTTGACCATCCGCTCGTGCAGGACCAAGAGCATCTGCGTCTCAGGCGTGGGGCGTGGCCGGTGACCACGAGGTCGAGGGCGCTGAGCAGCACGGTGGAGCACAGGACGCAGTGCGCGGGAACCTTGCCGGGCTCGCCGTCCTCCTCCAGAAGTTGCGGTGCAGCTCGTGGGCGAGCGCGGGGTTGAGGCTGGCCCCCTGGGAGTGGACACCCTGGCTATGGATCTTGATGGTCCAAGGAGGGCTGCCCAGGCGGGACGCCAGTCTCCATAAGCGGAGGGGTTCCGGAGAAACGCCGTCGTCCTGCACCCGTGGGCGGCGGCACGTGCACCTATGCGGCGGCGGCCACGGATCTCGCGTTCACGGCCGAGTCTCTGCGCGCGTGGGTCCGCAGGGACGCCGGAGTACCCGCGTCGATCGCTCGTGGCGGGAACGGTCTGGAGGGCCGGGCCGAGGAGCTGACCCGGCTGCGGGCTGAGACCGACAGGCTGCTGAGGGCAGAGAAGGCGTGGCAGCGTGATGACCAGCGAGAGCACCCGGCACCGACCGTCCGCACTCAGGTGGATCTTGGTAGTAGACCCGCCGCGCGAGCGGCCGAGCGCATCACCTCGCACACCACTTCCGCCAGCCGGTCAACTCCATGTGCCGACCAGCGACGATACCGACTCGTGCACCGCCTTCCACGGCCCGTACCACTCCAGTAGATCGCGCCACTGCACGCCCGTGCGCATCCGGAACAGCACCCCGTTCACGACCTGCCGATGGTCCCGTCACCTGGCACAACGTCCGTTGCTCACCGGCAGAAGCGGCTCCAGGCGCTCCCACTGGGCATTCATCAGGTCACTTCCACTTCCCGTAGTCGTATCAACGACTCAACTGGGCGGCAGCCACGGCCAGAAGCGCGAGGGGAACGATCCCCCCTCCCCTTCCACTCTCTGCGAACCGTCCAGCGAAGACAAGACTGCAATTTTTGCTGTCAAACCAGGAAACTCGTTCCCGAGCGGGGGTCTACACCGCTCTCCAACGGGAGGACACGCATGTCAGACGTCTGGGATCCACATGGCGGCCTGCAGCGCGCGTTGTGGATCGGCGGTGCACAGTGGTCCGGCAAAACCACCGTTGCCGAACTCATCGCCAGAAAACATGGATTGACGGTGTATCACTACGACTATCACGACGCCCGCGGCCACCAGGATCGCCGGATCGCACGTCGTGTGGCCCTGGGCGAGCCCGTGGAAGATCCCACCCCCGACCGTGTCTGGCTGGACCAGGACCCGGAGGAGATGGCTGCCGAGACGCTGGCCGGCTTCCCGGTCCGCTTCGAGTGGGCGCTGGACGACCTGCGCGCACTGTTCACCGGCCGGCCGGCGATCGCCGAGGGGTGGGGGCTGCGACCGGAGCTGGTCGCGCCGCTGCTCGACTCACTCCGGCGCATGGTCGTCCTCGTCCCTACCGAGGACTTCCGCCAGCACCAACTCCGGACTCTCCCGCGCGCGGGAGCTCTCAACGTCCCCGTCACCGACCCGGCCCGCTCCCAGGCCAACCGTCTCGCCCGTGACCGGCTGGTCGCCGTGGACGCAGCACAGAACGCCCGCCGCCTCGGAATCCGCGTCATCGAAGTCGACGGGACGCTCGACGCGGTGGCTGTGGCCGCAGAGGTCGCCGAGCATTTCGCCCCTTACCTTGGCACAGCGACGGCTGCGTGATCGCTCGGCCCAAAAGGTTTCCGCTGTTCATCGCCAGGACACTGCCTCACGCGCCAAAGAGGTGAAGTGAAGGAGTGCCGCTGGGGCTTCCTCTCCGATCGCCGCGCCGCCTGCGGCGGGCAGCGGCTGTGCCAGGTGGTGAGTGCGCCCCGCTCTGGCTGCCATCGGCACCAGACCACGGACCAGACCCGGGCCGGCTGCCAGACAGGGACAGCCGTGGCCGTCTCGGAGATCCGCGCCATCCATGCCGAGCACGCCAGGGCCTACGACGCGTCGCGCATCCGCGCCGAACTCAGGTTCTGGGGCCGCGTCATGAACCGCAAGCCGGTGACGCGGCTGATGCGCGTCCATCACGTCGTCGGCCGTCACCTGCGGCGGAAGAAGCGCACGACAACCGCGGACAAGACGGCCCTGTCCATCGCGGAGCTGGTGATGCGTGACTTCGCCGCCGACGTACTGAACAGGAAGTGGTGCGGCGATATCACGTACATACCTGCTGGTTCGGCGTTGCTTTATCTGACCATGGTGCCCGATATCTGCTCGCGCAGGGTGGTGGGCTGGTCGATCGCCCACCACATGTGCACCGAACTCGTCACGGACGCGATCGAGATGGCCGTGTCCGCCTCCGGCGGCTCACGTAAAAGTTCGGCCATTGCCGACACCTTCGCGGGCGTCATTGAGCGTTTTCCAACCTCACGCTGATGCGTGGTGAGGGACGGGGACAGCCTTGACGACGTCGGTGATGCGGTTGGTGCTGCGGCGGAGCTTCGCAGGAGGCGCCACCCCTTGAGGGTGCACCATGGCCTGCTCGCCGAGGCAGCGGATCTTGGCGTGGGTGGTGTTGTGGCGGCGCTTCCGCTTGAGGTGGCGGCCCGAAACGGGCCCCCTTCTTCACCATGATGGTCGCCTTGGGCTACGGTCGTGCCCCGTGTCTGCAAGGGAGTGGTGCTGATGCCCCGCCATGTACTGGCCGCGACGCGCATGGACGGCAGGGAGATCGCCCGCGAGGAGCGCCCCGCCGCGCCATCGCTCACCATGGTCGCCGCGTACGGAGACCTCCATGTCTGCGAGTACGTGACCGTCTCCCAGGGGAAGTCCGTCGGGCTCTACGCCCGCGATCCCGGAGGCACGTGGGACGCTGTGAGCCCCGGGACCGACGCGGTGACCGCCGACGAGATGCGCCTGTGGTTCGAGCTCGCCCACCACTACCCGGGCCCGGACGGGGCGGACCCTAGCCATCCGCTGGGCAGGGCCCCGCAGCCGGGTGCGGTCGGGCGTATCGACGAGCGGCGCGCCATCGCCCTGGTCCAGGAGCACATCGCCACCGGCGGCCTGGACTACCCGGCCCAGGGCCTGGTCGCGGATCGGTTCGCCGCGGGCTGGAGCGTATACGCGCCCGTCGACGTCGACGACAGCGATCCCATGGCCTTCCTCGACATGCCCGTCGGCCGTTCGGTGTTCATGGTCGGCGACACGGGGCGCATCAAGGAGGTCACCTCCGCGATCCCGCCCGAACAGGCCGCCGCCCTGTTCACCGCGGAGGAGACCTTCGTACGGCGTCCGCCCGCCGAGGAGACGTTCATGAACGACCTCAAGGCGGAGTTCGAGCGCCTCGATGCCCGGTCCGGGCAGCCGGGCGCGATCACCGACTTCACCGTCGTCGGCGCCCCGCCCGAGGACGTGACGGCGGCCCGCGTGACCGCGCTGACCGACGAGATCGCCCGCCAGCTGGCGTTGTGCGGACCACAGCAGTGGGAGCGCATGGTGGCAGCATTCTCCTGCGCCGTCTCTGCCGAGACGGCCGATCTGCGCTTCTGGCAGCACGAACGGCCCGTGGAGGCACGGGTGCCGGAGCAGATAGCCCTCCTCGTACGCCGCCAGCGCCACCTCGCGGCCGCCATGCCGGCCGGACCGTGGCTGCGTCTGATGGTCGCCGTCACCAAGGGGCCCGGCGGCCAGGCCCAGGTCTCCACCCAGTACGACTACGGTGACGAGCGGCTCCCCGACGGGCAGTTGCTCGCCCCCACGCACTACCGCAACGACCTCGCCGCCTACCCGCGGGCCGAGGTTCCGGCGTGGCTTCGGGCCTATGCCGGGGCGAACGGCCAGCGCACGGCATCCCCGCACACGGCATCCCCGCACACGGCACCTCCGCGATCCGCACCCCCGCGCCAGGAGGCCCCCGAGCGCCCCTTCGTGGACAGTCTGGTCGGCTGGACGACACACGTGGTCGCCGACCGGCAGCGGATCACGTACGGCGGTGACTCGCTGGCCTGGGAGGAGATCGAGTGGGTCCGGTATCCCGTCTCTCGGACCAAACACCAGGGCTTCCTGTTCCCCTCCATGCACACCCATACGTACACGTTCGGCGTGGGCAGATACGGGAACTCACCGGAGAGCCTGGGAAATCTGATCTGGAGCAAGGGCGGCAAGAGGGCCGAGGCCCCCGAAGCGTGGCTGGCCCTGGTCGAGTTCGCGCAGCGCGTCCTGGAACCCCAGCTGCTCGCGGAGCATCTCAACCTGATCCGGCGCGGCGGGTCGTTCACCATCGGCGAGATGCGCGTGCACCGCGGCGGGCTCACGCTGCGCGGGGTCATGGAGGCCGATTGGGGTTCGATCACGGACGTCGAGGTCGCGGACGGCCTGGTGTGGATCCATGAGCGGGGCAGGCAGCAGGCGGTGAGGGTGTCACTCGGCAGCGCCAACGCCGTACTCCTGCCCCGCATCGTGGCGGCCATGGCCGGCTGAACCGCGGCTATCCGTGCAGACGCCCCGAGACCTGCGTGATCTCCTCGGCGCCCAGCGGGTACGGGTTGCCGTACAGCAGCGGACCGGTGACGACGGCGGGACCGGTGACGGGCGCCACGCCGTGATCGGACGCGAGCCGACTGGCCACGGGGTTGGGCGGGCCGGAGTGCGCCCGACCCGGGCCGTCCTCGGCGTACCAGAGGGTGAGCTCCTCGCCGAGCTTGGTGGAGCGTATGTGCTCCGAACCGAGAAGACGAGCGACCTCCTGCACGAGATCCATCCCGTACGACGCGGTCTTCACCTGCTGGATGCCCCTGTCGGACACGAGCAGCACGCCGGACGTCGCCTTGTTCCGCTTGAAGAGTCCCATCCCGTCACTCTATTGACGCAGCCACATCACCTGCCACCCTCTTCCCTGACCCCGTCACGCTTCTCGGACCCCGTCACGCGCCGGCGCTTCCCCGCGCGCGGTGCGCCTGGCAATCCGCACATGCGGAGCCATGGATTTCGCTCAGCGGGGGTGAGCCTTCTCGAAGCTGGCCGCTGGACGAAAACCCGGGCTGCAAGGTGACCAGCGAGCCCGTCACGCTTGCTTCCATCGCGGTGCCGGCGTGAAGCCTGAGTGCGGCAAAGGCTGTCGCCCCCGTACAGGAGACGACCTCCGGAAGGGTCAGTGAGCCGTTTCCAACCTGCCGGGTGGTCGGATCGGCAGCCCCGGCGGTGGGCATGAAGAAAGCTCCTGGTAGACGGTTCACGACCAAGATCACCAGCCCGCCAGGAGCTTCGCGTGTTTGTCTACCCGTCCGCCATCGATCTGTCCAGCCGCACCCTGCGGTACCTCGTCGGCCTGCCCGCAGACCACCGGCGCCGGATCGGTTCCCGGTGGCGCCGCCTGGCCTGCGGCTGACAGGCCCTGCCCGTCCTGGCCCATCTGAGGTGCGGCGATACCTACGCCCGTCTCGCCACGGGCTTCCGGATCGGAATCGCCACGGTCTACCGCTACATACGCGAGGCCGTCGATCTGCTCGCCGCCCTCGCGCCCACCGTGGAGCAGGCCATGGAGACCGTTCGGCGGAAGGAGTACGTGATCCTCGACGGCACCGTCTTCCCGATCGACCGCATCGCCGCCGACCGGCCGTACCGCTCGGGCAAGAAGAAGCACCACGAGATGAACGTGCAGGTCCTCGCCGATCCCGCGGGACGCCTGATCTGGGCCTCCGACGCCCTGCCGGGAGCCACCCACGACCTGACCGCGGCCCGGACCCGCGGCATCCCCGACGCCCTCGCCGCCGACAACATCAAGTGCTGGGCCGACAAGGCGTATCAGGGTGCCGACCCCGCGATACGCGTCCCGATCCGGGGAAGGCACCTGCGCGGCTGGCGCCGACGTCACAACCGCGACCACGCCAAGATCCGCAGCCCCGGCGAACGCGCTATGGCGATCCTCAGGTGCTGACGGCTCCTGCGAAAAATCCGCTGCAGCACCACCCGGATCACCGCCCTCGTCCGGGCCGTCGTCGCCCTCGCACTCGCCAGCTGATCAAGATGGAAAAGGCTCATGAACGTAGGGCACAGAACAGGATGCTCGGATAGGTTGCCGTAAAGGCCCAGAAAAAAGTATTCAGTCGCATCAGAAAAGCCGCTGCCACGTGAAATGACAGCATGGCTGCCAGCAGCACGTAGGTGAGCGGCTGGAATCCCAGCAATGCGGAGGGGAATACGCATTCGAGCACGATGGTAGCCCACCCCAAGATCCAAGCCGTTCTCTGATGACACGCGAGGACCTGTCCGATTCTGCGGTGGCCGTAGCTGTTGGTGCCGAGGATGCCTGGCAGAGCACGGCCATCTCTCCATACCGGGGAAACGGACTTGGCAACGCCGGCCGTGATGTAGGCGAGACATGCCTGTGCTGCCACGAACCACAGGAAAAGCTCACGCGCCCTCGGGGTGCCGATCATCTCGGCGAGCGAGGCGGCGACAAAGATGATCAATGTCATCTGGTCTGCCCCGTCCGTTCCGTACGGCGAGCGCCGAGCCAGAAGCAATGAGGTTACCGCGACGAGGGCTGCGGAGACACCAAGGGGGAGCGGCAGGCCGACTACTAGCGCGGCTGCGGCAATTAATCTCAGGGTGACTGTCCCGAGGAACCTTGGGTACGCGAAGAGCGTTTCCAGCATTCTCCCGACCGTCGGCGTCACGTTCCAGGGTCGGCCAGTCCGGGCCACGGGCCAGCTGGCGAGTGCATGGTTGGCCAGCAATCGTGGACGAGCCACGTACTCTAGCGACGAGATGGCCACACCGACAGCTGCCAGGCTGACCGTGAGGCGGAAGGCAAATGCAGAATCCAAGGTCGCACTCAGCCGATCGCATGCAATGACGAGACGAAGATGACTGTGGGGGATTTTTTCACAGCCGAGCTCTGTGACGCCACCAGAACGAACTGCGTGAGGCAGTCCTCATCCAGCCGAGGCAGCTCTGAGACGTGGTTGAGTAGCGCCAAGTAGGGCACGGACAGCTCGATTTCCCTCTTGCTTCGCTCTTCGGCCACCAGCTTCATGAGCTCAATAGTGGTGTCGGTAACCGCCTTAATGTGACGGCGGCCAGGATTCCACACCGCGCGAACAAGCGGATGACTGACTGGCGGGTGGGGGGTCTCCCGCCAGGGCGAGAGTGCACCACTGGGCGTCCGGTCGCGGAAAACGAGCACAAAGTCCTGCATCGCTGGTCGCGGCGCGAAGAAATGCCAGCGCGGGATCAGGCCGAACAGGTCAGACCGTCTTAACCGATCTTGCAAGCGCGACTGCACCTGGCACAGGCATGTCACCACCAGCCAGGCGAAGAAGAGGAGGGCGAGCACTAATTCGGCGAGTGAGTTCATAGCGCGGCCTTCATCTGTGGGTGTGCCCGAGCAGCTCGCGTCGCCGGTCGAGCAGCTTTCGGGCGGACGCCGCGGGGCCCATGCGCTCGAGCTCTTCTTCGGAGAGTGAGACCTCTTCGGTTTCGAGAGGCGCTAGAACTTGAATAGCCGTGAGGAGCTGCCACGCGTAGTCCGTCAGGTTGTCACAGCAGTCACCACGCACGCTGAGGTTCATCTCGAGCTGATCCTCGGGAACCTGCTCGACCGCCGCTCGCTCAACCTCAGTCATCGGCGCTGTGTGTCGCAGAGCAAGCGCAGCGAGCCTGCCCTTGCTGCCCGGCACCCGGTGCTCAACAAGGGTGAGCTCATCAGGGTCGAGGCGCCCGCCGTTGTAGGGGTTCTCCAGCACCATAAACTGAGGGCCCGGGGGTGGGAAGATGTTGGTCGCAAGTGTCCGACACCCGTATCGGATACTGGCGAAGCTCTCGGTATCCCGGAGAAGCCGGTACGCCTGGTAATAGGTCAGCTGCTCCCGTCCCCGCAGCCTTTCGTGGATTTCCAGCGAGAGCTGGACGTCAAGACCGGACGATCCTGACGCGGCGTCACGCACGCGCTGCAGAAGAGGATCCCCCGCATGCGTGATATACACCGTGACGCTTCCAGGAGGTGCCAGCACTCCCCTGGATGGATCACTCGGCAGGTAATCGATGATCTCGATGCGGCTGCGGCGGAGCTCGCGCTCCTCCAGCTCATCGGCCGCAAGTTGCAGTGCAGTGGATCTGTCCACGACGGGTCAACCTCGCTTCACCGTAGGGTGCCGATGATGACAGTATGTGGATAAATATCCCGGTTGTCGAAAGCGCAAGACCTCATTCCTCGACCATCAGAGCGAGAACCTCCAGGCCCAATGGACTGGAGGAGTTGATAAGCCCATGGGCAAGACCACTCGACCGGCCTACGCCCCTTGTCTTCCGTCGGGCAGGTCTCTCTTTCCGGATTAACGGTCCCGGACGTGATCTTGGGGTTGCAGGCCTGAGTGGCGCACCTCCGGCGGAATGCATCGGCACTGGCACTTGACAGTGCGGTCGTACTCGCACCCCTGGGCCACCTGCGGTGTGACAGTCACCTGTGCCGTCAGCCTGGGGTTGCCTCATGGGAATCCAGTCCGCATGGCGAATCCGGTTCCGCTCAACGACTCGATCAGGGTCTTGTTGGCCCGCTCGAGTTCGGCGTTCCCCTTCTTCGGCACCTTGAGTTGGGCAGACGAGAAGGCCGCGCCGTGACTCGTTTCTTTTCAGATAGGCCCTCCGCCGCCAACCGCGGACACCGAACCAGCGCATCCCAACAAATGGGGATTCTTTCACTATGCTGAATTTTCTGATGCGGATCCACTCTGGCGAGGAGGTACGTGATGGCCCGCCCCGAGCCCTGGGAGGTTGACCGGACTCCACGGGAGTTCCTTCCTCAGGAACAGGAGCTGGGCTTTGACTCAGGCATGACCTGCTGGCATCGAATGCGAGGCTGGGACATGCGCGGCGCAGGCCCGTTGGAATTCTCCCGGACCTCGATTTCCGCCTCCCGCTTGCGGGCCCCGCGAGAACGCACACCGAGATCACGCACACGCCGCAGAGCTCCGCTCGGATGCTGGCGTACCTGTGTACACGCGCTGAGAGGGGCGAGTCGTGCCCGATCCTGACGCAGTGGCCATCGTGGGTATGGGCTGCCGGTTTCCCGGATCGCCGTCGCCGGAGGTTTTCTGGGAAAAGTTGTGCTGCGGTGCTGATTTGGTGGGATCCCCCGCCGCGGGCCGGAACAGCAGTGATCGGAATCCTGGCACCAGCCGCGCGGAACTTCGCGACATGGAGGTAGCGGGTAATTACCTCCCCGACGTCGATCTGTTCGAGCCGGCCTTTTTCGGAATGACACCGCGCGAGGCCTCAGCGGTCGACCCCCAGCATCGGATCCTGCTGGAGGTGGCTTGGGAATCGCTGGAACATGCCGCGATCGATGCGCAGACGCTACGCGGCCAACCCGTCGGCGTGTTCGTGGGGTTGTCCACGAATGACTACGGCCTGCTCGCGGACAAGGTATCCGACCCGGTAGGACCGTACATGGCGCTCGGCAACGCGAAGAGTCTCGCCGCCAACCGCATCTCCTATGCGCTGGACCTGCGTGGACCGAGCATGACCATCGACGCCGCTTGCGCCTCGTCGCTCGTCGCCGTCCACCAGGCCTGCCGCAGCCTGAAACTCGGCGAGTCGGACCTCTGCCTCGCTGGCGGCGTCAACCTGATCCTCAGCCCGACGGCCTCAGCCAGCTTCGGGCGCGCCCGCATGCTGTCCCCGCAGAGGCGCTGCCGAAGCTTCGATCGTTCGGCCGACGGATACGTGCGCGCAGAAGGCTGCGGGATGGTCGTACTCCGGCGGCTGGCGGACGCGGTGCGAGACGGCGACCCGGTCTGGGCCGTCATTCTCGGAGCGGCGACCAACCACGTCGGCGCCGCACCAGCCATCACCGTCCCGGTGGCCCAGGCGCAGGCAGAGGTCATGAGCACCGCGCTGGCCAACGCGCGCGTCAACCCCGGCGAGGTCGGCTACGTGGAGGCGCACGGAACGGGTACCCCATCCGGAGATCCTGTCGAGTTGGCTGCCCTTGCTCAGGTGTTGCGGTCAGCACCTTCGACTGGCGCGCGCTGCGCGGTGGGCTCGGTCAAGTCCAACCTCGGCCATCTCGAAGCGGCGGCCGGGATGGCGGGCCTGATCAAAGCGGTACACGTCGTGCGCACCGGGCTGGTGCCGCCCAGTCTGCATTTCGAACGGTTCGCCGATGACGTGCCCGACGTCACCGACCGGCTCTTCGTGCCGACCGAGTTGCTGCCCTGGGGCCACCCAGGCCCCCGCCGCGTCGCCGGGGTCAGCGCGTTCGGCTTCGGTGGGACGAACTGCCACGTGGTGGTGGCCTCCGTCGCCGGCACCGGCGCGACACGGCCCGCCGCCAGCAGCGGACCCTGCTTGCTGGCGCTCAGTGCCCGCACCGAACAGTCGCTGGCGGCCCTCGCGCAACGACACGCGGCCTACCTCAAAGCACACCCCGATGAGGCGCTCGGCGACATCTGCCACACCATGGCTGCCGGGCGGGCCGCCTTCGGCCACCGGATGGCCGTACGCGCGCCGTCGGCCGAGGCGATGGCTGAGGCGATCGTCTCGGACACTCCGAGCAACAGTGCCGCTTGCGTCAGGCGCTCCTCGGGCGACCGTCCCCGCGTAGGACTCCTGGTAGGAAGTCTGACGGGCGTCCGCGCGCCGGATTGGCTGGCCTCCGTCCCCGCCGCGGCAGCCGCCGGCCAGCGGCTCGGCGCGTCAGCCACGACCGATGCCGAGGTCGTCGCGTTTCGCACTCTCTACCAGCTCATTGCCGCCTGGCGCGCCTGGGGGGTCCGTCCGGACCTGGTGGCGGGCGCGGGCACCGGGAACCTGCTCGCGATGGTGGCCGCCGACGCCCTCACGGCGCACGACGGGCTGGCGCTCACGATGCTGCGAGCGCGCGGCGTCGAGACCGACCGGCGCGGGGCGACGGGGCGGCTGCGTACCCCGGCAACCCCCCTGTTCGTCTCCGGCTACGCCGGCTCCTGCGAGGGCCGCTCACGCGACGAGGCCGACTGGGCCGAACTGTGGCACCCTCGGCGTGCGGACGGCGACGCCGACGCCCTCGCCTGGCTCCGGGCCCGCGGCGCCTCCGTGGTGCTGCAGCTGGGCGATACGACGCCAGCAGGCGGGACCGGGCCGCAACTGCCCACCGCAGCGGGCGCGGCGGAGGGCAGCGGGCTGCTGGACGCGCTCGCGCTGCTGTTCACCACCGGTGTGCCGATCGAACTCGGGGCGGTGCCCGCCATGGCCGGAAACCGGCTCCCCAGCCTGCCCACCTATCCGTTCCATCGACAGCCGTTCTGGCTGGCCGACCGCCCGGACGACCGCGCCGCTGCCCCAGCCACCGGCGCGCGCCGGACGGACCTGGCCTCAGCGGCCGGCCTGCTGCGACCGCTCGGCACGGAAGGCACAAACTGGGAGCTGGTGATCGACACCCGGCGCTTGCCGTATGTGGCCGACCACCGCGTCCACGACGCCGTCGTCGTTCCCGGCGTCACGCTGCTGGAAGCGGTGTCGGCGGCCGCCCGCGACCGGCTGGGCACGGCCGGGCTGCGCTTCCACGACGTCGAGTACCGCCGTGTGCTCATCCTCGACGACGGCTCGGCCCGGGTACGGCTACGGCTCAGCGCGCAGACCGACGGCTCACTCGCCTTTCAGATCCGTAGTGCGGGCGAGGCGACGGCCGGGCCAGCGGCGGAAGTGGTCAACGTCGAGGGCCGGGTGGCGCGGGCCGACGAGCTCGCCCGCCCTGAGGCATGAGGTTGAAGGAGCTCGCCGATGGATTTCAGCATCATGTTCTTCTCCTCCGGGGAATCCGGCGCGTCCGGAGAGGACGGGGCGGCCCGCGGGCGATACGACCTCGTGCTGGAGGCGGCGCGGTTCGCCGACTCGAGCGGGTTCACCCGGGTCTGGCTACCCGAGCGGCACTTCGTGCCGTTCGGTGCGCTGCATCCCAACCCCGCGGTTCTGGCCGCCGCGCTGGCCGGTCAGACCCAGCGCATCCGGCTCGCCGCGGGCAGCGTGGTGATGCCGCTGCACGACCCGTTGCGCGTGGCCGAGGAGTGGTCCGTCGTCGACAACCTCTCCGGCGGACGGGTCGACGTCTCCTTCGCCTCCGGCTGGAATCCTGACGACTTCGCCCTCGCGCCCTCCGGCTACCCAGATCGCCACGCGCTGACCCGGCAGGGGCTGGCGGCCACCCGGCTGCTGTGGCGCGGGGAGCGGCTGAGCCGAACTTCCGGAACCGGTCAGCCGATCCAGGTGCGGGTGTTTCCTACCCCGCTCCAGGCGGAGCTGCCCACCTGGCTGACCGCGGCCCGGAGTCCGGAGACGTTCCGGCTCGCCGGCGAGCTGGGCGCCAACGTGCTCACTTACCTCGTCGACCTGGGCCTGGACGGGCTCGCCGATTGCGTGCGCACCTACCGGAAGGCCCGCGCCGACGCCGGTCACGATCCCGGCGCCGGGGTGGTGACGGTCATGCTGCACACGCTGCTGGACGACTCGGAGCCGCGGGCGCGCCGCCGCGCCGAGCCGCACTACCACCGGTACCTGCGGGCAAACGCCGGGCTGCTGGCCGGGGCCGCCGCCGCCTTCGGCCGGCAGATCGCGGTCGACCGGCTGTCCCCGGCCGAACTCGACACGCTGGTGACCCACCAGTTCAACCGGGTCTTCGACCACCTGTCCTTCATGGGGTCGCCGGAATCATGCACCCGTCTGGCCCACAGGCTGGACGGGATCGGGGTGGACGAGGTGGCGTGCCTGCTCGACTTCGTCGCCGATCGCGACGAGGTGATGGCCACGCTGTCCGGGCTCGGCCGGGTGCGGGAGGCGCTGGGGACACCACCCGCTCCGCAGGCCGCTCGGCGTCCCGGCGCCCCGGCCACCACGGCCCCCGCGTCACTGGCGGCCGTGCTGTCCGGCCTTCCGCTCACGCTCGACGAGCGGGACTTCTACCAGCTGCTGCGCGAGCAGGGCGCCGACTACGGCGCGCGGTTCCGGGCGGTCGAGCGGATCTGGGCGGGGGACCGCGCGGCAGTCGCCCGCCTACGCCCGCCGCCAGGCGACAGGCGCGACGACGCGAGGTACGCCTACGGGCTGCACCCCGCGACCCTCGACAGCTGCCTGCTCGCACTGCTGGCCATCGCGCTGGCGCCCGCGCACGCCGCGAGCGGGTACGCCCTGGGCCTGCCCCGCCGGATGGGCGAACTGACGATTACTCCGACCGGCGCCCCCTGCATCTGGGCACACGCGGTGCTCGACCGCTCCGGTCAGACATCGGCGCACGCCTGGCGGGGCGACGTGCGCGGCCTCGACGAGCAGGGACGGGTCGTGATCGAGGCGCGGGGAGTGGAGTTCGACCGGCCGCGGGCGGTGCTGGCGCTCGACCATGCCGGTGGCCGCGCCTACGACCGGGGCTGGCAGCGGGTGCCGGAGCCGGCACACACGACCGGCCCGGCCCCGGCCCAGTCCTGGCTGCTCGTCGCCGATGACGTAAAGCTCGCCGACGGGGTGCGCCGCCACCTCCCGCCGGGGGCGACCACGACCGTTTACCCGCTGTCGTGCCTGCTGGAGGCGCTGCCGCAGGCGGCATCGGCCGGCGCGGGTATCGACCCGGACGCGATCCGCGCCGCCATCGTCGCCCGGCACGGTCCGGATCACCCCCGCGTCGACGCTCTCGCGTGCGTCCTCACCGATCAGCGGCCCGGCTCGCCGCACACCGTCCAGCACCAGGCCGAGGTGGCGGCGGCGGTCGCCGTCGGCCTGGCCCGGGCCGCCGCCGACATCGCCTCGCCCGCGGCCGAGCTGCGCCTGGTCACGCGGGGCGCCCAGGTTCTGCCGGAGGACCGCAACCCGCCGACACCGGCCACAGCCGTGCTGTGGGGGCTGGGCCGCACCCTGGACCGCGAGTGCCCAGCGCTACGAGTGACGCTGCTCGACCTGGACCCTGCGGAGCCGGTGCGCCCGGAGGCCGTCGCCCGGCTGCTGCGCCACGACGAGCCCGAGCTGGCAGTGCGCCGGGGCGAGCCGTGGCGGCCCAGCCTCAGGGAGGTGTCCGGCCCAGCAGTCGCGGCGTTCCGGCCCGACCCCGACCGTGCGTACCTGGTCACCGGCGCCTGTGGGGGGCTGGGCGGACGGCTGGCCACCTGGCTGGCCGCCGCTGGCGCACGTCACCTGATCCTCGTCGGCCGCCGCCCGGTCGACCCCGGCCATCCCGACCACCAGGCGGCCGAGCACCTCGGCGCCAGGCTGTACCGCTGTGCTGCCGACGTCGCCGACCCGATCAGCCTGCGCGAGGCCCTCGACGTCAGCCGCGACGCCGGCTGCCCCCCGCTGGCCGGCGTGTTCCACCTGGCAGGAGTGCTTGCCGACGCGACCTACGCCACCGTCGACGGGGCGGCGCTGTCGGCGGCGCTGCGGCCCAAGTGCGCCGGATTGATGGCGCTGGCGGAGGTCACCGCGGACACTCCGCTCGACGTGTTCGTCTGCTTCACCTCCCTCGCCGCCGTCGCCGGTTCGCCGGGCCAGGTGGCCTACGCCGCCGCCAACGCGTTCGCCGACAGCTTCGTGCTGGCGCACCGCGCGCGCGGCACAACCGGGGTGGCCATCGCGTGGGGGCCGTGGGCCACCGGCGGAATGGCGGCTGGCGAGCGCACCGCGGACTGGCTTCGTGCCCAGGGGGTCACGGCGTTGTCAGAGGCCGACGGGCTTCGCCACCTGTCCGCCCTGCTCACCACCGGAACCCGCAGCCCGCTCGTGCTCGGCGGCAACGCCGAAGGGCAGGCCGTGCGCCGGCTGGCGCTGCGCCACTGCCGGGCGTTTGACCACCTGGCCTCTGCCGGCACCAGTACCGCGGCGGCCCCGACCCGCACCGATCCGGCCTTGCCGGACCTGCTGCGGATCCCCACCGAGCAGCAGCAGGCCGCGGTCCTGGCCTCCCTGGCCGAGCTGATCTCCAGGATCAGCGGACTGCCCGCCGCGCAGATCGAGCCGACTGCCACGCTGACCACGTTGGGGCTGGACTCGCTCATGGCTCTCGAGCTGCGCAACGTGCTCGAAGCGCGTTACGGCGTGGCGGTCCCGATCCGGGACCTGCTGCTGAGCGAACAGACGGTCGGCGGATTGTCCGAGGCGCTGCTGTCCGGGCTTCTGCTCGCCGCCGCGAGCCGGCCGGACGGGGCCGAGCGGCACGGCGCGTTCGTTGAGGTGATCGAGGTATGACGCTCGTCGAGCTGCTCGCCGCGCTGACCCGGGCGAGCGTACGGCTGGCGAGCCGCGACGGCCGGTTGGTGGTGAGCGGGCCGCCCGGCGCCCTGGACGCCCCGCTGCGCGCCGCCCTCGCCCAGCACCGCACCGAACTGCTGGCCCGGCTCGCCGGGCAGCAGCCCGCCCCGGCGCCGTCCCCGGCGACGGCGCCGCCCCACCGTTACGCCCCCTCGTTCGGCCAGGAGCGGCTGCTGTTCCTCGACGCGCTGCGCCCCGGCAGCGCGGCCTACAACGTCTCGTCAGCGCTGCACCTCACCGGCCCCGTCGACGTGGGCGTGCTCCAACGTTCGGCGGCCTCGGTGGTCACGCGCAATGCCTCGTTGCGCACCTGCTTCGCCCGTGAGGACGGACGGCCGGTCGCGGTGGTGGCCGACCGGCTGCGCGTGCCGATGCCGGTCGTCGACCTGAGCTGGCTCACGCCGGACGAGAGAACGGCGCGCTACGAGGCGCGCTGCGCGGCGATCGGAGGGCGGGGCTTCGATCTGTCCCGCGCTCCGCTGTGGCACTGGGAGCTGCTGCGGCTGGGCCCCCACCACATCGCGATCGTGGCCGCGTTCCATCACAGCATCTGCGATGGATGGTCGCTGGCAGAGGCGACGCGCCAGCTCTCCGCCGACTACACGGCCCGGCTGGCGGGCGCGCCAGGCGGGTCGTCGAGCCAGCCGGCGGACGAGGTGGCCGACTACGCGGCATACGGGCAGTGGCAGCGCGCCTACGCCGCCAGCGCCGCCCACGCGGCCGACGAACGGCACTGGCGTGACCGGATCGGGTCGTTCCCTCGCCAGCTCGACTTGCCCGGAACCCGGCTGCGGCCACGCCAGCTCACCGATCGCGGCGGACGCCACGCGGTGCGCCTGTCCCCCGGCCTCGACGCGGCGGTGCGCCGGGCCGCGCGCGCCCACGGGGTGTCCCTCGCCGTGCTCTTCACGGCCGCGTACGGGCTCTTGCTGCACCGCTGGTCGGGCCGGGACCGGCTGCTGTTCGGCACCGCCATCGCAAATCGACCGGGCAGCCAGTTCCAGCGCACCTTCGGGTTCTTCGTCAACTGGCTGCCGATCCGCTCCGAACTGCACGGCGAACCCACGTTCCACGAGCTCGCACAGGCGATGCGCACGGTCTGCCTCGACGCCCACGAGCACCAGAACCTGCCCTTCGACCATCTCGTGCGGGACCTCGGCGGCGTGCCCGACCTGTCCCGTCACGCGCTCTTCCAGCACATGCTGGTCTTCCACGTGCCGGCCCGCCGGGTCCGCCTGGCCGACGTCGACTGCTCGCTGGCGCCCTACCCGACCGGCACGGCCAAGGTCGACCTGACGCTGTTTGTGACCGACTGCCGCGACGCCGTCCCGCTGGCGGGTGCGGGTGGCGATCTGCTGCTGGAGTTCGAGTACAGCAGCGACCTCTACGACGCAGCGCTGGTGAGGCGGCTGGCCGACGCGTTCGTCCGGCTGCTGGAGCTGGTCACGGACGCACCCCACGCTGCCGTGCGGACCCTCGACATCGACCCGGGACCTGGTGCCGTCTATGCCGCCACCGCGCAGAACGCTCCCACCCCGCCCGACGCCGACGTCAGCCCAGCCCGTCCGCAACGGGACACGCTGCCCGCGCTGTTCGACGCCCAGGTGCGCCGGACGCCAGCCGCCCCCGCTCTGGAACACGACGGACGGACGGTCAGCTACGCCGAGCTCGCCCAGGACAGCGTGCGCATCGCGCAGGCGCTGCGGGCGCGGGGCATCGGCCGGGGTGACCGGGTCGGCGTCTGTCTGGACCGGTCGGTCGCGGCGGTGGCCGCGATCCTCGGGGTGCTGCGCGCCGGCGCGGCCTACGTTCCCCTCGATCCGCACCTGCCCGCCCGGCGGCTGCGCGGGCTCACGCGCGACGCCGCGTGCGCCCTGCTGCTGGTTGATCGCGCGGGGTGCGCCGACCCTCCGCAGCCGCACACGGCGACGGTCGAGGAGCTGCTGCGCGCCCCGGCCGACGACCGGGCAGCACCCGCCACGCCCCACGGCGACGACCCCATCTACCTGATCTACACGTCGGGCAGCAGCGGCGCCCCCAAGGGGGTGGTGTGCCGCCACAGCAGTGTGGCCAACTTCGTCGCCTGGCTCAACCAGCACCTGTCGACCACCCCGGCCGACCGGGTGCTGCTGAAGACCCCGCTGTCGTTCGACGCCTCGGTGCGCGAGTTGTTCGCGCCCCTGGTCGCCGGCGCGTGCGTCGTCCTCGCCCCGCCCGGCCCTCGCGTCGACCCCGACGAGCTCAACCACCTGGTCCTCCGCGCGGGCGTCACGATCCTCCACGCGGTGCCGTCGCTCTACGACGAGCTTCTGCACCGGCCCACGTTCCAGCCCGGCGCGCTACGGCACGTCGTGTGCGGCGGGGAGACACTCAGCCCGGCTGTCCTCGCGCGGCACCGCGCACGGTGTCCCGCCACGCTGCACAACGTGTACGGGCCGACCGAGGCCACGGTCGACGTCACCGTCTGGACCGACGACGCACGCCCGCACCCGCCTTTCGTACCCATCGGCCACCCGGTCGCCGGTCACCGGATCACGGTCATCGACCCCGAGCTCACCACACCGGTGCCGGCGGGCGCGGCGGGCGAACTGGTCATCAGCGGCCCGGGGGTGGCCCTCGGCTACTGGAACCGGCCCGGGCTAACCGCCCGCAGCTTCGTGCCCGACCCTCAGGGAGAGCCGGGGGCGCGCCAGTACCGCACCGGGGACCGCGGGCGGCTGCTGCCCGACGGGTCGGTGGAGCTGCTGGGACGCGTCGACCGGCAGGTGAAGATCCGGGGACACCGGATCGAACCGGAGGAGGTCGAGCGGGCGCTGCTCGGGCATTCTTCCGTGGCGGCCGCTGCCGTGGTCCCCGCGACCGTGGCGGGAGACGCGGCGCTCGTGGCCTACGTGGTTTCGGAGGCCGGCCACGGGGACGACCTGACCCACCTGCCGCGCTTTCTGGCCGACCGGCTGCCCGCGGAGATGGTGCCCCGGCTGTGGGTACCGCTGGCCGAACTGCCGCGCCAGGCCAATGGAAAGGTGAACCTGGCCGCGCTGCCCGATCCGCCCGGCCGGCAGCCCGCGCCGCCTCCCGCCCACGACGCCGACGGGCGCCCCCACGAGCGCATCGCCGCCCTTTTCGCCGCCCTTCTGGGCACCGGACCGGTCCCCGACGACGGCGACTTCTTCCGTCTCGGTGGCCACTCCCTGCTCGCCGTGCAGCTGGTGGCACGCCTGGAGGAGATGTTCGGTGTGCCGCTCACGGTGCGCGACGTCTTCGAACTGCCCACCGTGCAGGGCCTCGCGCAGGCCGTCACGCGTGCCAAGCAGGCCAGCGGGGCCGCCCGGCCACCGCTACGGCCAGCCCAGCGGCCCACCGACCACGGGACGACGCCATGAGCCGAACCCAGATCGAGCCCGACGCCAGCGGCGGCCTGCGCCTTCCGCTGTCGTTCCCGCAGCGCCGGCTGTGGCTGCTGCACCGCCTCGACCCCGACAGCACCAGCTACAACATGTCATCCGCGCTGCGACTGCGCGGCCCCCTGGACGAGCGCCTGCTCCAGCGCGCGGTCGGCACGGTCCTGGCGCGGCACGAGATCCTGCGCACCACATTCCCGCTGCGCGACGGCGAGCCGGTGCAGCTGATCCAGCCCAGCGCGGCCGTCGACATCCCGCGCATCGACGTCAGCGCGCTGCCCCCCGCGACGGCCGAACACGAGGCGCGCCGCACCTGCGCCGAGCTGGCCCGAAGCCGCTTCGATCTGACCAGCCCCCCGCTGCTGCGGCTGCGGCTGGTGCGGCTCGGGCCCGCTGACCACATCCTGGCGGTGTGCCTGCACCACATCGTGGCCGACGGCTGGTCGCTGGGCGTCTTCGCGGCCGAACTCTCCACGATCTACACGGCGTTCGCGCGGGGCCGTCCGGTGCCGCTGCCGCCGCTGCCAGCGCAGTACGCCGACTTCACGGTGTGGCAGCGGGGATGGCTGCAGGGCGCGGCGCTGGAGAGCCAGGTCGGCTACTGGCAGTCCCAGCTGGACGGCCTTCCGCCGACCCTGCGGCTACCCGCCGACCGGGCGCGCCCGCCGACCCGCTCCAGCCGTGGCGGCACCTACCGGTTCGCGCTGGAGGCGGCCACCAGCACCGCGGTCCACCGGCTGTGCACTGCACACGGCGTCACGCCGTACATGGTCCTGATGGCGGCACTGCAGGCGTTGCTGGCGCGGCTCAGCGACCAGGACGACTTCGTGCTCGGCACGGTGGTGGCCAACCGTACCGACGTCACCCTGGAGCCGTTGATCGGCTTCTTCGTCAACACCCTGCCCGTGCGCGCCGACGTGCGCGGCACGCCGACGTTCACCGAGCTCCTGGCGCGGGTCCGGACCCGGGCGGTGGACGCTCTGGCGCACCAGGACCTGCCGTTCGAAATCCTGGTGGACCGGCTGCACCTGGCCCGGTCCAGCGGGCACAACCCGCTGTTCGACGTGCTCTTCGTGATGGAGAACGCGCCGGCGCCGCAGTTCGCCATGGGCGAGCTGGACGTGACAGCGCTGCAGGTCGACCGTGACGACGCGAAGTTCGACCTGACTCTGTTCGCCACACCGCAGGGCAACGGCTTCGACTGCGCCATCGAGTACTCCCTCGACCTGTTCGACACCACCACGGCGGTACGCCTGGCGCGGCAGTTCGAAAGGCTGCTCGGCCTGGCCTGCCAGGACCCGTGGCGCCCGGTCACCGCGTACGACCTGTTGACCGCGGCCGAGCGGCGCACGGTTCTGGTCGAGTGGAACCGCACGCTGGCGCACCGGCCCGCAGGCTGCCTGCCTGGCCTCATCGCGGCGCAGGCCCGCGCCACCCCGCAGGCAACCGCCGTGCAGGACGGCGATACGAAGATCAGCTACCGGGAGCTCATGGCGGGCGCCGGCCGCGTCGCGGCGGGGCTGCAGGCACGGGGGGTCGGACCCGGTGATCTCGTCGCGGTGCGCCTGCCGCGGAGTCCCGAACTGATCATGACGCTGGTGGCGGTGCTGGCGACCGGAGCGGCGTACGTGCCGGTCGACCCCGGATACCCCGAGCCCTACGTGCGCGGCCTGCTGGCCGACTGCGCGCCCCGCTGGGTGGTTACGGACCGGTCCGGCGAGGCGGACGCCCCGCGCACCTGGATCGGTGTCGGCGAGCTCACCGGTACCCCGGCTCCGGGCGATCGGCGCCCGGTCGGCGGTGGCGACCTCGCCTACGTGATCTACACGTCGGGCTCCACCGGACGGCCAAAGGGCGTGCTGGTCGAGCACGGCGCGCTGGCCAACGTGGTCACCTGGATCGCCACGGAGCTGGCGATGACCGCCGCGGACCGGGTGCTGCTCAAGACTCCGATCGGTTTCGACGCCTCGGCACGGGAGCTGTACCCGGTGCTGGTCAGCGGCGGCACGCTCGTCCTCGCGCCGCCCGGCGCGGAACGCGATCCCCGCGCCCTCGCCGAGATGTTGCGCGACGAGCGGATCACGGCGTTCCACTGCGTTCCGTCGGTGCTGTCGACCGTCGTCGAGGAACCGGCGTTCGACACGGCCCTCGCTCTGCGCGCGGTGATGTGCGGCGGGGAGAACCTGTCGCGCGACCTCGCGCTCCGGTTCACCCGCCGGTCCCCGGCCCGGCTCTACAACGTCTACGGACCCACCGAGGCCACCGTGGACGCCACCTTCCACCGGATCGACCCCACGATGTCCGGACCCCGGGTTCCGATCGGTCAGCCCATCCCGAACACGTTGGTGTACCTGCTCGACGACGATGGCCGCCCGGTTCCGGTGGGGATGCCGGGACGGGTGCACATCGGCGGCGCCGGGGTGGCCCGCGGGTACCTCAACGACGCGGCTCTGACCGCCGCCCAGTTCGTGCCGGACGGCTTCTGCGGTGTGCCCGGGGCGCGGATGTACGTGACGGGCGACCGGGCGCGCTACCGCGCCGATGGTGCGCTGGAATTCCTCGGCCGGGACGAGAGCACGGTGAAGGTCGGCGGCGTGCGGGTGGCGCCGTGCGAGGTTGAGCACGTGCTGCGGAGCGCGCCGGACGTGGCCGACGCCGCGGTCGTCAGCGTCCCCGACGGCGCCGGGCAGAGTCGGCTGCAGGCGTACATCGTCGCCGCTGACCGCCCCGATCCCCCGCTCGATCCGCCGGATGGCGACCGGGACGGCAGCGCAGCCAAGCGCGTCGGCGTGCTGCGGGCCTGGCGGCACACGTTCGACGCGCTCTACTGCGGCGAGCCCGAAGGTCCCGACGAACTCACCAACACGGTCGGCTGGCGCGACAGCTACCGGCGAGAGCCGATCCCCGACGACGAGATGCGGGAATGGATCGACGGTACGCTCGCGCGGGTCCGCCGACTCGACGCGCGCGACGTTCTCGAGCTCGGCTGCGGAACGGGCCTGCTCCTGCTGCGGCTCGCGCCCGCCTGCCGCCGCTACGTCGGGCTGGACTTCTCCGCGCCAGCGCTGGCCCACCTGCGGCGGCAGCTGCGCTCGCTCGGCCTCGACCACGTGGACCTGCACGAGCGGGCCGCGCATGACCTCGGCGGGCTGAACATCGACGAGCTCGACGCCGTGGTGCTCAACTCCGTCATCCAGTACTTCCCGAGCGGGTCGTACCTGGCGCGTGTCCTGGACCGGTCGCGGGCCATGCTGCGCCCCACGGGCGCGCTGTTCGTCGGCGACGTCCGCGACCGCCGCCTCGGCGAGGTTCTGCTCGCGTCGGTCGCGCTGCGCCGCGCGCCCGACGGGGCGCGGTGCGCCGACGTGTACCGCCGGATCGCCTACCGGTCGTGGACGGAGCGGGAACTGCTGGTCGATCCGGGCTTCTTCACCGACTGGGCGGGGCGCGGCGGCGGCTGGGCCCAGGCGGAGCTCAAGCCTGGCAGGATCCACAACGAGCTGACCAGGTTCCGGTACGACGTCACGATCCGCCTCGGGTCGCCCTGCCCGCCAGTGCCGTCAGTCCCCTACCACGGCCTGGCCGGCGACGGCGACCTCGTACGCTGCCTGCGCGCCAGCCCCGACGGGCTCCGGGTGACCGGAGTGCCGAACGCGAGGCTGCGCGCCGAGGTGGCAGCACACCAGCGCCTGCGCAGCGCCGCGGCTGAGGACCTCACCGTGGGCGAGCTGCGCCGCGAGCTGCGAGAAGCCAACGATGCTGACGCGGTCGACCCCTGGGCGCTCATCGAGCAGATGCGAGGCGACCCGCCGCCGATCCTGCTGGTGAGCAAGGACGCGGACCGTTTCGACGTGCTGCGCCCACCGGCCGGGTGGCCCGGTGACGGCGCGCCCCAGCGACCCGCACGGGCAGGCTCGGCCCCCGGTTCCCCGCAGGCCGGTGCGGAGTGCTGGACCACGGCTCCGCGGCGGGCCCAGCACGCTGCGGCGACCGCCGCCGACGCCCGCCGTTACGTGGCCGAACGGTTGCCGTCCGCGATGGTACCCGCCAAGGTCATCGCCTTGCCGACGCTGCCCCGGATGCCCCACGGCAAGCTCGACCGGCGGGCACTCACCGACCAGTACCCCGAACGGCCCGAACTCGACGTGCCGTTCGCGGCGCCGACCACCCCCACGCAGATCGACGTGGCGCGCGTCGTGCAGCGGCTGCTCGGAATCGACCGGGTGGGCCAGCACGACAACTTCTTCCAACTCGGCGGGCACTCCCTGCTGGGAACCCAGCTGGTGTCGCGGCTGCGTGAGCTGTTCGGTGTCGACGTCAAGCTGGTCGACCTGTTCGAGTCCCCGACCGTTGCCGGGTTGGCCCGGGTCGTGCAGTCCCGGCGCGGCGGCGACCTCGACCACGCGGAGCTCATCCCGCGCCGACGCACCGGCGACCCGGTGGCCCTGTCGTTCGCGCAGGAGCGGCTGTGGTTTCTGGACCAGTTGCACCCAGGAAATCCGGTCTACACGATGGCCCACGCGATCCGCCTGTCCGGAGGCTTCGACCTCGCGGCGTTCCGCGGTGCGGTGGGCGACGAGATGACCCGCCAGGCATCGCTGCGCACCCGGTTCGTAGATGTCGAGGGCCGACCGACGCAGGTGGTGGACCCGCCCGGCGCGGCCGTCGAGGTCCCGCTGGTCGACCTGACCCACCTGCCCGCCGACGAGCGGGACGAAGCCGCCCGTGGCCACGCCGCCGAGCTGGCCACCCGCCCGTTCGACCTCGCCCGCGGCCCGCTGCTGCGGCTGCTGGTGCTGCGGCTGGCCCCGGCCCAGCATCTCGTGGTCGTGGTGATGCACCACATCGTCGCCGACGGGTGGTCGATGGGGGTCCTCGTCGCCGAGCTGGCCGCGCACTACACCGCTCGGGTCAGCGGCGTTCCCGTGCGGCTCACCCCGTTGACCATCGACTACACCGACTACGCGGTGTGGCAACGGGAGTGGCTGCGCGGACCGGTGCACGACCGGCAGTGGCAGTTCTGGCGCGACCACGTGGGCCAGCCGCCTCCGGTCCTGCGGCTGCCCACCGACTTTCCCCGCCCCGAGGTCGCCCGGTGGACCGGGGAGACGCTGGAGTTCACCGTCGACGCCGCGACGACGCGGGCACTCACGCGGCTGGGCGAGGACTGCGGCACCACCCTGTTCATGGTTCTGCTCGCCGGCCTCCAGGTGCTGCTGCACCAGCTGTCCGGACAGACCGAGTTCGTGGTCGGCACGGTGCTCGCCAACCGGCACCACCGGCAGGTCGAGCCGTTGATCGGCTTCTTCGTGAACGCGGTGCCACTGCGCGCGCAGCTGTCCGGTCAGCCGAGCTTCCGGGCCGTCCTCGAACGGGTACGCACCAGCGTGCTCGGCGCGCAGACGCACCAGGACTTCCCCTTCGAGCGACTCCTCGAACTGCTCGACGTAGGCCGGGACAGCACCTACCAGGCGGTGTTCCAGGTCCTGTTCGCCCTGCAGAACGCGCCGATGGACGAACCGGAACTGACTGGCCTGACCACTTCGCGGGTCCGGCTGCCGCGCCGCGGCGCGATGTTCGACCTGAGCCTGGAGGCGCGCGAGAGCGGCGGCGAGCTGCGGTTCGCCCTGGAGTACAGCACCACCCTGTACCGGCGCAGCACCGCCACCCGGCTCGCCGACCGCTACGTCAGCCTGCTCCTGCACCTCGTGGACCGGCCCACGACGGCTATCAGCCGGCTGCCGCTGATGCCCGCGCACGAGGCGAGGCAGGCACGACTGCTCGGAACCGGGCCAGCGGCCGCCTATACCCACGGCGAACGCGTCGAGTACCTGATCGAGCATCAGGTCCGGCAGTGTCCCGGAGCGGTGGCCCTGTCCCACGGCGGCGACCGGCTCTCGTACGACGAGCTGTGGCGCGCCTCCGGCGCGCTGGCCGCGGCGCTCAGCGCCAGCGGCGTCGTCGCCGGAGACCGGGTGGGGGTCTGCGTGCCGCGCGGGCCGGCGAGTGCCGTGGCGATCCTGGGCGTGCTGCGCTGCGGCGCCGCGTTCGTGGTGCTCGACCCCGAGTACCCGTCCGGTCGGCTCGGTCTCCTCATCCGGGAGGCGGGCATCGGCACGGTGGTCACCGGGCCGGAGGCGAACGAGATGTTCGAGGGCCGAGGCTGCGCCACGATCGCGTGGTCACGGCCCGGCGGCGCCCACCACCCGCCACACCGCCCCCCGTCGGACGCCCGCTCTCCGGCGTACCTGACCTTCACCTCGGGATCCACCGGCCAGCCCAAGGGCGTGCTCGTGCCGGCCGCGGCACTGTGCGACCGGATCCGGGCCAACCAGCAGGTCCTGCCGCCGCTGAGCGGCACGGACCGGTTCCTGCACTGCTACTCGTTCAACTACGACGGCGGCATCATGTCGCTGCTGTGGCCGCTGGCCACCGGAGCCACGGTGGTGTTCGCCCCGCTGTCCGACCTCGGTGACGGCGACCGGCTGGCCGAGCTGGTCGTCGCCCAGGGCATCACCGTCATCGACACCATCCCCGCGGTGCTCAGGGGGCTGTTCCTGGCCCGGGCGCTGGACCACAGCGTGCTGCGGCACGTGATCACCGGCGGGGAGGCCGTGCCGGCCGACGTGCCGGAGCTGGTGCTGGGCCGCCTCGACATCGCCTTCAGCAACCAGTACGGGCCCTCCGAGGCGGTCGTGAACGCCACCTCCTGGACCTGCGACCGACGCTCGTGGGACGGGCAGGTCCGTATCGGCCGCCCCCTGCCGAACACCGAGGTGCTGGTCCTCGACGGCACCGGCCGGATGTGCCCGATCGGTGTTCCCGGGGAGCTGTACATCGGCGGGCGCTGCCTGGCTCTGGGCTACCTCAACGACCCCGACGCGACCGCGAGCCGGTTCGTCCGCACCCGGTACGCGAGCACGGTCTACTACCGCTCGGGCGACAAGGTGCGCCTGCACGACGACGGCCAGCTCGAGTTCGTCTCGCGGCTGGACCGGCAGGTGCAGATCCGGGCGATGCGCGTCGAACTCGGAGAGATCGAAAGCGTCCTGTCGACCCACCCGAAGGTGGCACAAGCCCTCGTCACGGCGTCCGTGGCCCATGGGCAGCCGCAGTTGGTCGCCTACGTGATGCCCCACGAGCCGGAGGCCGACTCGGCCGCGGCCACCGCCCGGGTGCGGGACTGGGCCGAATCATTCCAGACTGTCTACACTTCGGCGGGCGCGAGCGCCGACGCCGCGCGGGACTTCACCGGCTGGGACAGCACCTCCACTGGAGCGCCCCTGCCGCGCCAGGACATGGACGAGTGGCTCGACGCCACGCTCGCCCGCATCCGGGCCGTGCCGGCCGCCGCCATTCTTGAGGTCGGCTGCGGGATGGGACTGCTTACCCTGCCGCTTGCGGCCCACTGCCGCCGCTACACCGCGCTGGACATCTCGGCCCGAGCCGTGCAACGGGTGACCGAGGCGTGCCGACGGCGCGGGCTCGACCACGTCGACGTCCGCCTCGGCGCGGCCACCGACCTGGCCGGCGTCGCCGGCGAGGCGCCCTTCGACCTGGTCATCCTGAACTCGGTCGTGCAGTACTTCCCCTCCCGGTCCTACCTGCGCCGGGCGCTCGCCGACGCCCTCCGCGCCGTCGCGCCGGGCGGGCACGTCTTCGTTGGCGACGTCCGCGCCTGGCACCTGTCCAGCTTGTTCCAGCTGTCCCTGCAGCTCGCCGAGGCCGAGGCCGACACCCTGGCCGCCGACGTGCGGCAGGCTGCCACGCTCCGCGCCGCTGCGGAAGACGAGCTGACCGTCGCCCCCTCCTTCTTCACCTCGCTCGGCGGATCGCTGGGCGAACCCGTCGACGTGCAGGTGTCGGTCAAGCGCGGTTGGCGCGCCAACGAGCTGACGGACTTCCGTTACGACGTGCTCCTGCGCCGCGGAACGCCCGAGCCCGGCTGGCCTTCGCCAGCTGGTCCGGCGCTGGCTGCGGTAGCACCGGACCAGCTGGCGGAGGTGCTGGCCACCGGCAGCGCGGAGGTGATCCGCGTCGGGCCGCTGGCCAACGCGCGAACCGACCGGTGGGCCCGGGTACAGCGTCTGCTGGCCGAACCTCGGCACGATGGCCGCCGCCTGGCAGCGGTGCTCGCCGACGCCGAGGCGGCCGACGGGGGGCCTGCCGTACATCCCGAGGAGCTGTGGCGCCTCGGGGCGCAACACGGCTACCGGGTGAACGTGTTGTTCACCGGCGAGCCGGACGGCTCGCTGGACGCCGTGTTCGTGCGGGCTGACCGGGCTGGCGACGATCCGATCCTCCCCGTATCCGCGCCCGCCGCGCCCAGGGCGGGCGTCGACACCAACGCCCCGATGCTGGCCTCGCTCGCGCGCCAGCTGCGCCCGGCGCTGCTCCAGCATCTCGAACGCCGACTGCCGCGGCATATGGTGCCGACCACCGTCGTCTTCCTCGACACCCTGCCCGCGGTACCCGGCGGCAAGACCGATCCGGCCGCGCTACCGGTCCCCTCCCCGCATCCCGAGCTGGCCGACCCCGCCGCCGAGCCGCCGCTGGACGTCCTTGAGGCCGAGCTGGCCGAGATCGAGGCGGACCTGCTCGGTCTCCCGGTCACCAACCGGCACGCGGAGTTCTTCGGGCTGGGCGGGCACTCGCTGCTGGCGGCACAGCTGGTAGCGCGCATCCGGGCCGCGACGGGCGTCGATCTGCCGGTCCAGGCCGTGTTCCGCACCCCCACCGTCGCCGGGTTGGCGGCGGCGGTCCGGCAGCAGCTACGAGCACCGGAGCGCGCCGCGTTCGCGCCGGTACCCGCCAGCGCGGCGACCGGTAACGGCCCCGCCGCGCCGCTGTCGTTCGGGCAGGAGGAACTGTGGCACCGGCAGGGCGCGAACGCCGCGCAGTCGGCGCAGCTGGGCTTCGCGGTGCGGCTTCGGGGCCGGCTGCAGATCGAGGCGCTGGCCGAGTCCCTCACCGCGGTGCTCGATCGGCACAGCGTGCTGCGGACGAGGATTGCCGAGGATGCGTGCGGGGTACGGCAGCGTATCGTCGAGTCCGGCCGCGACGTCCTCCACGTCAGCCGGGCCTCCGTCGCGGTGGCTGCCGACGTGCTCGCGGCGCTGCGGTCCGGTCTGCGGGCGCCGCTCGACCTGCGCGACGGCGGACCGCTCGGCGCGGAGCTCGTCCGGATCTCCCCCACCGAGCACGTCCTGCTGCTGCGCCTGCACGCGATTGCCGTGGACGGCGCGTCCGCCCGCATCGTGCTCACCGACCTCGCTTCCGGGTACGCCGCCCGGGTCGCCGGAGTCAGTGCCGGCCTCGCCCGGCCGCTGCAGTACCCGGACCTGGCCGCGGAGGAGCGGCGCCAGGCCGACGCGGGCCGGTGGGCGCGGCTCCCGGCCTGGCGCACGGCGCTGGCCGACTACGACCCGCTGATCCGCTGGCCGGACGGTGCGCCCGCCCCCGCCAGCGAGGGGCGGCTGGAAACGTTCGTCGGACCCGGCCTGCTCGCGTCGGCGCGCGAAGCATGCCGGGGCCGCAATGCCACCGTCTTCGCCGGCCTGCTGGGCGCCTACGCCGCGGCGCTGGGTGAGGTGACGGGGCAACGTCGGCTCGTCGTCGGGGTGGCCAGCGCCGCCCGGTCCTGGCCGCAGCTGACCGACGTGGTCGGCCCGCTCGCGGTGGACCTGCCGGTCGGGGTCGACCTGGACGGCCCCGGCGCGGTCCACAGCGCCAGCGGGGCGCTGCGCGGCCTGCTGTCCCGAGACCCGGTACCGACGCCGGTCCTGACCCGGGCGCTCGGGTGGCGCCACGAGCCCGGGAAGCCGGCTGTCGACGCCAGTCTGAGCCTGCAGGAGGAGCTGCCGCGCGTTCCGGACCTGCCGGGGGTGCAGGCGACCCCACTGCGCACCGATGTGCTCCCGCCGCTCACGACCCGGGTACGCCTGTCGGTGCTCGCGGCCAACGGCGGCCTGCGCTGCTCCCTGCGCTACCGCGCCCTCGAACCGGCCCACGCCCAGGCTCTGCTCGACCAGTTCCGCCACGCGTTCACCGGCGAGGTCTGCGCCGACGCGCCCCGCCAGGAACCCCCGCGATCCCTTGGGAGCATGCCATGAGCGTCGACGCTGACTTCACTCTGGAAGCGGTCCGGACCGGCCCCCCGCCCGACGGCGAACACGGGTTCCCGCTGGTCGTCACCGCACCTTCGGAACGGGAAGGGGTGCCGCTCGGGTCCTGGCTGGCAGGCCGCCGGCCGTGGCTGCTCGACACGGCGCGGCAATTCCCGGCGGTGCTGTTCCGCGGCTTCGCCGTGGCCGGGGCCGGCGATTTCGAGTCATCGGTGCTGGCCGCCGGCGGCCAGCTCCACGAGCGCTACGGCGATCTGCCCGAGCCGCTGCCGTCGTGCCAGTTCGCCCGCCCCGCCACGCCCTACCCTGCGGACCGGGCCATCCTGTTCCACAATGAGGGTGCACACCTGGCAGGAGCGCCGCAGCGGATCTGGTTCCACTGCGAGCAGCCGTCGGAGCAAGGGGGTGCCACCCCGCTCGTGCCTGCCTCAGTCGTGCTGCAGCGCCTGTCCCGGCCGCTGCGCGCGGCGTTCGAGGCGCGCGGGCTGCGCTACGTGCGGCGCTTCGTGCCGGGCCTGGACGTTCCATGGCGAACGTTCTTCGGCACCGACCACCCCGACGCTGTGGCGGCTCGCTGCCGGGATCTCGGTGTCACGCCCACCTGGGAGGCCGGGGCCGTGGTGCAGACCACCGGTCTGCGGCCAGCCGTGATCGCCCACCCGTCGAGCGGACAGCCGACGTTCTTCAACCAGCTGCTCCTGCACCATCCCGCCAGCCTGGACCCGGACACCCGGGCCGCCCTGTTCAACCTGTTCGGCCCGGACAGCCTGCCGCGTTCGGTCACCTTCGGCGACGGCAGCCCGATTCCCGACTCGGCGGTCGAGGAGGTGATCGCCGTCATGCGCGAGGCGGCGTTCGCGTTCCCGTGGCAGCACGGCGACGTGCTGATGCTCGACAACGTCGCGGTCGCGCACGCTCGCCAGCCGTACGCGGGCCGACGGCAGATCAACGTCGCGCTCAGCGCCCTGGCCTCAGATCAACCGATCGGATGACCGCCGTGCCCAGCCGCGTCGGCGCGCCCTTGCCCTCACCCCGCCCAGGAGGCCTCATGCAGCAGCACCCCTCCCCAGTCCTCGGCCGAGACGCCCCGCCCGTCCGGCCGGTGCTCGACCGGGTGGCGCCCAGCCTGTCCCCCGCCGAGGTCGACCAGTTCTGGCGCGACGGCTACTTCGGACCCGTTGACGGATCGGTGCCCCACGACCTGCTCGACAGGGTCGCCGCACGGCTCGACACAGTGACCGAGTCGCGCGCGCGGCACCCACTGTACGGGCGCTTCTCTGTGCGCGACTGGCATCTGGTCGAAGCCGACATCCTCGCTCTGTTCACCGACCCGGCGGTCGTCGGCCCGCTGGTCTCGCTGCTCGGCGACGACCTGGTCCTGTGGCGTACCAAGGTGTTCCGCAAGGCCGCCAGCGAAGGGCAGCTCGGCTGGCATCAGGAGTGGGGGGCCTTCAACGGTGAGGAGATCGGCAACGACGTGCCTGGACTGCAGCCGACGCCGGCCGCGGCCAGCGGACTGTGGAACCTGACCGTCTGGATCGCCCTGGACGACGTCGAGGCTGACCGCGGACCGATCCGCTTCGCCCGTCGCAGTCACCGCCGCCGCTTCCCCGTGGAGATGACGGCGATGACCAAGTCGGAGTTCTGGCACGACCCGTTCCTCGCCGTCGACGATCCGCAGACGCTCGTGCAGCGGGCCCGGGACTGTTCGCTCGTGCTCGACGTCGATACCTCACGCGTGTTCGACGGTGTGGACATCGAACACCTCACGCTGGCCGAGGCACGCACCCGGATCCTCGACACCCTGTCGCGGGAAGTCGGCGCCGTCACCATGGAGTTCGACGAGGCGCAGCAGGACATCGTGTCCATGCCCATGCGCAAGGGACAGTTCGTCATCTTCACCGAGCGAACCATGCACGGATCGTCGGAGAACCGGTCGGACCGGCGGCGCCTGGCCATCAACGGCCGGGTGACCCGGGCGGACACGGTCGTGTACCCGGGCCGCCTGCGCGGCGAGGTCACCGACGGTTCCAACCTCGACATCTCACACCACACCTGCGTTCTGCTGTGCGGTCGCGACACCTCGCACGGACGCAACGCCTTCGGTCGCCCCCACACCGATTCGCCGCTCGATCAGAACGCGCACTCGCGCGGCTGAGCGTCTATCGGCACGTCGGAATCGGCGTGTCTCGCCCATCCACCCCCTCACTTCGGAGGTCACCATGAGGGTCCGTGTCACACGCACCATCAAAGCCCAACCGACCAGGCTCGACGAGCTACTGGCACTGACCGTGCGCACCGCCGAGCACGTGGCGGAGCACACGGACATCCGCCCGGACGTGTTCGCGGTCCGCCACGCGCCCAAGGAAGCGGGTGACGTCAAGGTCTTCACGGACTTCGACAGCCTGGCCCAGTACGAGGAGCTGTTCCTCGCCGGTCTGCTCTCCGACGCGCAGTACCTCGACCTGGCCGAAGAGGCGGCCCAGCTGGTGCGGCAGGAGCCGCGCGACGAACTGCTGGTGCTGCTCGACCGCGACGACTTCTTCCTCAACTACAAGGACCAGACCTCGCAGGAGCCCACCGCCTCTCCGCGCGGCTCCCAGCCACTGCGGCGCTACCGGCTGATGCGGCACGTCGACGTGTCAACCGGGCGGCTGCGAGAGTACATGAAGCGGGCCTTCGAGTTCGCAGACAGGTTCCAGGAAGTGACCAGCATCCAGCCGGAGATCTTCTGCACCCGGTTCGCGGCCGAGCGCATCGGGTGCTCACAGGTGTTCTACGATTACGACGACGCCCCGATGAGCGGTCCGTTGCTGCTCGGGCAGGAGCGCGAACTCGCAGACGCCACCGGCCTGCTGGAGCGGCCGCCGATCGACGAGTTGTACCAGCGGATCGGGCGCGAAGAGCTCGAGGTGGCTTTCCGCACCGGCGGCAGTCGATGACGTGACCGACGGGCCGTGGAGGTACTCGGCCCAGGTACCGCCCGGCTAGGGTCTTTCGTTTGGATCAGGCTGGATCAGGGAGCGGGGGCTGGTGCGTGCAGCTGCAAGGCGGAGGAAGGAGCCGACGCGGAGCGTCGGTGACTGACGACAACGCGGCAGATGTGCGTGCCAGCCCCCGCGAGCCCGGCATGATCCAAACGAGAGGCCCTAGTGCTCCCGTCTGGTTTCGCGATCCTGTGGCCGTACCTGGCCAGGAACGCGTACGGCCACCGCGTGATCATCGTTCGGTGTGTGGACAGACGAAGATCGTGCGGTGGCCGCTGGCCATGGCGTAGACCCCGCCCGCTGGCGGCCGGTGCCTGACCAGGCCATGTCCCGCGGGCTCCGGGCGGGGCGGGAGGAGAGGCGTCGGCACACCGACGGACAGGGGCGGCAGGACCCCCTCGAAGACCAAGCGGTACATGACCTGGCGCGGTGTGACGGCGCTTTCGCAGCTGTCCACGATCTGCTGGCCGCCCCGGATCCGTTTCCACGCTGCGGGTCCGCTGACGCCTGCCCGCTGCGTCCCACCACCCCGCCCGTATGTCGTGACGTCCCGCACACGGGAAGCGGGGCCTGCTCATGGTCACCAGGACGACGGAGGTGACGTGCGGGTGACCACGGCGGGAAGCCGCCCGTTCTCGATCACGTGCTGGGGTAGTGAGAGCCCGAAGTGGTCACCGGCTATCTTCAGCACTCGGCGCTTCTCTTCGAGAGGCGAGAGTTCCTCACTCTCGTCCTCGCCGAGCTGGTCCTCGATGCGTTCCTCCCCTGGGATGACCCCGGCAGCTTCCAGCGCTGGGCGTAGCAGGCCGGGCTGGGTTCCGGCAGGGGCGTAGCCGAAGCCCAACTCGAAGTGCAGGCACAGCTCGCCGTCGGCGAGGTATGTGAAGAAGGAGGGGGGATCATCCGGCCGTGGGTCGAGTATCAGCACGTCGGCGCCGCCGCGGGACACTGCCGGGTCGAGGGACCATCCCTCGCTTCCTCCGCACTCCACGATGAATGACCAGTCACCGCTCTGGCCGATGCGGCCGACGCAGTAGGTTCGCGCGAGGTCGACCATGCGCGACGCTTCCTGGATGGTGAGAGCGGGGCCAACCTTGACGGGTCCGTGGTCGGCTATCCGTTCGGCCAGCTGCTGAGGGCTGAGACCGCGGGCGCAGGTGATGTACAGGTCGGTGGCATTCAGCTTCGCGCTGTGCCAGGCATCGGCTACCCATGCGAGATTGCCGGTCATCGCTGATTCCTCCTTCTGAACGCGGCGTGTGGCTGGTGGGGCGCGGCGGGAGCTTGATGCTGTGCCCCACCAGCAGTCAGTAGTCTGCTACGGCTCGGCAACCGTGCAGGCACGGTTGTTCTGGAGGCATCGCAGTGCGTGAACGGGGAGAAGTCCGCCCAGTACGGGTCCTTGTCCAGCATCCGGTACGTGGTCGAGCAACTTGAACTGAACGCTCCGCCCATCGAGGTGGAGTTGATCGTCCCGACATCGCCGAGCGGCCGCAGACCTTCCTCCGTGCCGGAGCGGACTCACGGATGTCGTCGTACACGTGTCATTCGCCGTGCTTGGCGCGGGTGGCACAGGCTCGACGGTGCGCCCAGCAGGATCGGTCGCCAGTGGTGGCGGGGAGACCCATAACGCCCGCGGAGCATCTGTCGGACTTCCCGGTCCTCGGGCCAGGAAGCAGAAAGCAGGAAGCGAAGAAACGGGAGGGCGCCGGACCCGCGAGCCCGGCGCCACCTCGGCGGAGCAATCCATCGACGTTTCCCAACCCACGCCGGGAACAGGCGAAACCGTTCTGAACGTCCAGGCCACGCAGGTCTGGCCCAGGCGTGTGAGGGACGACCGCCCGGCTTCCGGGAACGTTGGGCACCAGCGAGCGGCAGGGGATCCCGGACAACAGACCCGGACACCGCACTGATGCGTGCAACCAGAAGATCAACACGATCACCAGGAAGTACCAGGCCATCCTTCCCGGAAGGATCGAGAAGCTCTTCCACAGAATCACCATGCGGAAGAGCGTCAGCACCCAGGTGGTCGTGGTGGGCTACCCGCACGTTGTCCAGGCCGAGTCCACGCCCCTGTGCTTTGCCGACGGAGCCTGGCCGGGCAGCACCCATCAGGTGCTGCGCCGTGCCGCCAGCACTCTCAACGCGGTACTCGCCGCCAAGGCGAGAAAGTACGGCTACGACTTCGTCGACCCCTCTGCCTCCTTCAGCAATCACGAGACCTGCGGCGACCCGGCGTGGGTGAACGGCATCCGCCCCCTCTCCCGGCAGGTCGAGTCGTTTCACCCCAACGCCAGCGGGCAAAGAGCGCTCGGCTGGCTGGTGTGGCAGTACGTCAAGCCATAGCGGACCCATCGGTACTGGGATCGTCATCCTCGGCTCTCTGACGGAACCAGCAGCACCTGCAGGCGAAACAGCGTGTTCGCCCCGCGCGGCGGCCAGGTGCCCGCCGCGCGGGGCAACACGGCGTCCATCCGGCCAGACCGGGCGCTGCGGGAACTTTCTCTCAGCGCATTCCCTGAACCACCCGCACCGGACAGCGCACCGGCGCCGGTCAAGCAGGCCCGTACCCGGCGCCGGGCACGAAGAGAGCGAGAGCTTGCGGCCCTGCGGCCCCGGCCTGAGCCAGTTTGCGCAGGCCCTTCGCCGTGCGGTTCATCCGTCCCGCACGGACCCATGCGGAGGGATTATCTGCTGGCCATGCGGCTGGATCATCTGCGCCAGCAGGTCTCGCTTCGTCCGAAGGCAGTCCTGGTCTTGTGCCTGGTGACCAGCGACGTTTCACGGGGGTGAGGGCGTGAGCACGAAGTCGGAGCTGAGCGGTGTCGTCCTCGCCTGCCGGAGGACCTCACTGCCCGCGCGGTGGTGAAGACGCGCGGCCTCCACCGGGACAAGGCTCGGCAGCGTACCCGCATGGCACCGGGCAGCGTCCATTCCGTAAGGGCCGAGCGCTCCGCGATCGCGCTCACGCAGTCGCCTGCAGGGCCGCGCCGATGCGGACCGGCAACCGTGGCGCCGCGGCCGTGAGCCTCGGCATTCCCGCACTCCCCCGACGCCACCGACCGCACCGTCACAGCCACAGAGGGCCAGACGTGACCTACCACCACGGGCGTGGCCGCCGATGCCCGGAGTCCGGAGAACACGTGACCACCCTGCTCGTGCAGCACGTCCTGCCGAACCAGCGCCTGGGCGAAGAAGCTGAGGGACGAGAACCGGCGCGGGCTGACCGCGCTGTTCTGGTCGAACTCCAACCCGTACGGCACCTTCCGTCTCGGCATGGGCGAGCGCATCGGCTCGGGGCTGCCCACCACTGTGTTCCGGCCCCGCGACTTCAGCGGCCTCCGCATGAGTTACCGGACATGACTGTCTGTCAGATATGCGTCGGCGCGGGGGTGGGGTGCCTGACGGCTCGCGGCCGCCCCGACCTACGACGGTTACTGCGCAGGAAAACTACGCGCACGTTGTTCGGTGCCGTTGCCTGATCCCGTTGATTCGTCCGGGACGGGGACCGGGGAGGCGGGCGGGTGCCAGGTGAGGATCCAGCCAGCGGTAAGCGCCGCCGCGCCGCCTGCCAGAGCGATTGCGCCGCCTGTTCCGATGCCTGCGGCCACCGAGCCGAAGCAGGCTGGCCCGACGCCCTGCAGCGTCATGCTGCCAGAACCGAGCAGACCGAAGGCCTGGCCCCGGCCATTCTGCGGTAGGGCGTCCAGGAAGGGCCGTTGCAGGCCGAGACCGTAGGCGAATCCGAAGCCGCAGAGCAGCAGCAGACAGGACGAGGCGCCCACTCCTGGCTCGGCAGCGAAGCCGACCAGCGGCAGTCCCATCAGCGCAGTCAACGGGACTACCAGTCGCTCCCGGGTGAGTGGCCGTAGGAACCGGCCCACCAGCAGGTCGCCGACCAGCATGCCGACCGGCAGACAGCCCATCAGCACCGCGTAACTGCCGGGCGCGAAGTGGCGTCCTCCCGCGTAGGCGACGATCAGGCCTTCCGCGCCCGCTACGAACGCGACGGGTAGCCACTGGGCCAGCATCAGCCGTCGCACCGTGTGCTTGCGCAGCAGCAGGCCAGCACCGCGCAGGCTTGCCCGGGCGGTGCCGCCATCGCCCCGGGCGCTGCCGGGTGTGTCGCCGGACTCTCCTAGCTGCAGCCGGGGCAGCCCGATGCGGACAGCGAGCGCGCAGCCGAGGTAGAGGGCGGCGCTGACCGCGAGCGCCCGGCGCGGGCCGATTACCGCGACGGCCGCACCTCCCAGCGCCAGACCGAACAACTGCGCTCCGGAGGCGCCGATGTTGTTCAGCGAACGGCCCAGTACATAGGTGTCGCCCTCCAGCGACTGCGCGACCAGCCGACTCGACGCGCCGTGAAACACCGGTGTGGCGAGGGCGACCAGCGCCACCACACCAAGGCTCGCCGCGACCGGCATCCGCACCAGCGCGAGCAGCAGGGCGGCGGCGCACGTCACGGCGTAGCCACCGGTGATGAGCGCGCGGGCCGGCAGCCGGTCGGCCAGTGAGCCCAGCAGCAGCGAGCCGAACAGCTGCGGGATGAAGCCGATTCCGAAGGCCAGTGCGCTCAGCAGCGCGGAGCCAGTGGCCGAGAAGACCAGCACCGAGAACGTGGTGATCCGCAGCGCGTCCGCAGTGATCGCGACGGTGCGGGTGGAGAAGAGCAGCCGGAATCGCGGCTCGGCCAGCACCTCCCGATAAGTGGCACGGTGGTCGCCCTGCGTGGGCTCGGCGGGGGGAGTCATGACACCCAGCCTCGGCGCGCGCCCACGCCACTCACCAATGATTCGTCGCTGGACGAATCGGAACAGACGTGCCGCGGTAGCATGCCCGGGTGCTGCGCTTCGAAGTCTCCGTCGAGGGCCTGCTGCGCAGCCGCTTCGCACTGTCGCCCGCGCTGGACCTCTGCTTCCTGCTGCGCTCACTCGCCGGCCAGGACAGGCCGCTGCCGCGAGCCTGGGCCGCCCGGCTGCTGCCGACCTTCGAACGGCTCCGCCGCGAGAGCGAACTGAACGCCGCTCTCGCCCTGCACACCCCGCGCGGGGGCGGACCGAACTTCGTCGCCCCGCCCCCGCGCGGCCTCAACCAGACCTGGGCAGACGACCTGGCCATGATCCGGGCCACACCGCTGCAAGCGGCCCGCCACGAAATCGCCACCAACGCGACCGGCCCGTCCGCCCGTGATCCCCGCGTACGCGCGGTGCTGGACTCGACGGACGCCGTCTCCAGGATCGCCGAGGCGATGGACCAGGCCTGGCACGAGCTGCTCGCCACGGACTGGCCGCAACTGCGGGCGATCTGTGAGCGCGACATCGTGCACCGGGTGGGTGTGATCGGCGAACACGGATGGGTCACGGCCATCGAGAGCATGCACCAGAGCATCGCCTGGCAAGCTGGCGGTATCGAGATCGGCCACTTCCCTCACGTCGGAACAGTCCGCCTCCCCGGCGACGGGCTCCTGCTGATCCCTTCGGTCTTCGTCGCGAATATCGCCGCCCACCTGGAAGACCCCTGGCCCAGGACCTTGGTCTATCGTGCCCGCGGCACCGCCGCCCTGTGGGACGAACAGGAGAGCGTCCCCCGTCCGGACTCCCTGACCGCTCTGGTCGGCCGGTCCCGAGCCCGGCTGCTGTTGGCGCTGGACGCCCCGGCCAGTACCAGCCACCTCGCCCGCAGCCTCGCCATGACACCTGGCGCGGTAGGAGACCACCTCGCCATCCTGCGAGGCGCGGGACTGCTCGCCCGCGCCCGGTCCGGACGATCGGTGCTCTACCGGCGCACCCCGCTCGGCGAGGCGCTGGTCGCCGGTTCGGGCTGAGGACTCGGATCAGCACAGCAGCTCTACGACCAGCAGTTCGTCCGGCTCCCCGGCGTCCAACGCGATGGCGTCCAGGTCGGCCTGGCTGAACCTCGTCCTGGACGAGGCCGGGATCGAGGAGCCCGTCGTCTTCGAGGTGGAGGCTGGCACCTCCAGCCGCCTCCACCCGCTCCAGCCCCCGAAGACCAGCGAACTGCTCACGTACGCGCGGCCGGGCGACGCGGAACGGCTACCGCCGCGCGCTCGCCGCGCACCACCAGGTCGCCCGCCCGGCCCGGGCGGGCCCGGGCATCACGGCGGCGTCAGTGGCCCTGGACGCCCATGGCCTCGAAGGTCTCGCGCATCAACTGGTCGATGGCCCCGGGCCTTTTGACCAGGGAGTCGAAGAGGTCAGCGAGCAGCCACAGTACGAAGCCGTGGACCATCGCCTCCTCCGGCGGGATCTTCCCGAACTGGTCGCGCCAGGCCACGGTGTCCATGCCCATGGCGGCGGCCATGAGGACACCGGTGGCCATCGGCACCTGCTCCGGATCGGCCAGCTCGAAGGAAGGAAGCCGGCGGATCACGGCAGGGATGAGATCGCCGAGCGGGTCAAGCTGATCCCCGCCGCCAGGCGGCTCGGCAATCAGGTACCCGGTCAGGACCCCCACCAGGAACACCGTGCCCCGGGAGACCTCTTCACGGCCGACGGAGTCCATCGCGGCCTTCACCCGCTGCTGCGCCTGCTGGCGCTCCTCAGCGGGCGTCCGCTTCTCCAGGACCCGGTAGGCGTACCACGCCGCGCGGACCGCCTCATCCACCACTACTCCGTCACTGGTCATGAGCCAGACCCTAAGGGCTGTCCCGAACGCTGTACGGCGGCGGGCGGACGGCGGGCGGGAGACGTCGACCCATTCGCCGCCGGTTGGGTAAGGGCTGTGCCAGCCGGGTGCCGCCTGTCGTTCGCCATGAGGAGGCTCTCGGGAGCCGGGTCGAGCAGCCTCGCCCCAGGAGGGGAAAGCCTGACCTGCGCCCGGTCGCGTACGGCGACCCCCTCTGCGTCTCCGGCTTCGAGCACCAAGGGGCGCGGGCTCCTGCCGACGAGGCAGGACGCGACGGCGAGGCCTACGGGGCCGACGGAGCCAGCGCCGATGACGACGAAACCTCGGCAGAGTCACCCCCTATTTCTGGCGGACCTCTGGCTCGGGTCACTGAGCCGTCACGAGTGGTAGAGCACCCGTACGACCATCGTGTCGCCGGGCAAGCCGTCCAGGTAGGCGTTGAACATCCGCTTGTAGTCGAGGCCGCCGGCCTCCACCCACTGCCCGTCGAGGGTGAGCAGGGCGGGAGTGGGCAGCACGTCAGCCACATGGCGGGTCACGTAGGTTTCCAGGTCCTCGTCGAAGTGGAGGACCGGGTCGGAGGTGAACCGCTCTTCCAGGGCGGGGTCAGCCTCGATCGCCTGGATCAGGGGCTGTTCACGGAAGGCGGCCACGGTGGCCTCCCTGGCGTGGTCCGGCTCCAGACTCCTGGCCCGCTCTGCGAAGTGACGGAAAGGCAGCGCGGGCGGGTAGCCGTCAGCGAAGGCGTGATACGCCGTCCAGGTGTCGGCCGCCCGGCGGGCCTCGGCGGCGCGGGGCGTGTCGAAGTCGAGGACGCCGCGCGGGCCGCCGTGGCAGCGGGAGGGCGGCAGGTCCTCGGGGAGTTGGGTCCAGTCGTCGCACCGCACCAGCCGGGGGTCGTCCTCGTGGCCGGTCAGTACGTCGAAGAGACAGCCCGCCCCGGAAACGAACCAGTAGCTCCACTCGCCCACCCAGTCCGGGTGAGGGCGGTCCTCACGGTCGTACCAGAAGGGGGCCATGGCTTGTCCGATCGCCTGCTTCAGCCCGTCATGACCGACAGGTGACAGGCAGACGGTGATGCGCTGTTTACCCATGATGATGCCCCCATATATGGTGCGGTCTGCGCTCGATGGGGCCCACCCTTGCAGGCCGCGCTGGTCAGGCGCTCGGCGAGGGCCCGCACGGTGTCGCAGCCGCGTTTCCATGCCTTCCAGCCCTGCCGGATGCACGCCGGGTCACCAAGATCCCGGTGCCGCTGATCACCTTGCCGCCGAGGCCGCTGCCGTGCTTGCCTCCGCCGCGCTCACCACTGCCACCAGCGCGCCTCTTATCTGTCTGCGAAATGTGAGCCCTGGTGGCCGAGCCCGATCGACGCGGGCCCGACCGCCACTGGCCGTGACGCTGTTCTGACCGGCTGTTCCCCCGTCAGACCTGCCCCCGTCGGCATATTCACCTCCGCGTCGAGCGCGTACGCCGCCCGCAGGCCCCGCAGCATGCGGGGGCGATCCCCGATCCGCGCGAAGCTCGGACCGCCCGGCTCAAAGCCGAGGTCTCCGACCTCAAGACGCGGCTGGCCACTGCGGAGACGACCAACGAAGGCAGGAGACCGAAGAAGACGTGCGAGCGATCGCCGAGGACGACAACCGCGACATCGCCGCCCGGCGAGCGAAGAGGGACGAAGCCTTGCTGGCCGTCGGCGGCCCCGGCAGAGGGAAGCAAGCCGATCTCGTCCGGATCACCGGTCACTGCTGGGAGTTCTTCCGCCAGCTCACGCGTCCGAAGGGCGCCCAGTAACAGCTCCCGCAGGTGACGGCCCTCTGCCTCTGGTACCGCTTGGGCGTCGAGACCGAGCGCATCGTGCGCTGCCCGGCGTGCGGGAAGCCCTTCGTCCTCGGGCACGGCCACCGGCGGATGCTTTCTACGACCGCCCTGCGTGCCCGCCTGGCGCCCACCCGGGGGGCGCCCACCCTCGAAGCCCCCCATCCGATCCGGAACCGCTGTTGCCGGAGCCAGCCTGCGAGACCCGCCGCGGCGGACGGCCCGAGAAGCACGTCACCACCGCTGTCGGCCTCGGCGACATCGACGCCCACCACTCCTCCGCGTCCCTCGCCGACAGCGGAAACCCCGGCGGAGCGTCCGTGCTCGACATCCTCGCCCGCACCCACACCGCCCCGCCCCACGACGGCGCCCAGGGTCCGCTGGTCGCGTTCGGGCCCGGTTTCACCACCGCCGCCGTCCGCGGCACCTGGAGCAGGTGACCTGATCCGTCTGATCCGGCCCGAGTGTCAGCGCACTGTGTGACGCTGACCCCGACCCGGCTACCCCACACGCCGGAGCACCACCACCAGGTACACCGGAACACGCGAGGAGCCTTCCCATGAGCAAGCTCGAATGGCGCACAGCCATCACTCTCGAACTCGCCGAGCGCCTGATCCCCGACCCGAGAGCCACACACAACAAGCTCGCCAGTTTCAGCAACGTGGAGGTAGCCGTCGAGGGTGGTTTCCTCCACGTCGTCCCTGCCCCGGGCAACAGAGGTGGGGAACGGGACGTGTACATCGTGCCCGCGTCCATGGTGCGCAGCGTCGCCTACCGGGAGGCTCCCCGTTCCGGCAACATGCACGCTTCCTGAACAGCCACCGAAGATGGCCCTGCTCCGGGCATCGGGGCCATCTCGTGTTCTCCGGGTTCATGAGACCCCTGCCGGCCTCCGCCCGGCGCGGCAGGATGTCCGCATGCCGCCCAGGATCAGGTTCAGCGAAGCCGAGAAGGGCGTGAAGCTCGACAAGCTGGAGGAAGCCGTCCCGAGTGCGTCCCACCGTCCCGTGCGGCACCCGCGGTGGTCCAGCAGGCTGTTCAGGCCGGCTTTGGGTTCGTGGCGGGCGAGTACCTCGTCGGCGGGGATCTGGCGCAGGTGCTCCAGGGCGTGGTAGCGGGACTTCACGACGGCGCCGCAGCCCTCGGAGCGGGGGAAGATCTCACCCGTGGTGGCGGAGTCGAGCCAGGACTTGCAGGACGGCCGCGAGATCGGTGGGGTTGCCGAGTTCATCGTCGTCCAGCAGCCGCACCACGCCGTTCCACGGTTTCGGGTACCGGGACGACGGCCCCCGCGGCGAGGAACCAGCCGAGGCCGCCGGGCCTGGCGCAAGTACCGGGTCAGGGAAACCACGGAGTCGATCGTGGGCGCGGTGTCCGGCCCGCTGTCCTCCCCTCGCATCCTGCTGCTGGCCGGTACGGCATCGGCGGGCACCTGCGGTACGTCGGGCGGAGCACCGTCTTGAACAGCCGGGCGGCGCGCAGCGTGGCGGACTGGTTGGCGTCGGCCGACGGTCCCCGTCCTTGGGAGGGGGACGTTCCCGGAGAGGTGGGGCAGTACGGAACTGCTCGATGTCGTCCTGGTGCAGCCGGACGTGGTGGTGGAGGTGGCAGCGGCGGATTTCTCCGTCCTTCTCTCGGGCGGTGGCGTCACCCCGTCCAGACGCGCCGCGTCCGTACCGACCTGGGGCCCGAAGACGGCGGAACAGTGCCTGTGCTCTGCTGGCCTCCTGAGTCCAGGAGCAATCGGCCTGCTCATCGTGGCCCGTTTCCCGGGATGCTCGGCGGCTACGTACGGGTGCAGCGCGATCCGGACAGGCAGGAGTGATCACCTGCGCGGGGGGCCGACAGCACGAACCGGCGATTCTCTGCTGGTTCCCGCCGTCGGCCGAGGGCATGCCTACGGGCCTGCTGGTGCTGCTGATGACGGCGAGGGGAGGCCGGTCGGCGTCGGCACAGCCCTTCGCCCGGCTGTTCCGGCGTGGCCCGGGCGTCGTGCAGCGAGGTGGCCCCGGGACCGGTGACCGTGCATGGCCTCCTCGCACCAGGCGGCGAAGGCGAGGTCGCACAGCCGGTCGCGGAACCGGCCGATTCCGATCCAGCGCAGCACGGCCCCGGCCCGGTCCAGACGGAAGTAGGTCTCGCCAGGCCCGGTGGTGCCGGCTTCCGGCTCGCCGGGCGGTTCGGGCGACCATCCCAGGGCGGTGACGGTGTCCATGGAGCGAAGGTTCCCGAGGACGCCCGGCATCCCGCGAGTCTGCCCGGTCAGGTCGAGGTGCTCCACCTGCACCGGCCCGGTGTCGTCCGTCGCGTTCAGGGACGTGGTGAGATCCCCGCCGGTCTGTCCGGCACGGCCCAGAACGATCTTCTCCTGCATCAGGACCCTGGCGCTGCCGTGCAGCCGGATCCGGGTGTCGCGGTGGGTGGCGATCCCGTCCGAGACCACGAAGGGCTTGCCCGCCCAGGTCAGGACCGCCTCGTCGCCCACAGTGGCGTCAATCGCCCACGATGACGGTGCGTCGCCCTCGTACGCCACGGTGCCGGTCGTCTCCACGATGTCGAGCCAGGCACCTGGAGCGACGTCCACCTCGATACGGACGTCGTCGCCGGACAGCAGCAGGGCCTGGGTGGCGAGCAGGCCCACCCGGGCGCCGTGTGCGTCCTGCTCCATGATCCGCGCCGTCAGATGCCCGGTCGTGCGGTGGACGCGGCTGCGGCTGCCCGTGCGGCCGACGCTCAGGCGGGTCGGTCCTGTCACGCGCTCTGCCCTGCACGCGCCGGATCCTGGCCGTGCGCGTGGGTGTGCACGTGGGGTTCCTCACCGTCCTGGCCCGCGTGGAAGTGCGGGGCCATGGGGCCCGGATCGACCGGGGTGTGCTCGCCGGTGCGGTAGTGGGCGAGGGTGTCGCGGACCCAGCCGGTCAGCTGCCGCACGGACGCCTCGTCGTGCCGGGACAGCGCGACCACCGGAGCACCCTGCCGTACGTTGCGCCCCTCGCGCGTCATGCGCTCGACGTCCACGCCCACGTGCTCGCCCAGGTCGGTCTTGTTGATCACGAGCAGGTCGGCGCGGGCGATGCCGGGACCGCCCTTCCGTACGACGTCACCGCCGCCGGCGACGTCCAGGACGAACAGCTGGGCGTCCACCAGAGCGGGCGAGAAGGTGGCGGTGAGGTTGTCGCCGCCGGACTCGATGATGACGAGATCCAGGGGGCCGAAGTCGGCTTCCAGGTCCTCGGCCGCCAGCAGATTGGCCGTCACGTCGTCACGGATCGCCGTGTGGGGGCACGCGCCTGTCTCCACCGGGCGGATCCGTTCGGGGTCCAGCACCCCGGCGCTCCTGAGGAAGCGCGCGTCCTCGTCGGTGTAGATGTCGTTCGTGATGACGCCCAGGCGCAGTTCGCCGGACAGCGCCCGGCACAGCGTCGCGATGAGCGAACTCTTCCCGGTGCCGACGGGGCCGGCTACGCCCAGGCGCATGGCACGGGCGGGGGCAGTGGCGTTCTCAGGCACTGAAGAGCCTCTCTGTGGTGGCGTCATGGGTCTCGGCCCAGCGCTCAATCAGGGGAGCGCCGTGGGCGGGAATCTGTTCCGGGAGGCGCAGGAGGGCGACCTCGTCGGCCATCTCCTCGATGTCCGGGAGGAGTTCACTCACCCACGCCGCGATGGTCAGTGGGTCCTGCGGTTCGAGCTTGAGCAGGGCCGCGGTCACCGTCTGGGCGTCGTCGTACCCGACGAGACGGGCCACGTCGGCCGGGTCCATTCCGGCGCGGTGTGCGAGAAGGCCGAGAACGACGGGGCGTGACCAGGTGCGTGCGCGGGCATCGACAGGGCCGGGCCAGAGCCCTTGCAGGACCCGTAGGTACCCGCGGCCCAGCCGCCGCCCGTTCGCCCGCAGCGCCGGGCTGGGGGTCCGGGCGGCCCAGGCGGCCTCGACGTCGGACAGGTCGCCGCCGCTTCCCGCGACCGCGCGGGCGACGACGGCGGTGCCCGCCTCCACGCGGGTGACGGTGCGAAGGCGGGTACGCAGGTACGCGGGCACCTCGGCGGGTGCGATACCGGCCCGCAACGTCGGCTCCAGACCGGCGGACTGTGTGTGTCCCCCGGACGGGAGCCGGGCGTCGCCCAGCAGGGCGAGCAGGAGCGGAGAGGTGCTCACCGGGGCCTCAGAACAGCAGGTATCGCTGGGTGAGCGGCAGGCTCTTCGGCGGTTTTGGCTGGTCGAGGTACCAGAAACCGTTTCGGCTCTTGTGCCGGGTGAGGCTGTGTCCTTCCGACGGGTCGACTCCCGGGATTTCCACCGCGATCTTGAACGTGGCCGGGTCGATGTCGATGCCGAACAGCCCGTCGTTGAAGACCATGTCCGCCTTCTCGACGTCCTTGACGGGCTTCGCGCCCTTCAGCTCGCGCCGCAGGCCGAGAGTGTCCTTCAACGAGTCCTTGAACACGCCCTTGCCCTTCACCGAGCTGTACGGGTCGGTGCCGGAAGGCGGGTTGAGCACCTTCTCGGAGACGAACGAGTAGGACAGCCGGCAGGCGATCGCGGCAGCCATCGCGGGCCGCAGGAAGGTCGGCTGCGGAGTCGACACCGAACCGTTGGGGTCACCCAAGTTGCCGATCACCATGGCACCGGCCTTGATGACCATCTCGGGCCGTACGGCGAAGAACCTCGGATCCCACAGCACGAGGTCTGCGAGTTTGCCCTCCTTCACGGAACCGACGTACTCGTCGATGCCGTGGGCGACGGCGGGGTTGATGGTGTACTTGGCCACGTAGCGCAGCGCCCGGGCGTTGTCGCCCTGCCCCTGACCGGCACCGTAGAAGAAGTTCGTGTCCTTGAAGGTCTTGTGGCTCCACTCCTTCATGACGTGGGCGACCTGCCAGGTGCGGGTCACGACCTCGCCGATACGGCCCATGGCCTGGGCGTCGGAGGAGGTGATGGACATCGCTCCCATGTCGTGCAGCACGTCCTCGGCGAACATGGTCGTGGAGCGGATCCGGGAGTCGGCGAACGCCTGGTCGTTCTCGTTCCTCAGATCGAGGTGGTGGGCGGAGGCCAGCATGTCGATGTGCTCGGCCACCGTGTTCGCGGTGTACGGGAGCGTCGGGTTCGTGGAGGCAGGCAGGACGTTCCGCTCGGCAGCCACCTTCAGGATGTCGGGGGCGTGCCCACCGCCTGCGCCCTCGGCGTGGAAGACGTGGACTCCGCGCCCGTCGATGGCGCCGAGGGTGGTCTCGACGAAGCCCGCCTCGTTGAGGGAGTCGGCGTGCAGGGTGACCTGCAGCCCCCATTCCTCCCCGGCCCTCAGCGCGGCGTCCAGCGCTGCCGGAGTGGCTCCCCAGTCCTCGTGGATCTTGTAACCGCCAGCGCCCGCGAGTGCCTGCTCGTCCAGGCCGGCCTTGCTGACGGTGTTGCCCTTGCCCAGCAGCATCACGTTGACCGGCAGGTCGTCGAAGCTGCGGTGCAGGTTCACCAGGTGCTGCGGGCCAGGCGTCACGGTGGTCGCCTTGGACCCCTCGGAAGGTCCCACACCGCCGCCGATCAGCGTGGTGGTCCCGGTGGACAGTGCTTCCATGACGGCCGAGGGGGAGATGTAGTGCACGTGGGTGTCGACGGCACCCGCGGTGAGGATCTTGCCCTCGCCGGAAATCACGTCCGTGGAAGGGCCGATCTCCAGGCCCGGGGTGACCCCGTCCATGACGTCGCTGTTGCCGGCCTTGCCGACCGCGACGACCTTGCCGCCCTTGATCCCGACGTCGGCACGCACGATGGAACTGCCGTTGCCCCGCTCCAGAGCGGGGGCGACGTCCAGAATGATCACGTTGGTGATCACGGTGTCGGGGGCGCCCTGCGCACTGGTGACCGTCCCCTGCAGCATCGACTCGCGGATGGTCTTGCCGCCGCCGAAGATCGCCTCGTCCCCACCGAACGTCAGGTCTTCGGTGACCTCGATCCAGAGATTGGTGTCCCCCAGGCGGACCTGGTCGCCCACCGTCGGACCGTAGGACTTCGCGTACTGCTCGCGGGTGATGTTCGCCATTGCATTCCTCCAGCTGGGTGTACGAGGGCCCTGTCAGTCGAGAGCGACGTCGTCAGCCGGCTTGTCCTTGCGCAGGCCCGGCACATGCCGCCTCCCGCCGATGGGCACGACCTCGATCGCCTCGCTGGGCGCGTTCTCGGGGCTGAACCGCATGGAGTCCCCCGGAGCGATGTCCAGGCGGCACCCCCAAGGTGCCTTCCCCGGCGTCTTCGACCGGTCGTACGCCAGCGCGCGGGCCGCAGCGATCTGCTCGGACCGCAGGCGCTGGGGGTCGGTCAGTACGGCCTCGGCCTCGGTGGCGGTGTCCAGGTCGGTGAAGAACAGCAGGTCCTCATTGACATCGGCCAGATGGAAGTGCGAACCGATCTGGATGTCACGGTCACCGACGTTGACCACATAGACAACGGCCTTGTCGCTCTGCGCGTTGAGCACACGCACCGCGGACGGGTTCCTGACCCACACTCCTCCCACCTTGTACTGGGAGAAGTCATGGGACCGGTCCGGGTCCAGGGACGAGGGCGGTACGGGTTCCGCCTCCTGGCAGTGATGGGCCGAGTAGCAGGGGCACGTGCCCGGACACGTGACCGGCGTGGTCACCGGAGGCTTCGGGGCCAGCGGCTGGAAGTAGGGCATGGCACTTGACCTCAGCGGATGGGAGCGGGCAGCGGGGCGGGCTTCGGCGCGCGGATCGGGTCGTAGAGGGTGACGAGCTTGCGCCCGTCGGGGAAGGTCGCCTCGACCTGGAGGATGTCGAGCATCTCGGGCACGCCCTCCATGACGTCGTCGGTGGTCAGGACGCTCTCGCCCCGGCCCTGGGTGTCCCCCTTCCGCTGCTCCAGGGGAACGTCGGCATCGCTCATCATCTGGTCGACGGTGTAGTTGCCCGCCCGTGCCTCCTCGATGACCCAACAACTGATGTACGCCACCGCCTCGGGGTAGTTGAGCTTGACGCCACGCTCCTTGCGATAGCTGGCCAGCATCCCGGCCACGCTCAGCAGCAGCTTCTCCTGCTCTGAGGGAATCAGGTGCATCCGTGCTCCTCTGCGGTGGTGAGAGCGCCCCGGCCTCCAGAGAGACAGCGGCACCATGCGTACCCGGCCCACGCCCGACCGGCCGGGCCCGTCCACCAGGCTCTGCAGGTACGTCCGGTCGGCGAATCCCCCGTAAACAGGTGCCGCCTCTTCGACACGCACCCTGCGGCGCTGAACACCACCGCACCCCCGGCAGTCGCCACTTGGACGAACAGGTGCATCTGCCCGGGTGGACTACGCCTGCGGTTTCCCGGATTCGGAGACGAACATGAGTCGGCAGCGCGATGCGGCTCCACCGGTTCGACAGCCGAACCGTCCCGCGCCGCAGACGATCATCGCGCTACCAGCCAGCACGCTGCCGCGTATCCATACAGCCACCCCCGAAAGGATGACGCTGCGATCATTTGATCGAATCTTTCGCCTGTCACAGCGGGAACCGTGACGTTGTGGCCCCACGGCGCAGACGGCGAGCGCGTCTCCGAGATCGGCTGGGTGATACTGCCGGAGTACCAGGGACGGGGGCCCGGGAAGCAGGGCGTCCGCACGCTGCTTGAGCTGGCCCGCGACGACGGCTGATGGGGGTTGATGCATGCGTTTCAGGCGACAGCCAACGCCCCGTCCAACGGCATCTGCCGCGCCCTCGGCTTCCGGTTCCTGGGCAAGCAAGACGTGCCCTTCGCCGGTCGGGTCCTCCAGACCAACCACTGGGCTATCGACCCTCGCACCGACCTGACCTGATACCGCTCCGCAGCACGTCGGAACCCCGCACAGAGCTTCGGGGGCGTGAGGCATGCAGAGAGTTCCCGTACCTGACTCCCCCATCAGGCAGCGTCGGCACCGGATGGACCGACCGCAAACGCACCGCCCTCGCCCGGCACGTACAGAAGAGCACCACCAGCACCTGCCCCTTCCACCCCCGCATCCGCGCCGGACTCCTACGCCCCCGTCCTGGCACCGACTACGCCCCGGCCTCACCCCGCAGGACACCGCCTTGAACCAGGACGCCCGCCTTGGCGGAGGCGACCGCGCCGCCAGCGATCTGCGCAGTGAGCCGGTCCGGGTTTTCGCGTCATGCAAGTCCCGGAAGGGGGTCCGTCCCGCTTCTGGGTGAGAACGGGTTCCAAGGACCGTTTGTGAGAGCAGTCGCGGGCCGGGCTCCAGCCCGTGCTTCCCTGTCAGGGAGATCGCCAAGGACAGGCGGGGGCTTCGCCCGGTCTGCCGGGTGGGCGGCGCTGCACCCCGGGCGCGCGGCCGTGCCGGTTCACGCCGTACCGGGCACCAGTCCGACCCGGTAGGCGAGGACAACGGCCTGGACGCGGTCGCGCAGGCCGAGTTTCGCCAGGATTCGCGACACATAGGTCTTGACGGTCTCGGGCGTGATGAACATCGCCGCGGCGATCTCCGCGTTCGACAGCCCCTCGGCGATCAGGTGGAGCACTTCCAGCTCGCGGGGGGTCAGTGCCCGCACGACGTCCTGTCTGGCCGGCCGGGAGGTGTCGGCCGGTCGCAGATGCTGGGCGAACCGGCCGATGAGGTGGCGGGTGACGGCGGGTGCCAGCAGGGCCTCGCCCCGGGCGACGGTCCGGATGCCGTTGACCAGTTCCGCCGGAGGCGCGTCCTTGAGGAGGAAACCGCTCGCTCCGGCGCGCAACGCGTCGTAGACGTAGGCGTCGACGTTGAACGTGGTGACGACCAGTACCTTCGGCGTGCCTTCGGTATCGGGACCGGCCAGTTGCCGCGTCGCCTGGATGCCGTCGAGCAGGGGCATCCGGATGTCCATCACGACCACGTCGGGGCGCAGCCGCCGCGCGGCCTGAACCGCCTCGTGGCCGTTCTCGGCCTCCCCGACGACCTCCATGTCGGGCTGCGCGGAGAAGATGGTGACGTAGCCGGTCCGCACCAGCGCCTGGTCGTCGCAGACGAGCACACGGATCGGTGGCGGCGCATCGCTCACGGGGTCACTCCTGAAGGGGCCTGGACGGAATCGTGGCGCGGACCTCGAACCCGCCCTCGGGCCGGGGACCGGCCTCCAGTTCACCATCGAGCATCCGCACCCGTGTACGCAGCCCGGCCAGCCCTCGTCCGCCCGCAGGGCCCGCCTTCCGTGTGCCCGGTGCGGCGACGGGTCCGTCGGTGGTCACCTCGATCTCGATGTGCTCGTCACCGTGCCGGAGCAGGACCCGTGTCGGCTTCCCGGTCACGTACTTCATGGCGTTGGTGAGGGCCTCCTGCACCACCCGGTACGCGGCCAGCTCCACGTCCACGCTCTGTGGCCGCCGCTCGCCGTGCTCGCTGTACTCGACTGGCTGACCCGCCCTGCGGGCCTGCTCGACCAGGTCACCCACCCGTCCCAGGGCGGGTGCCCGGCCCGCACCTGCCAGGTCCTCAGACGCCGACTCACCGGTCGCCTCCAGGACGCCGAGCAGATACCGCAGTTCCGTCAGCGCCCGACGGCCGGTGTCGCTGACGGCTGTCAGTCCCTCGCCGGCGCGTTCCGGCGCGGACGTGAGCAGGAACTGAGCCGCGTCGGCTTGGACCACCATGGCCGTCACGTGGTGGGTGACCACGTCGTGCAGCTCGCGGGCGATCCGCGCCCGCTCGGCGGCCGTGGCCATCTCGGCAGCCAGCCGCCGCCGCTTCGCCTCTTCCGTCCGCCGCGTGCGCACCGTACTCCCCACCAGCCAGACCCCGGCCAGGACCAGACAGAACGCGAGGTAGTCCGGTATCGACTGCGGTGAGCCGAGGCGGTCCAGGACGATGGCCAGCACGGCGTAGCCCACACTCGCCACGACGGCCAGACCGTGGCGGAAGCGGACCTGATGAGCCCCGGCGGAGTACAGGGCCAGATACAGCCCCACACTGGCGGACGTCGTCGTGAAGCCCAGCGCCTGGTGCACGGCGAACGCGCCCGCGACGCCGGTCAGACAGGATGCGGGCCACCTGCGGCGGACCGCCAGCGGCAGGGTCTGGGCCAGAACCAGCCCGACGCTCAGCACGTTCCCCGGCCGCTCGGGCAGATCACCGATCTGCGCACCGAGGTTGGACAGTGTCGGCACGAAGGCCAGCAAGGTGAGCGTCAGGGCGAGGATGCCGTCCTTGAGGAAGGCGTCCCGCTCCTGCCACCAGTCGAGCGGCGCCCGGAGCAGCGGGAGGCTCCAGGGCGCCTGACGGGACATCACTTCTGTTTCCTCCAGCCGGCCTGTCTCAGCGGCCCGTGCGTCGAGGGGACTTGATCCCACTGGTCCGGTGGGCAAGGACAAGCATCGGGACGGCGAGAGCCACGCCGATGAGGACGGGCACAACCGACGTCTCCAGGCCGAAGCTGCCGCCGGTCAGGAGGGTGGAGCCGTGGATGCCGACGGTGAACAGCCCCTCGGGGGTGTGTCCGGAGACCGGAATGCCGAGCAGCTGCTCCGTGGTGTTCCAGGCGAAGTGCAGACCCGCGACGAACCAGATGTTACGCCGCCACAGGAACGCGGCTCCGAGCAGAACGCCCGCCTCCAGGGCGATCGCCAGTCCGCCCCACGCGCTCGCTCCCGGGGCGCCCAGGTGGGCGACACCGAAGAACAGCGAGGTGATCACGATGGCGGCCCGGCTGCCCCACAGCTGCTCCAGGGCCTGCAGGGCAAGACCACGGAACAGCAATTCCTCGGTGACCGCGGCGCCGATCTGCACCACGGCCGTGGTCCAGACGACCGGCATGAAGCCGTTGCCCGCCCAGGAGAACGAGTAGCCTCCGAACGCGGTGATCAGGAGAGCGGACACAAGGATGAAGCCCAGGCCGATCCCGCCGCCGAGCAGCGCCTCCCGGCTGGCCCCGTGCCGGGCGGTCTCCGGCGTGGAACGTCGTGCGACACGGCGCATGACCCACCAGTACACGGCCACCGCGGCGGCTGCGCCCAGCGCCGGCACCGGGCCGGGTCCGGTCGCCGTCAGGCCCGAGACCAGGCCGACGCCAACCATCCCCGTCAGCATCCAGCCGAGCGGAGAGCGCGCGATCCGGCCGAAACGGCCGCCGCGTCCGCCGTGGCCGCCTCGTCCGCCGTGGCCGTCGCGTCCGCCGTGGCCGTCGCGTCCGTCGCGGTCCTTGTCCGGGCCGCAGCCTGTGCCGTGCCGTGTGACGGACGTCGTGCCCATGGTCGCCTCCCCTGTAGGTCGCGCCTTCGGCGACCTGACGACCACGCTAGGAGTCCACCGGCGTCCGCGAATCACCCGCGCATGGACAGCTCCTGTAGCTCTCACGGGGGATGCGCCACCCGCACCCGACTGCTTGACCCGTTCCGCGTCCTCTCCGCCCTCGGTGACCTCCTGAACAGGATGCACGGCCGCTCCTGGAGGGGGAGAGAAAGGCCGGATCGTCCACCCCTGGCCACCCCTGACCAGACGTCGAGGGCAGTAGTGCTTCGTCAGGCCGGGGGGCTGACATGCGGTTTCAGGTCAGCACCACATCAGCACAGGAGTCAGCACGGGAGTCCGCAGAGGTGTCTGCACAGGTGTCAGTACGGGAGTCAGTACGGGAGTCAGCAGCAGGGCGATGAACCATGCCTCACAGCGCAATCCTGACAGGCGCCTGCCAGCCTTCCATTCGGTCCTCGAAGCAGTCTCGGCGTGCCTGTCATAGTGGCCCCGCGCACACCTGGACCGAGAACTATGGTGTCCCGCCACATGTGCCTCTGACCTGCCCATTCCTACGGTGTGGCGACACGAGACCGTCCCCGCCAACCGCCCGGAAGTGGTGTTCATGGCTGCCTCGGCATCCGCCCCGTCTACCAGCCGCTCTCTCAAACGCATCGTCGCCGCGAGTCTCATCGGCACCACCATCGAGTGGTACGACTTCTTCCTGTACGGCTCGGCCGCAGCCCTGGTCTTCAACAAGCTGTTCTTCCCCGAGTCCGACCCGCTCGTCGGCACCCTCCTGTCCTTCCTCACCTACGCGGTCGGCTTCGCCGCCCGGCCGCTCGGTGCCCTGGTGTTCGGGCACTACGGCGACCGGCTCGGCCGCAAGAAGCTGCTGGTGATCAGCCTGCTGATGATGGGCGGGGCGACGTTCGCCATCGGGCTGCTGCCGACCCACGCCACCGTCGGAGCCGCCGCCCCGGTGCTGCTCACCGTGTTGCGGCTGGTGCAGGGCTTCGCGCTGGGGGGTGAGTGGGGCGGTGCGGTGCTGCTGGTGTCGGAGCACGGGGACGCCCGGCGGCGCGGCTTCTGGGCCTCCTGGCCGCAGACCGGCGCCCCGGCGGGTCAGCTGCTCGCCACCGGGGTGCTCTCCGCGCTCACCGCGCTGATGTCCGACTCCGCCTTCGCGGCGTGGGGCTGGCGTATCCCGTTCCTGCTCTCCGGTGTCCTGGTGCTCCTCGGCCTGTGGGTCCGGCTCTCCGTCGACGAGTCACCGGTCTTCAAGGCCGCGCTGGCCCAGGCCGAGGCGCGCACGTCCGCCGCCGGGGCCACGGAGAAGATGCCGCTCGTGGCCGTGCTGCGGCACCACTGGCGCGATGTGCTGATCGCCATGGGCGCCAGGATGGCGGAGAACATCAGCTACTACGTCATCACCGCGTTCGTGCTCGTCTACGCGACCACGGCAGCAAGCCTGAGCAAGCAGACGGCGCTCAACGCGGTACTCATCGCCTCGGCCGTGCACTTCGCGGTCATCCCGATGTGGGGAGCGCTGTCGGACCGGATCGGGCGCAAGCCCGTCTACCTGGCCGGCGCGCTCGGCGTCGGGGCGTGGACGTTCCCGTTCTTCGCGCTGATCGACACCCGGAGCTTCGGGAACGTACTGCTCGCCGTCACTGTCGGGCTCGTCTTCCACGGCGCGATGTACGCCCCGCAGGCGGCGTTCTTCTCCGAGATGTTCGCGACCCGGATGCGGTACTCGGGCGCGTCGATCGGCGCGCAGTTCTCCTCGGTCGCGGCCGGTGCCCCGGCGCCGCTCATCGCCACCGCGCTGCTCGCGGACTACGGCAGCTCGACGCCGGTCTCGCTGTACGTCATCGCCGCGGCCCTGATCACCCTGCTCGCGGTCGGCTGTGCCCGGGAGACCCGGCACCGGGATCTCGCGGACATCGGGGCGGCGGCCACCGACCCGGACGGCTCCAGAACACCGGCGGCGGACGCCCGGACCGCCTGAACACCGTCCGCCGGGCGGGGGCCGTGAGCACGGCCCGCCCGGCGGACGGTGCCGCTCACGGCTGGGCGGTGGGCTCGAACCAGGTGGGCTCGTCGGTCAGGGACTGCTTGATCCGGAACAGGCCGAACTCGTCCAGCGGCGGCAGCGCGTCCACCGAGAACCAGCCCACGTCCAGCGACTCGTCGTCGTTGACCCGGGCCTCGCCGCCGGTCGCCCGGCAGCGGAAGGTCACGTCGAGGTACTGGCAACGGTCACCGTTCGCGTACTGCACGGGCTCCAGGGCCTGGGTGAGCACCACCCGCTCCGCCACACAGCGCACCGCCGTCTCCTCGAACACCTCGCGCTCCGCCGTGGCCGCGGGCTGCTCGCCCGGCTCGCAGATACCGCCGATGACCGCCCACTTGCCGGTGTCGGTGCGACGGCCCAGCAGCACCCTGCCCTCGTCGTCGAAGACGATGGCGGTGACCCCCGGCAGCAGGAGCAGTTGCTGACCCGCGGTGGCGCGGATCTCACGGATGAAATCAGGAGTGCTCATGGCCCCGACCCTACGTGGTGCGGATGACGGTCACCGACCGCGCCGGGCGCGTACCGTGCGCAGGGCGACCAGGCCGAGTCCGGCCGCGGCGATCAGCACGAGCACGCCTTCGGGAAGCGTGCCCATCCGCGTCGCGGGCGTCAGCGAGGACCGCAGCGGCACCTCGTCCACGAGCGCGTCCGGGGTGAACTGCTTCGACTGCTGGACGATCGTCCCGTCCGGGCGGATCACCGCGCTGACCCCGCTGGTGACGGGGACGACGACGGACCTGCTGTGCTCGACCGCCCGCACCCGGGACATGGCCAGCTGCTGGTAGGTCATCTCGCTGCGGCCGAAGGTGGCGTTGTTGCTGGGTACGGCGATCAGCTGGCCACCGTGCGTGACGGTGTCCCGTACGGCGTCGTCGAAGGCGGCCTCGTAGCAGGTCACGAGCCCGACACTGGTGCCCGCCAGATCGAAGACGCCGACCTTCTTCCCGGGTCCGAACTCGCGCTGTACCCGGTCCACGTCCGAGCTGAAGACCCGGGCGACCGACCGCATCGGCATGTACTCGCCGAACGGCTGGATGTGGCGCTTGTCGTAGGTGTCGACCGGGCCCTTGTCCGGGTTCCACTGGATCAGGGTGTTGCGCAGGTTTCCGCTGTCGGGCGCGACGACCGCCCCGACCACGGTGGGCACGCCGATCGCCTTCACCGCCTCGTCGATCAGGATCCGGGCGTCGGCGTTACGGTACGGGTCGAGGTCGGAGGAGTTCTCGGGCCACAGGACGAAGTCCGGCTGCGGGACCTTGCCCTGCTTCACCTCCCGGGCGAGCTGCTCGGTGCGGCGCACATGGTTGTCGAGGACGGCGCGGCGCTGGGAGTTGAAGTCGAGTCCGAGCCGTGGCACGTTGCCCTGGATCGCGGCGACGGTCGCGGTGCCGTCCTCGGCGGAGGCATCGACCAGGGGCAGCGCGGCGAAGGCCCCGGCGACGGGCACGAGAACGGTCGCGGCAGCGGCGGCGACGGCGCCCCGCGGCAGGACGCCGGTACGGCGGTACGCGCGGAAGCGGAGGACCGCTTCGCACAGGCCGAAGCCGCACAGCACCACCGCGAAGGAGAGCAGCGGGGTGCCGCCCAGGGCGGCGAGCGGCAGGAACACGCTGTCGGCCTGGCCGAACGCGATCTTTCCCCAGGGGAAGCCGCCGAACGGCACCCGGGCCCGCACCGCCTCGTCGAGCACCCAGACGGCGGCGGCCCACAGGGGCCAGCAGGCGAGCCGGCTGACGGCGGCGATCCCGGCACAGCCGACCGCGATGAACAGCGCCTCTGCGGTGGCGAGGGCCAGCCACGGCACCGGGCCGACGTCTTCGCCCGTCCAGTGCAGCAGCGGCAGCATGAAGCCCAGACCGGCGAGGAGTCCGAGCCCGAACCCGGCCCGCAGCCGCCTGCCATGCAGCGCCCAGCCGAGCAGGGCGAACCCGGGCAGGACCAGCCACCACAAGGGGCGGGGCGGGAAGCTCAGGTAGAGCATGACGCCCGCGATCACGGCGGCGGCAGGTCGCACGAGGCGCTGTCTCCGGGACACGGGGGCGGAAACCGGCTGCGCGGCTCCGAGAGGGGTGATGGTGGCGCTCACCCGGCGGAGTCTACGGTGGGCGGCTGTGGGCCCGGGAGACCCTCCCGTCCGGAAGTGCCCCTGGTCAGGCTCCGGCCGCCGCGCCGCCCGTGGTCAGACGCAGACGTTCGCGGATGAACCGTACGCCCGCCTCGGCGTCGTCGACCGTGATGGTGAACGTCCGGCCGTCGCCGAGCCGGAGCACCAGGCCCTCGCCCCTGCGGACCACCACGGCCGTGCCCTGCTCGGGGCGCCAGCGATAGCCCCAGCCGCCCCACTGGCGCGGGGTGACCTCGGGGACGAAATCGACGCCCACCACCTGGGTGAGCAGGATCCGGCGGCGGGGCACGCCCATGTGGCCGCAGCGCACCTCCAGGGCGTCCCGGTCGATCCGGACGGCCACGTTCACGAAGGCGAGGGTGCCGAACAGCATGAGGAGTCCGGCGGCGACACAGCCGACCACGGACATCATCAGCGCGACGGTCCCGGCGGTCCAGCTGGAGCTGACGGCCAGCTCGACCCCGAGCGCCAGACAGGCCGCGCCCGCGACCGCGAGCACCCACTGGGCCCGGTTGGTGGCCCGGCCGGTCCAGACGGCGGGGTGGGGATCTGTTCCGGTGTGCCGGGGCTTTCGGGAGTCGTCCCTCATGTCAAGCAGCGTACTCAGGATCGTGCACGCCGGGCGCGGCCGAGCGGCCCCCGCACGGTCAGCGGACCGGGCTCACGGATCCCAGCAGCAGCCCTTCCGGGTAGGCCAGCGCGGCTCCCGGGAGCTCCACGGCGCGGCCTCCGACGAGCACACGGACCGCTCCGGTGGATTCGGCCGACGGAGCGGGTTCGGCCCCGATCCGGCGCAGTGCCTGGGCGGCGACGGCCCCGGCCGACCCGTACAGCGCGACGGGCGGCAGGCCGGGGCGGCCGACGGCGGCGCGGATGCGCTCGGCGACCAGCTCGTAGTGGGTGCAGCCGAGGACCACGGCCCGGACATCGTGCGGGGTGCGGGCGGCGGCCGCGGCGACGGCCCGGTCGATCGCGGTCTCGTCGGCGTTCTGCACGGCGTCGGCGAGACCGGGGCAGGGCACCTCCGTGACGTCCACGGCGCGGGCGAATTCCGCGATGAGCCGGCGCTGGTACGGGCTGCCGGTGGTGGCGGGCGTGGCCCAGATGGCGACGGGGCCGCCCACGGCGACGGACGGCTTGATGGCCGGGACGGTACCGATGACCGGCAGCGCGGGTTCGAACGCGGCGCGGAGCGCGGGCAGGGCGTGCACGGAGGCGGTGTTGCAGGCGACGATCAGTGCGTCCGGCCGGTGTGCGGCGGCGGCACGGGCCACGTCCAGCGCGTGGGCGGTGACGTACTCGGGCGTACGCGGCCCCCAGGGTGTGTGCTCGGGGGCGTCGGAGGAGAGCACCAGATCGGCGTCGGGCCTCAGTCGGCGTACTGCGGCGGCCGCCGCGAGGAGGCCGAGTCCTGAGTCCATGAGCGCGATCTTCACCCAGTCACCATAGTCGACCGCTCGTGCGGTTCCGCCCCGGTGGGGCAGACTGCGGCGAATGAGCGCCGTTGCCTGGATCGCCGTGGGTTCACTGGCCGCGTGGGTGTGGCTGCTGCTGGGACAGGGGTTCTTCTGGCTGACCGGCCAGCGGCTGCCCCGTCGGCAGGACCCCGGCCGCTGGCCGTCCGTCGCCATCGTGGTGCCCGCACGTGACGAGGCCGACATGCTGCCGGTGAGCCTTCCGGCCCTCCTGGCACAGGACTATCCGGGGCGGGCGGAGGTCTTCCTCGTCGACGACTGCAGCACGGACGGCACGGGGAACGTCGCCCGTCAGCTGTCCGTGAAGTACGGCGGGCTGCCGGTGACGGTGCTCTCGCCGGACGAGCCCGAGGCGGGCTGGACGGGCAAGCTCTGGGCGGTACGGCACGGAATCACCCGGGCCCGGGTGCGGAGACCGGCGTACCTGCTGCTGACGGACGCCGACATCGCGCACGAGCCCGACAGTCTGCGCGAGCTGGTCGCCGCCGCCGAGTCGGGCGGCTACGACCTGGTCTCGCAGATGGCCCGGCTGCGGGTGTCGAGCGGATGGGAGCGGCTGGTCGTTCCGGCCTTCGTGTACTTCTTCTCGCAGCTCTACCCGTTCCGGTGGGTGAACCGGGCGGGTGCGCGGACGGCGGCGGCGGCCGGTGGCTGTGTACTGCTGCGGACCGAGGCGGCCCAGCGGGCGCGGGTACCGGAGTCGATCCGGCAGTCGGTGATCGACGACGTGTCACTGGCCCGGGCGGTCCAGCGCAGCGGCGGGCGGATCTGGCTGGGGCTCGCCGAGCGGGTGGACAGCGTGCGGCCCTATCCGCGGCTGGCCGATCTGTGGCGGATGGTGACGCGGAGCGCGTACGCCCAGCTGCGGCACAGTCCGCCGTTGCTCGTGGGGACGGTGCTGGGGCTCGCGCTGGTCTATCTCGCGCCGCCGCTCACCCTGACCGCCGGGCTGCTGGCCGGGGACGCGGCGGCGGCGTGGGCGGGCGGCCTGGCCTGGGCGGTGATGACCGGGACGTATCTGCCGATGCTGGGCTACTACCGGCAGTCGCTGTGGTGGGCTCCGCTGCTGCCGTTCACCGCCGTGCTCTATCTGCTGATGACGGTCGACTCGGCGGTGCGGCACTACCAGGGCCGGGGCGCGGCCTGGAAGGGGCGTACGTACGCCCGTCCCGAGGCCGCGCCGGAGCGGTGAGCGGAGCCGGTGGCAGGCCGGTCCGGCAGGGCCTGCCGGACCGCCGGGGGATCATTTGCGGCCGGGCGTCCAGTTCATGCCCCACCCGTAGGCGTAGTCGATGGTGCGCTGCGGGCTCACCCCGCGCTCGGGGACGAGGTAGCGGGCCTCGCGCTGGACGGTGAAGTCTCCCCCGTTGTTCGTCAGCAGGGCCAGGGCGCAGACGGTGGAGGGGACGGTGCACTCGTCGAGCGAGAAGTCGATCGGCGCGCCGTTCTGGGGCTGGAGCGTGACGGTCGCGTGGAGATCGGCGAAGCTCCGGGCGCCTTCGTAGATGGTGACGAAGATCAGGACGCGCCGGAGCTTGTTCATGTGGTCGAGGTTGACGGTGAGGTTCTCGCCGGTGGAGACGGCGCCGGTGCGGTCGTCCCCGTCGAGATGGATGTACGGAGGCTGCTGGAGGGCGCCGAAGGCGTTCCCCAGGGCCTGGACGACGCCCTTGCGGCCGTCGGTCAGCTCGTAGAGGGCGCAGAGGTCGAGGTCGAGGTCCGCGTGCTGGGCGACCGCCCTGCCGAGCTTGCTCGCCCAGCCCTTGAACTGTTTGCGCACTTCCCAGTTGAGATTGACGCGGAGCGCGCCCGACGTGCCGCCCTGTTTGGCGAGGGAGACCCGCGGTGCTTCCTTGGTGAGCGTCACCTTGGAGAGGCGGACGGGGGCGGCCGGGGGCGCGGCGGGTGCCGGGGGCGCCACCGGCGGGGCGGGCGGCATGGGCTGGGGCGTCGTCGCGCTCTGCGTCTGCGGGGAGGCCCAGGACGACTGGGGCGGCTGGTACGTCTGAGGCGTCTGCGGCCGGTGGGGCTGCGGATGCTGAGGGGACCGCGGGTGCTGGGGCGGCTGCGGTTCGTCGACGGAGATCCCGAAGTCGGTCGCGAGGCCTTCGAGACCGGTGCCGTATCCCTGGCCCACGGCCCGGAACTTCCAGGCACCCTGGCGCCGGTAGAGCTCGCCGAGGATGAACGCGGTCTCGACCGTGGCGTCCGCGCTGTCGAAGCGCGCGATCTCCCTGCCGTTCGCCGCGTCCGTGACCCGTACGTACAGTCCGGACACCCGGCCGAAGGTGCCGCCGTCCGCGGAGGCGGCGAGGACCACGCGGTCGATGGCGGGCTCGACGCGGGCGAGGTCGACCGCGAGGTTGTCCGTCATCCCCTCCGCGGAAGGGCGCTTGCCCTCGTGGCGCACCGCGCCGGAGGCATGCGCGGGCTGGTTGTAGAAGACGAAGTCGGCGTCATTGCGCACCTTCCCTGACACGAGAAGGAGCGCGGAACCGTCCACGTCCGGTGTCCCCGGGGAGGCACGCCACCCCAATTCGACCCGCACGGCCTGAGCCGGCACCGGAACATTGGCCCCTTTTAGCATGGTCATGCTCGCCCCCATCGCGAGTCCGGCTGCCCAAAATCTTTTCTCCGCCAACCTAAACCCCCGAACCGCCGCACGGGGTGCGAAGGCCCGCCCGCGTCCCGGCGGGCTCCCCGCGCGCCTGGCCCGGTTCGTCGTCCTCCCGCGGCCGGGGCGCCGCGGACCGGCGGCTGCCGAGCACGCGGACGTGGCGCGCGGCGTCGATTCGGCGCCCGTCGGCTGGTGACACCGGGTCAGGGCCCTGGTTTCCGGGCCGTCCCGGTCACGATGTCCGCGAAGCGGTGGGCGACGGTGCGCCAGGTCTCGGTGGCCGCCGGTTCGTCCCGCAGCGCCCGAGCGTGCAGGGTCTGCGGGGTGGGCGCGCCATTGCGGTGCAGGCGGTCGCTGTTCCAGCCGCGGATCCGCTCGGCGGTGTTCTCCGGGTGGAACTGCACGCCCCACGCCGCGGAGCCGATGCGGAAGGCCTGGTAGGGGCAGTGCTCGCTGCGGACCAGCCAGTGGGCGCCCGCGGGAAGCGCGGTGATGGCGTCGACGTGGTTCTCGATGGCCGACACGTGTGCGGGCAGCCCGTGGAACAGCGGGTCGTCGGACGCCTCGGGACGCAGGTCGAGCCGGGTACTGCCGAACTCGGGGGGCCCGTGGTGCCCACGCACCTCGCCACCGGCGACATGGGCGAGCATCTGGCCCCCGAGACAGATGCCGAACACCGGCGTCCGCTCGGCGAGTGCCTGGCGTAGCAGTGCCCGGACCGCGGGCAGCCAGGGCGCGCGGACATCGTCATCGGGGAGGAAGGCGCCGCCGAGCACGACGAGCGCGGAGTCCTCCAGCCGGTCCGGGAGCGGGGCGCCCTCGTGGGCCCGGACCACCCGCACCGTGACGCCCCGCTCCGTCAGCCATGCGGCCCAGCGCCCCGGTCCTCCTCCGGAGACGTTCTGCACCACCAGTGCCGTGGCTGTCACGCCGGTGCCGCTCATCGCGCCGCTCCTTGTCGTCGTCCGCGCCGTGGTGCGCGGCGGGTCCGTCTACCGTTCCGTCAGTTCCGCCAGCCACGCGTGTGCGGGGTGAACGCGCTCCAGCCATGCGCTCAGGCGGTGCCGTCGCGCCCGGTCCAGCAGCGGCAGCACCCCGTGGAAGTCCGCCTGGTCCTTGGGCCGCGCGGCCTTGGCCTTGAACAGCAGCACCAGTTCTGGCAGCAGATAGGGGATGCCGTCCGGTGTGTGCCCGATGACCTCGTCGTAGGGCAGCCGCAGTTCCGGGTCGCGACGGCAGATCCACAGCGCGCCCTCGTGCGGCTCGCGGAACACGTCGAACAAGAACTGACCGCTCGCCGGATCCCGCGCCCATGTCTGGTGCGTGGCCGCCAGAACCTCGGCTCCCGCCGCCTCCCAGATACGCCCCGAACCGACCGCGTCGAAGACATGATCGGGGAATCGGGCCCGAATCTCCGGAAAATCCGCTGCGGGCGCCGCGATCTCCAGATCGCCATGCGCCCGCGATTGCTCCCCGCGGAACAGATCCAGCGCCCAGCCGGCCGCGACGCACCACGGTGTATCGATTCCGCGCAGCCGCTCCGCGATCTGCTCCGGTCGCCAGGCATCCGACCATCGGGCTTCCAGTTCGTCCGCACCGGCCACGATGCCACCAGGTGGCGGGAGTTCAGTCATCGGGCCACGATACTGCGGGGATGCCCCCGACCGCTGTCATCGCGGTCATGACAGCTCGCCGAACTTCCGCTTCGCATGTGCGGGTTGTCGTCGTATCACCGCTACCGGACCGATCAAGCACCCGTGCATACCTCACAGAAATTTTACCGGCTGAACTCTTTCCCGCATTTACCGCTCCGGTGAAAGCGTTCGGAGCCGGCATCCTCCGCCCCGGAGAACGCCGCGCGGATGTCACCCTTTGCGGCCCGGCGGCCACTATTCGTGAGCCGTGCGGCCCGCCACCGTAAAAGGGCCGCCGTTCACGGCGGATATAGCGATGCTTCAGCAGCTCGCGCCGACAGAATCAGCGTAAATCGGATGACCCCGAGATGGGGACTCCCCAACCGGCACATCGTGGGCTTAACTTAGGTGTCATGACGTCCCCCCGCTCCACCTTCGGCGGCGGCTACTACGCCGCACCGTCGTTCCCCGACACTCCGATCTACGACTCCCTGGTCGCGGAGCGGGGCACCCCTCAGATCGCTCCGATCCGAGTCCCGGCCGCCTACGACACCGGCAACAGCTATCTGCCCGCCCTCCCGGCGGCGTTGCCGGCCCTTCCCGCGGCCCCCACCCCTCCCGCTCCGTCGTACGGCTACCCGCAGCCGGCGTCCCCCCAGGGGTACACGCCGATGCAGCCCGCGCCGGTGCAGCACGCGCCGCTGCAGCACGCGCCGGCGCCGTACATCCCGCAGCAGCCCGTCACGGCACGCGGCGGTTACCCCGCGCCCCATCCCCAGCAGCCGCAGCGGCCCGTGCAGGGCACCGGCTACGAGGCGATGCGCCCGGCGGCACCGCGCCCCGCGCCCGCCCCTGCGCCCCGCCCGGCCCCGGCGCCCTACGAGGATCCGTACAACCGCCCCTACCAGGGCCGGGGGTACTGATCCGGCGTCACACACGGCCGTACGGAGCCGCTGGCGAGCCATGGGGACTCGGCAGCGGCTTCCGCGTTCCCGCACCGGACGGTTCGTCAGCCGGACGGAGAGGAGGAGCGGGGACGCGTGAAAGTGCTGCGGGCGCCGGACGGGAGTGAGGCCGCGTTCTCGCCCCGCCGCGCACGCATGAGGTGACCCGTACCGGGCTGAGACGGATACGGACGGAAGGGGGCGTGGGACGGTGCGAGCGGTGACGGGTGTATGGCGCTGGCGGGGCAATCGCCTGCGCCGCGCGACCGACCGGCGCGAGGCGTGGGCGGCGCTGGCCGCGCTGCTCCTCATGGTGCTGGCGGCGCCCGCGCTGGGCTGGGTGTGCGGAGCGCGGACCGACGACTCCCTGCAGGAGTCGGTGCGGGCCCAGCGGGCCGGGCGCCACGCCACCACCGCCGTCGTGGTGCGCCGGTCGCCGCAGGGCCCGCGCCCCGCCTCCGGTCCCGAGACGTCCTCGCAGCGCTCCCGGCAGACCCTGGTGGTCGCGCGCTGGCGGGCCCCGGACGGCACGAAGCGGCAGGGCACCGTGCCGGTCCGGTCCTGGCGCACCGGCCCCGGCGCCCGGGTAGAGCTCTGGACGGACCGCGAGGGCCGCCCCGTCCCCCGTCCGATGGACGCGGCCACCGCGCACGCCCACGCGGTGCTGGCCGGGGTCGGTACCGCGCTGCTCGCGGCCGGCGCGGTCGAGGCCGTCCGGCAGCTGGTCGTCCGGCGCATGCAGAAGACGAGGTACGACCGGATCGACCAGGAGTGGGCCAGGACCGGTCCGGACTGGGGCAGGACCGGGACCGGCATCTGATCGGCTGCTGATCGGGGCAACTCCCGCCCGCCGCGCGCGCTACGGTGGACCGGCCCGCCCGGTTTCCCGGTGGGCGGTCCCGGGACTCACCGCTGCCGGAAGGCCGGTGACACGGGCACCACGCACGCACGAGGTGGGGGCACAACAGCGCCATGGCACAGGGCACGGTCCAGGTGACGCACACCGGAACTTCGCGGTGGCGGCGCCGCACAGGCGAGTACGCCTCCCTCACCGCAGCCCTGGAGGCCGCGGCCGACGGTGACGTCCTCACCGTCGCGCCGGGCACCTACCGGGAGAATCTGGTGCTGCACCGGGCGGTGACCCTGCGCGGCACCGAGGGCTCGGTCGGCTCCGTACGGATCGCGCCGGTCGACGGCGTTCCGCTGACCGTCCGCGCCTCCGCCGTCGTCTCGGACCTCCATGTGGAGGGACAGGACTCGACGGCGCCCGCGCTGCTGATCGAGGACGGCGCGCCGGAGATCGCTGACCTGCGGATCGTCACCCGCTCCGCCGCCGGTATCGAGGTGCGGGGCGGCGCCCGTCCGACGGTGCGCCGCTGCACGGTCGACAACCCCGCCGGAGCGGGCCTGGCCGTACTCGACGGCGCGGGGGGCGTGTTCGAGGAGTGCGAGGTGGTCTCCGCCGGGCAGGCCGGCGTCTCGGTGCGTGACGGCGCGCATCCCCGGCTGGAGCGCTGCCGGATCCACCACGCCTCGGGCGCGGGGCTGAGCGTCACCGGGGAGGGCAGCGCCCTGGAGGGCGTCGGCTGCGAGGTGTACGAGATCAAGGGCAGCGGCGTCCAGGTCACCTCCCGCGCGTCCGCCCACCTCACCGACTGCACGGTGCACCGCACATCGGCGGACGGGGTGACGCTCGACACCGACGCCGTGCTGACACTGGCCGACTGCGACATCCACGACATCCCGGAGAACGCGGTCGACCTGCGGTCCCGCTCGGTACTCACCCTGACCCGGTCCACGGTGCGCCGCTTCGGCCGCAACGGCCTCTCGGTGTGGGATCCCGGCACCCGTGTCGACGCCAACCAGTGCGAGATCCACGACAGTACGGGCGACTACCCCGCGGTCTGGGTGAGCGACGGGGCGACGGTGATACTGGACTCCTGCCGGGTCCATGACGTGCCGGACGCCCTCTTCGTGCTCGACCGGGGCTCGCGCGCCGATGTCGTGGACAGTGATCTCTCCCAGGTCCGCAACACCGCCGTGTCGGTGAGCGACGGGGCGACCGCGCAGCTCGACGACTGCCGCATCCGCGAGACGTCCACCGGCGCGTGGTTCCGCGACCACGGCAGCGGCGGCACGCTGAACAACTGCACGGTCGACACCGTCCAGACCGGCGTGATCGTGACCAAGGGCGCCGACCCGACGATCGAGCGCTGCACGGTCACCTCACCCGCCGAGGCCGGTTTCTACGTCTCCGCCGAGGGCCGTGGCACGTTCAACGGCTGCCGGGTCACCGGAAGCGACGGCTACGGCTTCCACGTGATGGACGGCTGCCGTACGACACTGACCCGCTGCCGGACCGAGCGGTGCGCGCGCGGGGGGTACGAGTTCGCCGAGCCGCCCGTCACCCGGGGTGACGGGCAGGGGACCGGCCCCGTCGTGGAGGACTGCACGAGCGACGAGAGCGCGCTGCGCTCCCCCGCTCCCCCGGCACCCGCCGTGCTGACGGCCACCCAGACCACCCCCGGACTGCTCGGCCGGCTCCCCGGACAGCGTGCTGTCGAGCCCGACCCGGCCAAGGCACCCGCCACCGGCCCGGCGCGCCCCTCGGACGCGGTGCTGGCGGAGCTGGACGCTCTGGTGGGTCTGGACAGCGTGAAGCGCGAGGTGCGGGCCCTGACCGACATGATCGAGGTGGGCCGGCGCCGTCGGGAGGCCGGGCTGAAGGCCGCGTCGGTCCGGCGCCACCTGGTCTTCACCGGTTCCCCCGGCACCGGCAAGACCACCGTGGCACGGCTCTACGGTGAGATCCTCGCCTCGCTCGGTGTGCTGGAGCGGGGCCATCTGATCGAGGTGTCCCGGGTCGACCTGGTCGGTGAGCACATCGGCTCGACCGCCATCCGGACCCAGGAGGCCTTCGACCGGGCGCGTGGCGGGGTGCTGTTCGTCGACGAGGCGTACGCCCTGTCGCCCGAGGACTCCGGCCGGGACTTCGGCCGGGAGGCGATCGACACCCTGGTGAAGCTGATGGAGGACCACCGGGACGCGGTGGTCGTCATCGTCGCCGGGTACACCCACGAGATGGAGCGGTTCCTCACCGTCAACCCCGGTGTGGCATCCCGTTTCTCCCGGACCATCACCTTCAGCGACTACGAGCCCGCCGAGCTGCTGCGGATCGTCGGGCAGCAGGCCGACGAGCACGAGTACCGCCTGGCCTCGGGGACCGGGGAGGCGCTGCTGAAGTACTTCACCGGGCTTCCCAAGGGCCCGGCGTTCGGCAACGGCCGCACCGCGCGCCAGACCTTCGAGTCGATGGTGGAGCGGCACGCGGGGCGGGTCGCCCAGCTCGACGAGCCGAGCACGGACGACCTCACCCTGCTCTACCCCGAGGACTTGCCGGAACTGCCCTGACCCTGTGCCGCCTCGGCGCCGTCGGTCCCGGCCGTCTGCCGGGGCACGACCGGTTCGAGGCGTTCCAGCAGCGTGGCCCGTTCCTGGGCGAAGACCGGGTCGGCCTGGTAGTCGCCGTGCCCGAGGATCGCCTCGGGCAGCGGATGCTCCGGGGTGCGGCCGTAGACCAGCGGGTCCTTCAGGGGGCCGCGGTCCACCTCGGGCCCGGGGACGTCGTCGAGCCGGACCCGGCCGCCGATCGGGTCGGTGGCCCGCCACAGGTTGCGCCAGCAGTGCACGGACCGGTGCAGCACGTGCAGCGGTCCGGTGCCGAAGTAGGCCGGGAACCAGCGCCCGTACAGCCGCTCGATCGGCGAGCCGTAGGTGAGCAGGGCGACCCGGCTGCGGGTGTGGGCGGGCAGTTGCCAGACCGCGGCGGCGGCCAGCACGCTGCCCTGGGAGTGCCCGGAGATGACGAGCCTGCCATGGGTCAGCCCGGTCCAGCCGGACATCCGCGAGGCCAGGTCGGGGACGGCACGCTCGGCGTAGCAGGGCGGGGCGAAGGGATGGGCGGCGCGCGGCCAGAACGTACCGACGTCCCAGAGGATGCCGATGGTGCGCCGGGCGGAGGCGTCGCGGTAGGCGCGGCGGCCACAGGTGACGAAGAGGATGAAGCCGAGTCCGACCATCCAGGAGCCGGTGGACTGGGCGGCCTGGGCGACGGATTCGAGGAAGGCCCCGCTGCCCTTCATCGCGAGCCCGGGGACCTCCCCGCTCAGCCAGGCCCCGAAGACCGCCCCCGCGCCGAGCAGCAGGGCGGCGCCGCAGACCGGGCCGAGCATCCAGGCCACGGAGTCGGTGAGCGCGGCAGCGGCCCGTACGCGGGCGATCTTCCGGGTCCGGGCGGGCTCCGGCTCCTCCTGCGCGTACTCCCGGTCGATCCCGGGTTCCAGGGCGCGGGCGGCGAGCCAGGTCCGTACGAGCAGGACCAGGGCCGGCACGGCGAGCAGCACCAGGAGCACCGGGATGACCGATGCCTGCCAGCTGAGCAGGACCGGCGGTCCCGGGATGACCGAGCTCTTGCCCATGCCGGGGGTGCCGGGGCCGTCGAGCCAGTCGGCGACGCGCTGCGAGACCCCGCCGCTCATCACCCCGCCGAGGGCGCAGGCGAGCATCGCGACCACCGGTCCGCCCAGCCCGTACAGGACCGTGCGGTCCTCGGGGCTGCGGCGGTACAGGCCGAGTGACACCGCCGCGAGCACCACGACGAGGGTGCCCTGGCTGACGGCGAGGAAGCTGAAGGCGGGGTCGCCGGGCAGTGAGCCGGACGAGACCCAGCCGGGGCGGGACCAGGCGGCGTACCCCGCGGCGAGGACGAGCAGGCCGATCGCCACGCCGGGCAGGTAGGTGATGAGGGCACGGTCGAGCACGTTGTCCAGGCGCCGTTCGCTGCGGCCTCGGCGGCAGACCACCCAGAGCACCACGAGCGCGCACAGCACCAGTGCCGCCTCGATCAGGGCTCCGGCGAAGGCGGGCACGGGTCCGGTGACGGCCCGGTCATGGCGGGCCGCGGCGCCCGCGACGGACGCGGCGACGGTCAGGAACCCGGCGGCGGTGTGCGCGGCGCGCAGCCGGGCGACCAGCCGGCGGCCGTACCAGAAACCGGGCCGGGCGAGGGCGGGGGCGCCGGGCTGCGCGGTGCCGCCGGGGCCGGGGCCGGGCGTGGGGTCGTAGGTGTCCTCGTCGGGCGCGGAGCCGGTGAGCGTGCGCTGCGACTCGTACGCGCTCCAGGTGCGGTTGGACAGGAACCACAGCAGCGCCACCAGGGCGGTGGGGACCACGGCGGCGAGGGCGAGCCTGCGGCCTGGCTGGGACCACCAGCCGCCCTGGGCGGTGGACAGGAAACCGAGCCAGGAGCGCTGGTTGGAGCAGGCCGGTACGCCCGCGCACTGCCAGGCCGCCAGGTCGAGCGCCACCTCGCAGGCGGCCGCGGTGAGCAGCACGGTCAGGCTGAGCGCGACGAGGCGGACGAGGACGCCGTACAGGCGCACCGCCCGGGTGCGGGAGCGGGCGGTGGGGCGCATCCAGTGGGCGAGGTTGACCACCATGAACGGGAGCAGCAGCAGCCACAGGGCGCGGGAGCTGTTGCCCGAGGTCAGGTTGGACCAGCAGTAGGCCTCGGGGATGGGCCGGTCCCGGTAGCGCTCCGGGTGCTGCTCGGCGTGTGTGTCCTCGGCGCGCCGGTAGATGGCGGCGGTCGCGTCGCCGGTGACGCGGACGGTGCGCGGATCGTCGAGCATCTCCTGGGGGGTGGCGCCGCCCACGCCGTGGACCAGCAGTTCCAGTGCGGGCCCCGGACTCTGCGGGGCCTGGGGGGCAGATGGCACGGGGGTGACTCGCTCTCTGGATGGTGTGGGGGGCGTTGACGCGGTGTCATCAGGATCGTGGCAGGAGCCGGTGGCCGCACCGCTCTCCCGGAATCTCCCCAGTGCGGCGGGGCACCACACCGCGTGGCAGGATGAGCCCGTTCGAAGAGACTGCCGCACGGCCAGAGGAAGGACCGAACCGGCGTTGAGCGAGAATCAGAACCTGCTCGCGGAGCAGCGGCGCGCCCTGATCCTCGACGAGGTGCGCAGGCGCGGCGGGGTCCGGGTCAACGAGTTGACGCGCAGGCTCAATGTCTCCGACATGACGGTGCGCCGGGATCTGGACGCGCTGGCCCGCCAGGGGGTCGTCGAGAAGGTGCACGGCGGGGCCGTGCCGGTGGTCGAGGCCAGTACGCATGAGCCGGGTTTCGAGGCGAAGTCCGCGTTGGAGCTGACCGCCAAGGAGGACATCGCACGGGCGGCGGCGGCCATGGCGGTGCCGGGCAGCGCGATCGCGCTCTCCGGCGGTACGACGACGTTCGCGCTGGCCCAGCACTTGCTGGAGGTGCCCGATCTGACGGTGGTGACCAATTCGGTGCGGGTCGCCGATGTCTTCCACGCCGCGACGCGGACGTCGGGGGCGTCCGGGATGCGGCCCGGGGCTGCCATGGTGGTGCTCACCGGCGGGGTCCGTACGCCTTCGGACTCGCTGGTCGGGCCGGTCGCCGATCAGGCGATCGCCACCCTCCACTTCGATGTGCTGTTCCTCGGGGTGCACGGGATCTCCGTGGAGGCCGGGCTCTCGACGCCGAATCTCGCGGAGGCGGAGACCAACCGCCGGTTCGTCCAGTCGGCCCGGCGGGTGGTGGTGGTCGCCGATCACACCAAGTGGGGCACGGTGGGCCTGAGTTCGTTCGCGACGCTGGAGCAGGTGGACACCTTCGTGACGGACGCCGGGCTTTCGGCCGCCGCCCGCGAGGAGATAACGGAGCACCTGCCGGGTCTGGTGGTGGCGGGCCGGGGCGCGGACGGCGGGGCCTGAGTCCGTCCCTCCAGCGGCGTCCGCCACCCGAGGGACGGACTGCCCGACTAGTCGGGCACGGCTAGGGTCTTTCGTTTGGATCAGGCTGGATCAGGGAGCGGGGGCTGGTGCGTGCAGCTGCAAGGCGGAGGAAGGAGCCGACGCGGAGCGTCGGTGACTGACGACAACGCGGCAGATGTGCGTGCCGGCCCCCGCGAGCCCGGCATGATCCAAACGAGAGGCCCTAGGATCGCCAGGTGGCCGTCTTCCGGATCGAGCGCTTCACCTCCCTGCCCGCCACCGAGTCCTGGTGCCGGGTGACGGACTGGGAACGGCACGCCGCGCATGTTCCGCTGACCGCGATCACCGTCCCGCAGGGCCTGCCGACCGGGGTCGGGACCGTCTTCGTGGCGCGTACCGGGGTGGGGCCGCTGGGGTTCGACGATCCGATGGAAGTGGTGCGGTGGACACCGCCCGTCACCGGCCGGGCGGGTCTGTGCGGGCTGGAGAAGCGCGGCTGGCTGGTGCGGGGCCGGGCATCGATCGACGTCTGTCCGACGGATTCCGGCTCGCATGTGGTGTGGGTGGAGGAGCTGAGCGTCCGGCTGCTGCCCCGGTGGTGCGATCCGGTACTCGCCCGCGCGGGGCGGCGGATCTTCGGCCGGGTACTGGACGGCCTCCTGGCGGAAGACAGCTGACACTGCGTCAGCTAGGGTGTGCGCGACCCGTCCGCCGACCGCACGGGAGGTGCGTTCCATGTCACGCCGACTCCGTTCCGTGGAGCTTGAATTCGTCGCTACCGCTCCGGTGCGGCTGGTCTTCGCCGCCGAGGTGACCGCGTCGCCGGAGGCGGTGTACCACGCGCTCGCCGACGATGTGCCGGGCTGGCCGGGCTGGTTCACGGCGGTGACGGCCGCCCGGCCCACCGAGGACGGCGCGGGCCGCGAGGTCCGGCTCAAGGGCGGCTTCGTGATCCACGAGACGATCCTGGCCACGGAGCCCGGTGAGCGGTACGCGTACCGGGCCGACCGGGCCAGCGCGCCTGGCATGCGGGCCCTGCTGGAGGAGTGGCGGCTCACCCCCGCCGGAACGGGCACCCGGGTACAGTGGACGTTCGCCGCGGACGGTTCCGCGCTCTACCGGCTGGTCCTGCGGCTGGCCCGGCCGGGGGTGGGCCGGGCCTTCCGGGACGCGGTGCGCAATCTCGACCGGCGGCTGGCCGGGTCCGCCCCGTAGGTCCGGTCACCGGGCGTCCGTCGTCACGCGACGGCCAGGTCACCGCGGGCCTGGGCAGCGGAAGCCATCCGCCGGTGCCAGGGCCGCGCTCGTCCGGGCGGCCCCGGCGCTTCGCCGGAGATGTGCCAGGGCCTCCGGGCGGCGCCGGAGGCCCTGGCCGGGCGCGCCGCCCCCGGCAAGCCGCGCTCCGCTGGCCCAGAAAGCGCCTGTGCGCGCCCGCATCCGCCGCGGGACGGCAGCAGGCACCGCGGCTCCCGCCCGGGACAAGGGATGCCGACAGCGCCCGGCCGGGGAGGCCACGCCGTCATGGACCCGCTGTTCGCCAGGTGACGGCCGGGAACGGCGCGCCGACGGAACGTCGTTCGGGCGCGGCGGTGGAAGCGGAGAGCGGGCGCCGGCACCGACCGGGCCGCCGGTCCCGGGCAACCCGCCGGTCAGGGCCAGTTGCCGTCGGTCAGGAAGGAGTCGATCGTCGCCGCGTACGGGGCGATGTCCAGGCCCTGTTCGGCGAGCCATTCGTCGGAGTAGTACTTGTCGAGGTATCGGTCGCCCGGGTCACAGATCAGGGTGACGACGCTGCCGGTGGTGCCCTGCTCGACCATCTCGGCGACCAGGGTGAACGCGCTCCAGAGTCCTGTGCCGGTGGAACCGCCCGCCTTGCGGCCGATGGCCTGTTCCAGGGCGCGTACGGCCGCGACGCTCGCGGCGTCTGGCACCTTCATCATCCGGTCGATCGCCCCGGGCACGAAGCTCGGTTCCATCCGGGGCCGCCCGATGCCCTCGATCCGGGAGCCGCAGTCACTGGTCGCCAGCGGGTTGTGGTGGGTCCAGCCGTCGAAGAAGCAGGAGTTCTCCGGGTCGGGCACACAGATCCGGGTGTCGAACTGCATGTAGTGCACATAGCGGGCGATGGTCGCGGAGGTGCCGCCGGTCCCGGCGGTCGCGACGATCCAGGTCGGCTCCGGGTAGCGCTCCAGCCGCAGCTGCTGGTAGATCGACTCGGCGATGTTGTTGTTGCCGCGCCAGTCGGTGGCCCGCTCGGCGTAGGTGAACTGGTCCATGTAGTGGCCGCCGGACGCCTCGGCGAGCGTCACGGACTCCTCGTACATCTTCCGGGAATCGTCGACGAAGTGACATCGGCCGCCGTGGAATTCGATCAGCCGGCACTTCTCGGGGCTGGTGGTGCGGGGCATCACGGCGATGAACGGGACGCCGATCAGCTTGGCGAAGTACGCCTCCGAGACGGCCGTCGAGCCGCTGGACGCCTCGATCACCGGCTTGCCCGGCCGGATCCAGCCGTTGCACAGCCCGTACAGGAAGAGCGAGCGGGCCAGCCGGTGCTTGAGGCTGCCGGTGGGGTGCGTCGACTCGTCCTTCAGGTAGAGGTCGATGCCCCATGCCTCGGGCAGCGGGAAGCGCAGCAGATGGGTGTCGGCGGAGCGGTTGGCGTCGGCCTGCACCTTGCGCACCGCCTCTTTGAGCCAGGCCCGGTACTCGGCGTCGGAGCGGTCGATGTCGACCGTCTCCACGATCCGTCCGGCGTGCTCGTGCGTCTCGGTACCCATCAGCCCGTTCCTCCTCGTGCCGCTGTCGCCGTCCCCCGCAACCTACCCTCCCCACCTGCAAAAACGTTCACTTTGATGTCCCATAGCACTGCCTTGGCCCCCTCGGGCCCGGTGGCCGGGGCGCCCGGTCCGCACGCGGCCTGGCGTACCGGCCCGGCATTGTGCAGACTGCCCATCAGAAGTGCCATGAAGGGGGCGAAGCAGTCATGAAGGAAACGGAGTTCAGTGCGACGGGGGTCCGGATCGAGCGATGGGCCCGTTCACTCACCAGGGCCGGACAGGTGGTCGTCAAGGACGGCAGGCTGGCCCTGCTGACCAGTAACGGCCGGGAGATCGACAGCGCCCCGGTCGGGACGGTCAGCGCAGGTCGGCCCTGGTTCGCCGGGTCCGAGGCCACGGTGGCCCGCCTCAACGGGACGCGCTACCGGCTGACGATGGGCCAGCGCAACCACGGACCCGACCGGACCGGCCCGGCGCGCCGGTTCCTGGAGACGCTGCGCAGCGCGGGCGGCCGGACGACCTGACACGGGCGGCGGCACCCGGCGGCCGCGAGTTGCGGAGCGGCGACCCCTGAGTGACATTGGACACGTCACTCACGGTTCACCGGCGGTGACAGCGTGATCCGCGCCGCCGGAACCGAATCAGCAGCCGCCAGCTGCTGGATCCGTTTCTCCGTCTTCTTCCGGACCTCTTTCGGGGAGTCGCAGCCGTGATCAGCGAGCCAAGCAGGCACTGCACGGTGGAGCTCCAGGCCCTGCCGTCGCGGATCGGTCAGGTCCGCAGAATCATCTCGGCGCAGTTGCGCTCCTGGCATCTCGACCCCTTGGTCGACCAGGCCGCCCTCGGCGTCACCGAACTGCTGACCAACGTCCACCGGCACGCCCAGCCGGACAAAACATGCACCGTCGAGATGGAGCTGCTGCTCGAACGGCTCACGGTGTCCGTCCACGACCACGACCCACGGCTGCCGACCGTGCGCGGGCCCAGCATGTCCAGTACCTCGGGGCGCGGGCTCGCGCTCATCGCCGCCGTCAGCGAGAGCTGGGGGGTCCGCCTGAGCGGCGGAGCCGGAAAGGCGGTCTGGTTCACCCTTCCGGCCCCTCCCCGGGCCGCCCCTCCCCCCTGTCCGGTGTACGGGGCGACCACCGACGGCCCCTTCGCCCCGTGCCCCGTCACGTATCTGGGCAGCCGTACGCCGTCCACCGCGCGGTCCGTGGCGGTCGGCTGATCCGCCCGGACCGGGGCGCCGGGGCGGCGGCGGTCAGGCCAGGCCGCCCTTGGCACTCCGGCCGAACTGCTCGTCCAGGACGGAGAGCCGGCGCCAGTACTCCTCCTCCTCGATCTCACCGGCCGCGAAGCGGCGGCCGAGCAGGGCGATCGGTGCCGGTTCGGCAGCCGCCTCGGCGGCACGGGCCTGCCAGGGGGTGCGCCGTCCGCGCCGCGCGGTACGGCGCACCAGGGTGGCGCCGCCGATGACGACGGCCGCCCAGACGATCGGGAGGAAAAGGATCCAGGGCCCGGGTCCGCCGCTGTGCGCCAGGGTGTTCATCTCACTCGGCTCCCTCGGTTGAGGTGGTGTGGTCGGGGGTTCCCGACACTCCCGAGCCTCGCCCGGAGCGGGGGCGGTGTCGTCGTACGGCCGGCGGCCGTGCGCGTACCCCTTCGGGAGTACGCGTGAGTGCTGTCGCCGGGTCAGGCCAGCACGGTCAGCGGGTCGTCCAGCACCGGCTGCCAGGCCAGTTCCGCGGCACCGACCAGGCTGTTGTGGTCGAGCGTGCACGGCAGGATGGGCACGCTGCCGCTGCGCCCCCACAGGCTCCGGTCGGCGACCACCGCGCGCAGCCGTTCCGGGTCCGCGTCGAGCAGGGCGCGGTGCAGTCCGCCGAGGATGATGCGGTCCGGGTTGAGGATGTTGACCAGCCCGGCGAGCCCGAGGCCGAGCCGGTCGATCAGCTCCTCGGCCGCCCCGCGTACCGCCGCGTCCGCGTGCTCCGTACGGAGCAGGTCACCGGACTGCTTGAGCAGCGACTCCTCGGGGCCGGGTTCGCGGCGGGCGGCGGTCAGGAAGGCCAGCGGGTCGGTCTCGACGTCCAGGCAGCCGCGTCCGCCGCAGTGGCAGGGGCGCCCCTCGGGGTTCACCGTGAGGTGGCCCACCTCCAGCGCGAGTCCCGAACTCCCGGTGTGCAGACGGCCGTCCAGGACCAGTGCGCCGCCCACGCCGCGGTGGCCGGTGGCCACGCAGAGCAGGTGCTGGGCGCCGCGCCCCGCGCCGTGCCGGTGCTCGGCGAGGGCGGCGAGGTTGACGTCGTTGCCGGTGAACGCGGGTCCGGGGATTCCCGACGCCCGGACCCGGTCGGCGAAGATCTCGCGCACCGGGGCACCGGCCGGCCAGGCGATGTGCAGCGGGTTGAGCGCGGTGCCCTCCGGTTCGGCGACCGCCGAGGGCACCGCGAGGCCCGCACCGACGCAGCGCAGTCCGCTGTCGCGCAGCAACCGGGCACAGTCGTCGACCACTTCACCGATGACCTGCGCCGGATCGGAGGTGACGGTCACACAGCCGGGGGCGGTGGCCACGAGCCGGCCGCCGAGCCCGACGAGAGCGGACCGGAATCCGTCGGCGTGCACCTGGGCGGCGATGACGACGGGGCCGGACTCCCGGACGGACAGCCGGTGCGAGGGGCGGCCCTGCGAACCGGCGGCGGAGCCCGGCCGGGAGTCGACCTGGATCAGGCCGAGCGCCTCCAGCTCCGCGGCGACCGCACCGGCCGTCGCCCGGGTGACGCCGAGCTCGGAGGTGAGCACGGCGCGGGTGGGCGCGCGTCCGGTATGGATCAGTTCCAGCGCGGGTCCGAGCGCGCTGCGACCCCTCTCCAGCTTTGTCCGGGTGGTGGACACCTTGCCGTTCATGGGGGCGAGTCTCCCATGATCCCGGGCCCCGCCGGACTCCACGGTGGCGCGAAGGCGCCGACCGCGGCCGTCTTGCGTCCGTTGTCGGCGCGCCCCTATGCTGAGTTTGTGCCGCAACTAAACAAACTGCGGACGGCCCTCCCGGGGGACTCGGGCAAAGACCTTGCCACGCCTCCCTCGGCCCGTCTCCGTACCGCTCTGACCCTCTTCTTCGCCCTCGACGGCTTTCTCTTCGCCGGCTGGGTGGTCCGTATCCCCGCGATCAAGCAGCAGACCGGTGCGTCCGCCGCCTCCCTGGGTCTCGCGCTGCTCGGGGTGTCCGCCGGGGCCGTGGTGACCATGATGTTCGCCGGGCGGCTGTGCCGACGTTTCGGCAGCTATCCGGTGACCGTGGTCTGCGGTGTGCTGCTCCCTCTCACCATCGCTCTGCCCGCGCAGGCGCGTTCGGCGCTCTCGCTCGGACTGGTCCTGCTGCTCTTCGGTGCCGCGTACGGCGGGATGAACGTGGCGATGAACAGTGCCGCGGTCGATCTGGTCGCCGCCCTGCGGCGCCCCGTGATGCCCGGCTTCCACGCTGCGTTCAGCCTCGGCGGGATGGTCGGCGCCGGGCTCGGCGGGCTGGTCGCGGGCGGCCTCTCCCCCGCCGCCCATCTCCTCGCCCTCACCGGAATCGGGCTCCTGGTCACCGCGGTGGCCGGGCCGGTGCTGCTGAGCCACCCGGCACCGCCGCCCGTCGCCGCGGCGGCGGGCTCCGGTGCGCCGGGGCTGGACAAGCGGGCCCGCGGCCCGGTCCTGCTGTTCGGCGTGATCGCGCTCTGCACCGCGTACGGCGAGGGCGCGCTGGCCGACTGGGGCGCCCTCCACCTGGAGCAGGACCTGCACGCCCACCCTGGTGTCGCCGCCGCCGGATACTCCGTGTTCGCGCTGGCGATGACGGCGGGACGGCTCAGCGGGACGGCGCTGCTGGAACGGCTCGGCCAGACCCGCACCCTGGTCGCGGGCGGCTCGACGGCCGCGGCCGGAATGCTGCTCGGCGCGCTCGCGCCCAGTACGTGGGCGGTACTGCTCGGCTTCGCCGTCACCGGCCTCGGTCTGGCCAACATCTTCCCGGTCGCGGTCGGCCGGGCCGGTGCGCTGGCCGGGTCCGGCGGGGTGGCCGCCGCGTCGACGCTCGGCTACGGGGGGATGCTGATCGGGCCGCCCGCCATCGGCCTCCTGGCCGAGTGGTCCTCGCTCCCCATGGCCCTTACGACGGTGGCACTGCTGGCCGTCGCCGCGGCGGCGCTGGGGTACGGGGCGCGCAACGCGGCGCACGGCTGAGCCGCCGTACGGAGCGCGCCGCGGCGGCGGTCGCGCCTCAGCCGAGCCAGCCCGGCCGCACCAGCCCCGACTCGTAGGCGAGCACGACGAGCTGGGCCCGGTCCCGGGCGCCGAGCTTCACCATGGTGCGGCTGACATGGGTCTTGGCGGTGAGCGGGCTGACGACCAGCCGCCGCGCGATCTCCTCGTTGGAGAGCCCTATGCCGACGAGCGCCATCACCTCGCGCTCCCGTTCGGTGAGCCGGTTCAGCTCCGTCGCCCGCGCGGGCGCCTTGGAGCGGGCCGCGAACTCGGCGATCAGCCGCCGGGTGACTCCCGGGGAGAGCAGGGCGTCGCCGCCGACCACGGCGCGGACCGCGCGCAGCAGCTCCTCCGGCTCGGTGTCCTTGACGAGAAAGCCGGAGGCCCCGGAGCGGATCGCCTCGAAGACGTACTCGTCGAGCTCGAAGGTGGTGAGCATGACCACCTTGACCCCGTCGAGACGGGCCTCACCGGTGATCGCGCGGGTCGCGGCAAGGCCGTCGAGCCGGGGCATCCGGATGTCCATCAGCACGACGTCGGGCCGTAGTTCGCCCACCCGGCGCACGGCCTCGGCCCCGTCGGCGGCCTCCCCCGCCACCTCGATGTCGGGCTGGGCGTCGAGCAGGGCCCGGAAGCCCGCCCGGACGAGCGACTGGTCGTCGGCGAGCAGTACGCGGATCACGGTCTCTCCTCCTTGTGCGCCGCCCCTCCGGACGGACCGGGCACGCCGGGCGGCAGCGGCAGTTCGGCGCGCACCCGGAAGCCGCCGCCGGTCCGGGGGCCGGCCTCGATCGTGCCACCGAGCGCCGCGGCCCGCTCCCGCATCCCCGCCAGGCCGTTGCCGCTGCCTCCGGCGTCCGTGCCGGTCGCGGGCCCTTCGTCGTCGATCCCGAGCCGGATGCGGTCGGGCCGGTAGCCGACGCGGACCCGCGCGGTACGCGATCCGGAGTGCCGGACCACGTTGGTCAGCGCCTCCTGCACGATGCGGAAGGCGGCGAGGTCGGCGCCGGGCGGCACGGCCCGGCGCACGCCGTCGGTCTCGACGCTGACGGTGAGTCCGGTGCTCGCCGCCTGTTCGACGAGTTCGGGGAGCCGGTCGAGTCCGGGTGCCGGCGCCCTGGGGGCGTCCCCGGGAGCACGCAGGGTGTCCAGGACCTGGCGGACCTCGCCCAGGGCCTCCTTGCTGGCGGCCTTGATGGTGGTGAGGGCCACGCGCGCCTGTTCCGGGTCGGAGTCCAGCAGGGCGAGTCCCACGCTCGACTGGACGTTGATGACGGAGATGCTGTGGGCCAGCACGTCGTGGAGTTCGCGCGCCATCCGCAGCCGCTCCTCGTCGGCCCGCCGCCGTTCCGCGGCTTCCTGCTCCGCCCTCCGGTCCGCCCACTGCTCGCGGCGTACGCGTACGAACTCCGCGGCGGTGGCGAGGGCCAGCACCCAGGCCGCGATGCCCAGCTCCTGCCCCCAGTCGGCGCCCCGGTCGCCGGGGGGCGGCAGCCATCGGTAGAGCCAGTGCACCACCAGGACATGGCCCAGCCACACCAGACCGGCGGCCGACCACGCGGCCCGCCGGTGCCCGGCGACGACTGCACCGAAGCAGCCGACGGCGACGGCCAGGAAGACCGGACCGTACGGATAGCCGCCCGCCAGGTAGACCGTCGCCGCGACCGCGCTGCCGAAGGCGGCCGCCACCGGGCGCCGGTGGCGGAACAGCAGCACGGCGACCGCCAGAAGGAGCAGCAGCCGCGCGAAGAGGTCCAGCGGAACGCGGCCCGCCAGCTGCCCCCGGGCCGCGACGGCCGAGCCCGCCATGACGACGGCGCCCAGCAGGACCGTCGACGCCCAGGGCAGCCGGGCGGCGGCCCCTCCCGGCGCCCCGGCCAGCCAGCGCGGCGGCCCGCCCCGCCCCCGGGGAGGACCACCGCCGCGTCCCGGCCCACGCTGTTCTTCCATGACAGCCACGCTAGGGCGCCGCCCCGGGCGGAGGCGTCGGCCGGGGGTGGTGGTCGCGCGTACTCCCCGGGGAGTACGCGCTCAGGGCGTCGGGGGCCGTTTGCCGCCGCTCCGGCGGGCCGCTCCGGCGCCGCGCAGGCCGACGGCAAGGCCCAGTGCGGTGACGGCCTCCCGGAAGAAGACCTCCCGGTTCTCCACCACCCGGTGGAACTGGCCGAAGACCTCCGAGGAGATGAGCCCGAACAGCTGCGACCAGGCGGCGACCAGCGGGGCGGCGGACTCCGCGGGAAGGCCGGGGGCGAAGTCGGCGACCAGCCGTTCGGCCTCGGCACGCAGATCGCCGGCGAGCGGCGGCGGGGTCAGCCCCTCCGTGCGGTAGGCGTCCGCGGCCACGGCGATCAGGACATGAGCGACGCGGGAGGCGGGACCGATCGTCGTCTGGGGCGCGGAGTAGCCGGGCACGGGCGAGCCGTAGATCAGGGCGTACTCATGGGGGTGGGCCAGGGCCCAGTCGCGCACCGCGCGGGTGACCGCGAGCCAGCGCGCGAGGGGGGAGGCGTCCTCGGCGCGGGCGGCACGGTGGGCGGCTTCGGCGGACGCGCCGACGGAATCGTAGGCGTCGACGATCAGGGCGGTGAGCAGTTCGTCCCGGCTGGGGAAGTAGCGGTAGAGGGCGGAGGAGGCCATGCCCAGCTCGCGTGCGACGGCGCGCAGCGACAGCTTCGCGGCCCCCTCGGCGGCGAGCTGCTTCTTCGCCTCGTCCTTGATCGCCGCGGTGATCTCGATGCGGGCCCGTTCCCTGGCTCCTCGGACAGTGCTCATGGCCCTCAGTCTGCCATGCGTGAAGAGCACCGACCAATAACGAGAGCAGTGCTCTTGATTTGGAGCACCCATCTCGTGCACACTGATCTCAAGCGAGAGCACCGCTCTCACAATGCGAGGAGTCTCCATGTCCCAGCCTTACTACCTCCGTGGCAGCGCGCTGAACGTCCGGCTCAACGGCGTGATCGGCTGGCTCGCCCGCCGGGGCCTGAGCCTCTTCGGCTCCGCCGAGATGTCGGTGCGCGGACGCAAGAGCGGGCAGATGCAGCGCGTGCCGGTGAACCCGCACACACACGAGGGCGTGCGGTACCTGGTCTCCGCGCGGGGCCACTCCCAGTGGGTGCGCAACATGCGCGCGGCTGGCGGCGGTGAGCTGCGGGTGGGCCGGAAGGTCCACGCGTTCACTGCCACGGAGATCGCGGACGACGAGCACAAGGCGCTCGTCGTCCGCACCTACCTGGAGCGATGGGGCTGGGAGGTCGACGCGTACTTCAAGGGCGTCACGGCGCGGTCCTCGGACGCCGAACTGCTGGCGGCCTGCCCGGACCACCCCGTCTTCCGGATCGCTGTGGAGAAATGACCGTACACCGGGAGGGGCGGAGCCTAACGGTCCATCGCGGACAGGGCCCTTTGGGCCAGCGGATGCGTACGGACCAGCTCGGCGAGCGAGGTCGTGCCGCGGGTGATTCCGGCGAACGCGTTCCAGGCCGGGCGGAAGCTCGTCAGCACGGCGTGCAGCACTCCGGGGCGGCGCTCGAACAGCTTCAGCATCCGCCGCCCGACGCCCATCTCGACGCCCAGCCCGGCCTTGATGGCGAACGCGTAGTTCAGCGCCTGCCGCCTGGCGTCCACCGCGTCGTGCGACTCCGCGATCCGGACCGCCCACTCACCGGCGAGCCGCCCCGAGCGCAGCGCGAAGGAGATCCCCTCACGGGTCCACGGCTCCAGCAGCCCCGCCGCGTCGCCGCAGACCAGGACCCGGCCGCGGGAGAGCGGCGAATCATCACTGCGGCAGCGGGTCAGATGACCGGAGGAGATCTTCGGTTCGAAGCCCGCGAGGCCGAGCCGGGCGATGAAGTCCTCCAGGTACCGCTTGGTGGCCGCGCCCTCGCCGCGCGCCGAGATCACGCCGACGGTCAGGACGTCGCCCTTGGGGAACACCCAGCCGTAACTGCCGGGCAGGGGGCCCCAGTCGATCAGCACCCGGCCCGCCCAGTCCTCCGCGACCGTGGCCGGTACCGGGATCTCCGCCTCCAGGCCGAGGTCCACCTGGTCGAGCTTGACGCCGACATGGGCTCCTATCCGCCCCGCGCTGCCGTCGGCGCCGACGACCGCGCGGGCCAGCACCGTCTCGCCGCCGGACAGCACCACGGCGACCGTGCGCCGGTCGGGCACCGAGGCGCCGTGCTGCTCCACCCTCGTCACCGTCACGCCGGTACGGATTTCGGCGCCCGCCTTCTGCGCCTCCTCGACCAGCCCCGCGTCGAACTCGGGGCGGTTGATGAGCCCGAAGAGCATCCGCTTGGAGCGACGGGTCCGCGCCAGCCTGCCGTTGAGCGAGAAGGTGACCGCGTGGATCCGGTCCCGCAGCGGCAGTTCGAACCCGGGCGGCAGCGAGTCCCGCGAGAACCCGATGATGCCGCCGCCGCATGTCTTGTACCGGGGAAGCTCCGCCTTCTCCAGGAGCAGCACCCGCCGCCCGGCGACTGCCGCCGCGTATGCCGCGGAGGCCCCGGCCGGTCCGCCGCCGACTACGACGACATCCCACACGGACGGCTCTTCGTGCTCCTGTACGGCGTCTGCGTTCTCGCTGCTCACGATGTGCTTCTGCTCCCGATCCCACCAGTGGCCCATGCTGCTCACGGCATCCTACGGCGCGTTGCTCTGGACCCTTGCTGTGGGAGGATCGACCATACGATCGTCCCGCGTGCGGCGCCGCACACTCGGTGCGCATGCGGCCGGATCCGTCCGTATAACGTCGCACCCACGAGGAGCGTGCCCATGACCGCCCGTCCGATCGCCGAGACCATCTCCTCGCTGATGCCACGCGCCAAGTCGGAGCTGGCCGAGCTGGTGGCCTTCCAGTCGGTGGCGGATCCCGCGCAGTTCCCGAAGAGCGAGTGCGAGGCGGCGGCCGACTGGGTCGCCGACGCACTGCGCGCCGAGGACTTCCAGGACGTCGCCCTGCTGGACACTCCCGACGGCACCCGCTCGGTCTACGGCTTCCTGCCCGGACCGGCAGGCGCCCCGACGGTACTGCTGTACGCGCACTACGACGTGCAGCCGCCGCTCGACGAGTCCGCCTGGCTCTCCCCGCCGTTCGAGCTGACCGAGCGCGACGGCCGCTGGTACGGCCGCGGTGCGGCCGACTGCAAGGGCGGCTTCATCATGCACCTGCTCGCGCTGCGCGCCCTCAAGGCGAACGGCGGTGTGCCGGTCTCCGTCAAGGTGATCGCCGAGGGTTCCGAGGAGCAGGGCACCGGCGGTCTGGAGCGGTACGCGCAGGCGCACCCCGAACTGCTCACCGCTGACACCATCGTCATCGGTGACACCGGCAACTTCCGGGTCGGACTGCCGACCGTCACCGCGACGCTGCGCGGCATGACGATGCTGCGGGTCACCCTCGACACCCTCGAAGGCAACCTGCACTCCGGGCAGTTCGGCGGCGCGGCCCCGGACGCGCTGGCCGCGATGATCCAGCTGCTGGCGTCGCTGCGCGCCGAGGACGGCACGACGACCGTCGACGGGCTCGCCCAGGACACCGAGTGGGACGGGCTCCAGTACCCGGAGGCCGATTTCCGCAAGGACGCGAAGGTGCTCGACGGGGTCGGGCTGATCGGCACCGGCACGGTCGCCGACCGCATCTGGGCCCGGCCGGCCGTCACCGTCATCGGCATCGACTGCCCGCCGGTGCTCGGCGCGACGCCCTCGGTGCAGGCGAGCGCGCGGGCGCAGATCAGCCTGCGGGTGCCGCCGGGCCAGGACGCCGCCGAGGCGACCGAGCTGCTGACCGCCCATCTCCGGGCCCACACCCCGTGGGGGGCCAGGATCACGGTGGAGCAGGTCGGCCAGGGCCAGCCGTTCCGGGCGGACACCTCCAGCCCCGCGTACACGTCCATGGCGCAGGCGATGGAGTACGCGTACCCCGGCGAGAAGATGCAGACGTCCGGGATGGGCGGCTCGATCCCGCTCTGCAACACCCTCGCCGCCCTCTACCCGGAGGCGGAGATCCTGCTGATCGGGCTGAGTGAGCCGGAGGCGCAGATCCACGCGGTGAACGAGAGCGTGTCGCCCCAGGAGCTGGAGCGGCTGTCGCTCGCCGAGGCCCTGTTCCTGCGGAACTACGCGGAGTCCCGGCAGGGCTGACCGCGCCCGGGGTGCCTCGGCCCGCCCCGGCCCCGCTACGCGTTCGGCGAAGCTCGCCGAGAGCGTAGAACAGGGGTTCGGGGCTGGGCGCGCGCGTACGTTCGCGGCATGGACCTTGTCGAAGTACTCCCCCGGCTGCACATGTTCCGGTTCGCCGTCGGTCAGGCCTATCTGTGGCGTGACGGCTCCGATCTGACACTGATCGACGCGGGCGACACCGGCGCCGCGCCCGCGATCGAGAACGCGATACGCGCGCTCGGCCTGGACCCGGACCGCGTCTCCCGGATCGTGCTCACCCACGGGCACGAGGACCACTACGGCGCCGCGCAGGAGCTCGCCGACCGGCACGGTGCCGAGATCCTCGCGCACAGCGGGGACGCGGCGGTGATCCGGGGCGAGGAGGCGATGGCCGCTCCCGTGTTCCTGGACTGGGAGCTCCCGTTGTGGGAGCAGACGCGGACGGTCCCCGGCGCCCCGCCGACCCGGGTGGACCGCGAGCTGGCCGACGGCGACGTGCTCGGGTTCGGCGGCGGGGCCCGGGTGGTGCATGCCCCCGGCCACACCCCCGGCTCCATCGGGATCCATCTGCCGCGGCACGGCGTGCTGTTCACCGGGGACAGCGTGGCCGGGGTGGGCGAGGTGATCCTGGGTGTCTTCAACATCGACCCGGACCTGGCCATGGCCTCCTTCCGGCGGCTGGCGGCGCTGGAGCCGGACATCGCCTGTTTCGGTCACGGCGATCCGCTCGCCGGGGGCGCGGCCGCGGTGCTGCGCGCCTCAGCCGACCGGTATCCCGGCTTCCAGGTTGAGCACGGCTGAGCGTTCGCGGGCCCGCAGCGCCCAGCGCAGGCGTTCGAACCGGGTGGGGGGCAGCAGGGTGGCCGCCTCCTTCTCGGTGACGAACCGCCAGCCGCGCAGTTCGGAGCCGGGCAGCAGCAGCCGCTCGGCGTCCGCGCCGGTCAGCAGGCCGCCGTCGAAGAGCAGCCGCAGGCCCCCGTAGCCGGGCGGGCTGGGTGCTTCCCAGTCGACGACCAGGAGCTTCGGCACCCGGTCCAGGTGGATGCCTATCTCCTCGAAGACCTCGCGGATTCCGGCCTGCGCCGGGGCCTCCCCGGATTCCACCACGCCGCCGGGGAACTCCCAGCCGGGCTTGTACGTCGGGTCGACGAGCAGCACGCGGTCCTGCTCGTCGAAGAGCAGCACACCCGCCGCCACGGTCTCCGCGGTCGGCTCGGGGGTCTGCACGATCTCGCACGGAGTGGCGGTGCCGTCACCGACCGCCTCGGCGATCCGCTCGGCCGTCGCGTACGGGGTGAGCGCCCCGGAGTCGATGAGGTGCGCGTCACGGGTGAGCCAGCCGAGGGCCGCCCTGTAGGGCTCGATGTGCTGGTAGGCCCACTGCCGTACCCGCTCGCTGTGCTCCGGGTCGTCGGGGTCTTCCTCGCGTGTGGCGATCCGCGCGCGCAGGATCGTTTCCTCGGGTGCGAGCAGCACATGGTGCACAGGAATGCGCCGGGAGGCGAGCCCTCCGAAGATCTCGTCGCGGTACTCCTGCCGCAGCAGGGTCATCGGCACCACCAGCACCCCGGGCACCTCGGTGAGCAGCGCCGCGGCGGTGTCCACGACCAGGCGCCGCCAGATCGCCAGCTCCTGGAAGTCCGTCACCTCGGCGAGCCTCTTCTGGGGCAGCAGCTGCCCCAGCCCCGCGCCGATGAGCCCGGGGTCGTACAAGGTGCTGTTCGGGATCAGATCGATCAGCTCGCGCGCGGCGCTCGTCTTGCCCACGCCGAACGCGCCGTTGACCCAGACGATCACGGTTCCCCCTCTTCCGTAGCCCCCTGAGGCTTGCCCGCAACACCCTGCCGCGAAAACCCGGCCGGGGCGATGCTTGTTTCCCGAACGAAACCGTCCGGCGTCCGGAAGCGGCGGCAGCCGGCTCTCAGCCCTTGGCCGACCCCAGGGTGAGGCCCGCGATGAAATGGCGCTGGAGCAGCAGGAAGACCACCAGCGTGGGCAGGGCGACGATCACCGATCCGGCGGCGAGCAGGTTGTAGTCCGTGAAGAACTGGCCCCGGAGGTTGTTCAGCGCCGAGGTGACGGGGAGCTTGTCGCCATCGGAGATGAAGACCAGCGCCCACAGGAAGTCGTTGTACATCCAGGTGAACTGGAGCGTGCCGAGCGCGGCCAGGGCCGGGCGGCACAGCGGCAGGGTGATCCGCCAGTACTGGGTCCACACACCCGCGCCGTCCACGAGGGACGCCTCCAGGATCTCCCGCGGCAGGGTGCGCATGAAATTGGCCAGGACGAAGACGCAGAAGCCCAGCTGGAAGCCGATCTGTACGGCGATGACGGCCCAGTACGAGTCGTACATCGTCATCGAGTCGGACATCCAGTACGGCAGCGGGACGCGGTTGAACACCACGTACAGCGGGGTCACGATCACCTGTTGGGGCAGCAGGTTCCCGGCGGTGAACAGCATCAGCAGGACGAGTGAGCCGCGCATCCTCAGCCGGGCCAGCGCGAAGGCCGCGAACGACGCGAGGAAGAGCGTGACGAGCACTCCGGGAACGGCGATGAGCAGGGTGTTGACGAAGTACTTCGTCATGCCGGAGTCGGCGAACGCCTGACGGTAGTAGTCGAGGGAGAGGTTGCGCGGGAGCGAGAAGTAGCCGTGCTCCGAGGTCTCGTCGTACGGCCGCAGCGAGGCGTACACCGCGAGCAGGAGCGGGGCGAGGAAGGCGAGGGAGACCGCCGTCAGGAACACGTGGACGCCGATCCGGCCGGGGCGGACCCGGCGGCGGGCGGTGCGGACCGGAGCTGCGTCGCGTCGGGCGGGGGCGGCTGGGGCACTCAACGGTTCTTCTCCCCTCGGTACTCCTGGACCAGATACGTCACGACGAATCCGAGGGAGACCAGCAGCAGGACGACGGCTATGGCGGAGCCGAAGCCGATCCGGCCGGCCTCGCCGATGATGTTGTCGGTGACGAGCACCGAGAGCAGTTCGAGTCCGTTGCGGCCGTGGTTGACGGCGTACACGATGTCGAAGGCGCGCAGGGACTCGATGACGGTGATGACGCCGACGATGACGTTGACCGGGCGCAGGGTGGGCAGGACGACGCGGAAGAAGGTCTGGGCCTCGCCCGCCCCGTCGATCGCGGCGGCCTCCTTCAGCGAGGGGTCGACGGCCTTCAGCCCGGCGAGGTAGAGGATCATCACGTAGCCGGTGTGCCGCCAGGCGGCGGCGAGGAGCACCACCCAGATGTTGAGGTCCGGGTCGCCCAGCCAGTCGGTGGGCGAGGCCGTGTCCCCGAGGACCGCGTTGAGGGCGCCCTGGTCGCGGGAGAAGACCAGCTGGGCGATGAAGCCGACCACGGCGAGCGAGAGCACGACGGGCATGTACAGCGTCGACTGGTAGAAGCGGCTGAAGCGAACGCCCCGGTCGATGAGTACGGCCAGCAGCAGGCCGAACGGCGCGGCGACCAGGCCGAGGAAGGCGAGCCAGAGCAGATTGTGCCGGGCCGCGGGCCAGAACGGCGGGTAGTTGGTGAAGAGGTTCTCGTAGTTCCGGGTGCCGGCCCACGTGATGTCCCCGACGCCGTCCCAGTCGGTGAAGGAGAGCACGACGGAGGCGAGGGTCGGCCCCCAGACGATAACGATGTCGAGCAGGAGGGGTATGCCGAGCAGCACACCGAGTACGGCGAGGTCGCGGCCGGTGAACCGCCGCGTGGACCGCCGTCCGGCGCGCCGGGCCGAGTTGAACGACACGGTCGGGGACTCCAGGTTCGGTCGGATTCCGTCAGGGGCGGTCGGGGTCAGCCGGCTGCGAAGATGCTCTTCTTCTGCCGTTCGATGCTGTTGACCAGACCGTCCACGTCGTTCGGGTCGCTGATGAACTGCTGGATCGCCGGGACCATGACCGTGGAGGCGAAGTCCGGCCGGGTGTCCCGGTCGAGGAACTGGGAGATCTCCTTCGCCCCGGAGACCAGTTCGACCGCCTTCTTCTGGATCGGCGAGTACGCGGATATGTCCGCCTGGTCATTGACGGCGATGTTGTTCGGGTCGCTCTTCAGGTAGACGTCCTCGGCCTTTCCGGTGGCCAGCCACCTGAGCAGGTCCCTGGCGCTCTCCAGGGTCTTCTTGTTCTTGAGGTTCTTCGACTTCGCGGCCAGCAGGAACCCGTCGATGGGCGCTTCCACGGCGTCCTGCCCGTGCTCGGGGCTGATGACGGGGAAGGGGAAGAAGTCGAGGTCGTCCCGTTCTCCCTCGGGGAACTGGGCGCCGGGGTGCGGCAGCCCGAAGACGCCCATCCCGGCCTCCTTCTTCTGGAGGGCGGTGGCCGCCTCCTGCCAGGTGCGGCCGTTGGCTCCGGGCTGGCAGTACGGGAGGAGCCGGCGCCAGGTGTCGAAGACCTCCCTGACCCTCTTGTCGGTCCAGGCCACCTCTCCGGCCATCAGACTCCTGTGGAACGCGTAGCCGTTGGTCCTCATGTCGATGTAGTCGAAGGTGCCCATGGCGGGCCAGCCGTCCTTGTCGCAGAAGGCGATGGGGTCCAGCTTGTCCTTCCGCATCTGCCTGGCGAGCGCGACGTACGCGTCGAGGGTCTTCGGCGCCTGGTAACCGCGGTCGGCGAACAGGCTCTTCCGGTGGAAGACGGCCCACGGATAGTAGTAGTACGGCGTGAGGTACTGCTTGCCGTCCGCTCCGGTGGACTGGGCTTTCAGCGCATCGGAAAAACCCTGGTATTCCTGCCAGAGGTCGCTGATGTCGTGCAGCAGTCCCTTCTCGGCGAAGAACTGCATCCGGTTTCCGGCGAACCACATGAAGACGTCGTCCGGCTTGCCCTGAAGATATCGGTTGATGTTCTCCTGGAAGGTGTTGTGGTCGACGGTGTTGACCTTCACCTTCCGCCCGTCCGACTGCGCCTCGTACGCGGCGAAGGCGTCGGCGAACGCTTTCTTCGGCACCGGATCGGAGGAGTTCGACCCGAGGGCGACCGTCTTCCCGTCGCCACCGGGGCCGCTCCCGCAGGCGGTGAGCAGCGCGGGCAGCGCCACGGCTCCGGCGCCCACGGCCGCACCACGCAGCAGGCTCCGCCGGGACATCCGATGTCCCGCCACGCTTCCCGGCACACCCGACCTGCCGTCATCAGACTGCGTCATGCCCAACTCCCTCGGAGATGCAACCCAACACAACCGAACGTGCGCTTGGATCTCACTCTCAAGTATTCGCGTCGTCAAGGGTTTTGACGAGATGTCAGGCAACTGCCGCCACTCCCCTTCCAACAGACTTCAACACGCCCTAACGTAATCGCACGCATTGGCGTGCACATGTCGCCACCCGATCATGCGAGTGTGGAGGAACGTAACGATGCGTCATCTTCCAACCCGTACCACCCGTACCGTCCGCACTGCCCTTTCCGCCCGCACCACCCGCTCCCGCGGCCTGCGAGCCGCCGGAGCGCTGATGGCAGGGCTGCTGTGCGCGGCGGGAACGGCCGTACCGGCCACCGCCGCGGACACCCCCGCGCCGCCCCGGGCCGTCACCCAGCAGTCCGGAAACGGTCTTGCGCTCACCCCGCCGATGGGATTCAACAACTGGAACTCCACGCATTGCCGGGCCGAGTTCGACGAATCGATGGTCAAGGGGATCGCCGATATCTTCGTCGAGAAAGGGCTCAAGGACGCGGGCTACCAGTACGTCAATCTCGACGACTGCTGGGCCAGGCCGCAGCGCAACGCTGACGGAGAACTGGAAGCCGATCCGAAGCGTTTTCCGAACGGGATCAAGGCCGTCGCGGACTACGTCCACTCCAGAGGCCTCAAGATCGGCATCTACACCAGCGCCGGGACCAGGACCTGCGACAGCGTGGGGCTCCCGGGCGCGCTGGGCCACGAGTACAGCGACGCACGGCAGTTCGCCGACTGGGGCATCGACTACCTGAAGTACGACAACTGCAACAACCAGGGCGTCGACGCGAAGAAGCGCTACACGACGATGCGGGACGCGCTGGAGGCGACCGGCCGGCCGATCGTCTACAGCATCTGCGAATGGGGCCAGAACAAGCCCTGGGAGTGGGCCGGTGAGGTCGGCAACCTCTGGCGTACGACCGGCGACATCAACGACAGCTGGGGCAGCATGCTGTCGATCATGAAGCAGAACCTGCCGCTGGCCGCAGCGGCCGGGCCCGGCCGCTGGAACGATCCGGACATGCTGGAGGTCGGCAACGGCGGCATGACGGACACCGAGTACCGCACCCACTTCTCCATGTGGTCGGTGATGGCGGCGCCGCTGCTCATCGGCTCCGATCTGCGCCGGGCGAGCGCGAAGACCTACGAGATCCTCTCCAACCGCGAGGTCATCGCGGTCGACCAGGACCCGCTCGGCAAGCAGGGCACCGTGCTCTCCTCCACCGGCGGACGCTGGGTGGTCGTCAAGGAGATGGCGGACGGAAGCCGCGCGGTCGCCCTCTTCAACGAGACCGACAGCGCGCAGCGCCTCGCGACGACCGCCACCGCGGCGGGGCTCCCGAAGGCCGACGGCTACACGGTGCGCGATCTGTGGGAGCACCGGACGTACAACACGGCGGGCACCCTGGCGGCGACCGTCCCGGCGCACGGCACCGTGCTGCTGCGGGTCGCCGCCGACGGCGGGTGGGCCGCGTACCCGCCCGCGGTCGAGCTCGGGATCGACACCGCCCCGCTGCTGGAGGCCGGACGCACCACCACCCTGACCACCACGGTCACCGGCCTGGGCCGCACCCCCGCCAGAGCGGTCTCGGTACGGCTCGACGGCCCCTCGGGCTGGCAGCTGAGGGCCGTGTCGCCGACCGGTGCGCCCGCCCTGCCCACCGGCCGGTCGCTGACCACCCGCTGGCAGGTGACGGCCCCGGCGGGCACCTCCGTCGGCGCGTACGGCCTGACCCTCAGCGCGCGGTACAGCGCACCGAACGGCGCCCGGGTACGGTCCACAATCCCGCTCGGGGCCCAGGTGGTGGTCGCGCCCCCGGCGGGCGGCGGCTACCTGAGCGATCTGCCGCAGCTCTCCGCGAGCAACGGCTGGGGCCCGGTCGAACGGGACACCAGCAACGGTGAGAGCGGCGCGGGCGACGGCAACCCGATGACGATCGGCGGCACGGTCTTCACCAAGGGGCTCGGCGCGCACGCCCACAGCTCCGTCGCGTTCTACGCGGGCGGGGCCTGCTCCACCGTGACGGCGCAGGTCGGCGTGGACGACGAGAAGGGCGCCAGGGGGACGGTCGTCTTCGAGATCCAGGCCGACGGCAGGAAGGCGGCGTCGACGGGCGTGCTGACCAACGCGATGCCCGCGCAGCCGATCACCGCGGACGTGAGCGGCGCGCGCGTCGTCCGTCTCGTGGTCACCGACGGCGGGGACGGCACCGACTCCGACCACGCGGACTGGGCGGACCTGCGGATCACCTGCTGACGGGGCACCGGTCGGGCTCCCGCGCGCCAGCCGCCCGGAGCCCGCCCGGAGCCGTCCCCTCCGTCGCATCCAGTGGTCAGCGGCGGGCGGTGCCGTCCGGTCCCACCCGCGCTGCCGCCGCTGCCGCGCCCACCAGCCCCGCGTCCGTGCCCATCACCGCCGCGGTCACCTCGATCCGGCGGACGAAGGAGAGCGTGGCGTAGCGGCGCAGGGCCCGGCGCAGCGGTACGAACAGGACGTCGCCCGCACCGGCCACTCCCCCGCCGATCACCACGAGGTCGATCTCGACGAGGGCGGCGGTGGCGGCGATCCCGGCGGCCAGCGCCTGCGCGGCGCGCTCGAAGGAGGCTCGGGCCGTCCCGTCCCCCGCCCGCGCGGCGGCGGCCACGGCGGCCGCCGAGGTGTCGCCGTCCGGTCCGGGCCGCCAGCCGTCCGCCAGCGCCCGGCGGGCGATGTTCGGGCCGCTGGCGATGCGCTCGACACAGCCGCGCGAACCGCACGGACACGGATCGCCGTCCAGGTCCACGCTCACATGGCCGATGTGTCCGGCGTTGCCCGTGGGGCCGGGGCGGAGCCTGCCGTCGAGCACGAGCCCGCCGCCGACGCCTGTCGACACGACCATGCACAGCGCGTTGTCGTACCCCCGGGCGGCGCCCAGCCAGTGCTCGGCGGCTGTCATCGCGACCCCGTCGCCGACCAGTTCGACGGGCATCCCGCCGACCGCCCCGGCCACCCGCTCCACCAGCGGGAAATCGCGCCAGCCCGGGACGTTGACCGGGCTGACCGTACCGGCCGCCGCGTCGACCGGGCCCGCGCTTCCGATACCGACCGCCGTCACCCGCCCCCACAGCGGCGAACCGGACAGTTCGGCCAGCACCTCCGCCACCGCCCCCATCACCGTCTCGGCCCCCTCCCGGGCGGGCGTCGGCCGCTGCGCCCGGACGAGCAGAGCGCCGTCGCCGCCCACCAGCGCACCGGCGATCTTGGTGCCGCCGACGTCCAGCGCGGCGACAAGGTCGGATTGCATCGGCACGGCTCCGTGAGTAGGGGGCGGGGACCTGCGGCTTCGGGACACAGCCTGCCCAAGTCTCCCTTCAGCTGACAACGTTGTCCAGGGCCTATGCTCGACCGCACACGACCCGGTCGGCTCCGTGGCACCACCCGCGCGGCGGCCGGCCGGCACCACAGGACAGGACAGCGCACCGTGACCGAGACCGCCCGTCACTCCGAGCCCCGTTACGGCAACCGGCCGACCATGAAGGACGTGGCCGCCCGCGCCGGAGTCGGCCTCAAGACGGTCTCCCGCGTGGTCAACAGCGAGCCGGGCGTCACACCCGACACCGAGCGCCGGGTCCAGGAGGCCATCGAGGCACTCGGCTTCCGGCGCAATGACAGCGCACGCGTGCTCCGCAAGGGCCGCACCGCCTCGATCGGACTGGTCCTGGAGGATCTGGCCGATCCGTTCTACGGACCGCTGAGCCGCGCGGTGGAGGAGGTCGCGCGGGCCCACGGCGCCCTGCTCATCAACGGGTCGAGCGCCGAGGACCCCGAGCGCGAGCAGGAGCTCGTCCTCGCCCTGTGCGCGCGCCGGGTGGACGGGCTCATCGTGATCCCGGCCGGTGACGACCACCGCTATCTCGAACCGGAGCTCAAGGCGGGCGTCGCCACCGTCTTCGTGGACCGCCCCGCGGGCCGCATCGACGCCGACACGGTCCTGTCCGACAGCTTCGGCGGCGCCCGCGAGGGTGTCGCGCATCTGATCGCGCACGGCCACCGCCGGATCGGCTTCATCGGCGACCAGCCGCGCATCCACACCGCCACCGAGCGGCTGCGCGGCTACCACGCCGCGATGGCGGACGCCGGTACGCAGGTCATGGACAGCTGGGTGTCGCTCGGCTCGACCGAGCCCGGCCGGGTCCGGGCCGCCACCGAGCGGATGCTCTCCGGCCCCGACCCGGTCACCGCGGTCTTCGCGGGCAACAACCGGGTGACCGTGACGGTGGTGCGGGTCCTCGCCGGGCAGGAACGCCGCATCGCCCTGGTCGGCTTCGACGACATCGAGCTGGCCGATCTGCTCGGCATCACCGTCGTCTCCCAGGACGCCGCGGCGGCCGGTCGCACCGCCGCCGAGCAGCTGTTCCGCCGCCTCGACGGGGCCGGGCACCCCCCGGCCCGGGTGGTGCTGCCCACCCGGCTCGTTCCGCGCGGCTCCGGCGAGCTCCCGCCCTCCTGAACCGCGCGGCCCCGGTGCGCCGCGCGGCTACGGAGCGGTGACCGTGAGCCCGGCCCGGCGGGGCGAGGCGAAGTCGTCCAGGTCGGCGCGCGTCAGCCCGGTCAGCCGGGCGACCTCGGCGGTGTCCAGGGCGCCGCAGTCGATGCCGCGCAGGAGGTATCCGCTCAGCGCCTTGGCGGTGGCGGGTTCGTCCATGACGTCGCCGCCCGCCTTGGCCACGTAGGCGGCGAGCCGGGCGGCGGCCTGCTCCAGGCCCTCGCGGTAGAAGGTGTACACCGCCGCGTACCGGGTCGGCAGGTGGGCCGGGTGCATGTCCCAGCCCTGGTAATAGGCGCGCGCCAGGGCGCGGCGGGTGAGGCCGTAGTGGAGCCGCCATGCCTCGTGCACCCGGTCGGTGGGGCCGACGGGCAGGACGTTGGTCGAACCGTCGGAAACCCGTACGCCGGTGCCCGCGGCGGCGACCTGCATGACGGCCTTGGCGTGGTCGGCGGCCGGGTGGTCGCTGGACTGGTAGGCGGCGCTGACGCCGACGCAGGCGCTGTAGTCGAAGGTGCCGTAGTGCAGGCCGGTGGCCCGCCCGCGCGCCGCGTCGATCATGCGGGCGACGGCGGCGGTCCCGTCGGCGGCGAGGATGGACTGGCTGGTCTCGATCTGGATCTCGAAGCCGATCCGCCCGGCGGGCAGCCCGTGCGCCCGCTCGAAGGCTTCGAGCAGGCGCACGAAGGCGGTGACCTGCTCGGGGTAGGTCACCTTGGGCAGGGTGAGGACCAGCCCGTCGGGCAGGCCGCCCGCCTCCATCAGGCCGGTGAGGAAGACGTCCGTGGTGCGGATGCCCCGGTCGCGTACGGCGGCCTCCATGCACTTCATCCGGATGCCCGTGTACGGGGCCGCCGTGCCGTTCGCGTACGCCTGCGCGACCAGCCGCGCGGCGCGGGCCGCGGCCTCGTCCTCCTCGGTGCCGGGGCGGGGTCCGTAGCCGTCCTCGAAGTCGATGCGCAGGTCCTCGACCGGTTCGCGCTCCAGCTTGGCCCGGACGCGGTCGTGGACGGGCACGGCCAGGTCGTCGGGGATGCCGAGGACCGCGGCGAAGGACGCGGCGTCGGGCGCGTGCTCGTTGAGGGCCTTCAGCGCCTGGTCGCCCCAGGAACGGATGGTGCCAGCGGTGAACGCGTCGCCGGGGACGTAGACCGTGTGGACGGGCTGGCGGGTGCCCGGGTCGCCCGGATAGCGGCGTGCGAGCTCGGCGTCGACCGCGGTGAGGGAAGCGCTGATCTCCTCGCTGACCGCACCGGTGAGGCTCGTTGCCACCTTCTCCTGCTGCCCCATCTCCACACCCTCCACAGTCACGTTGTTTCCGCTTCCCGGAATCGGTAATCCGTATAGTGAAGCTATAAGGCGGCCGGACCTGCGTCAATGGCCGTGGGAACGGGTGCGGGGCCGTACGGTGCGTGTGCACCGTACGGCCCCGTGCCGTGTGTCCCCCGGGTTCAGCCCTTGCGGGTGTTGATCTCCTCGGTGAGCTGGGGCACGACCTCGAAGAGGTCACCCACGACGCCGTAGTCGACGAGATCGAAGATCGGCGCTTCGGCGTCCTTGTTGATCGCGACGATCGTCTTGGAGGTCTGCATCCCGGCCCGGTGCTGGATCGCACCCGAGATACCCGAAGCGATGTACAGCTGCGGCGA